>NZ_LGHM01000145.1 GCF_001908185.1 Bradyrhizobium sp. AS23.2
TCTGCCGCCTCAAGGATTTCCGACGTATCGCGACCCGCTATGACAAGCGAGCCGATATCTTCCTCTCCGCAATCCTCTTGGCTGCCGCACTCACTTGGTGGATCAATTGAGTCCGGACCCTAGACCGCCCGCCTCCAGACGTCGGTGCGCCTCCGCAACTTCCGCGAAAGATATTCGCTCGGCGATGCGTGGTTGGATGACGCGCGTCGCCAACATTTCGAACAGCCGATCCAGATCCTCCCGGAACCACGCCGGATGTCGCGCCCGCATCAAATTGATCGAGTAGAAGTAGACCCGCCTGCCGCCGGATAACCACGCCGACAGATAAAGGCGAGCCGTCCACGTCAAGATACCCAACAGGCTACGGTGCGCCTGTACGCCCGCCGTGTAGCCGTAGGCACAGAGCAGGCCGCTGCGCTTGAGTGCCGCCAACGAGCGGCGACAGCCGTCCTCTCCGATTCCGTCGAACACGACATCAAATCCGCCTGGCAGGACCTTCGTAAAGTCTTCGCGCTGGTCAATCGGCGTGCCACCCAGTTTGCGAACCAATGCGGCGTGATCGCTACGCGCAGTGCCCCACAGATCGAGCCCCGAGATACTGCCTAGCGTGAGCAGCGCCTGGCCGACGGCGCCGGCCGCGCCATGCACGAGCACGCGCTGCCCCTGTTTCACGTGGGCCGCGCGGTGAAGCAGTTGGTAGGCAGTTGTCCAGCTTAGGATTAAGGCCGCCGCCTCCGCCGCGTCCACGCCCGGCGGCACAAGGGTCACCTGGTCGACCCGAAGGGTGCGGTAGGCGGCATTCGAGCCCACTACCGTCATGTCGGCCACTCGGTCGCCAAGTTCGAAGTCCGTGACGTCCTGCCCCAGTTGATCGATTTCCCCTACGACGTCATAGCCCAATACGAAAGGCGGCCGGAGAGAAATCGTTTGCGGGTAAAGGTGGCGCCGGATCACCACATCGGTGTACACGACGCTCGAGGCAAGGACGCGAACCCGCACCTCGCCTCGGCCGGCCATTGGAATGCGAGCGTCGACCACCTCCAAGCCCTCGGGACCGCCGAAGCACCTGACCTGGACAACTCGATTGCTCGGCTCTCCCATGAGCGGATTTCCGTGCCTATGGATCCGCGGCCGCTCTGGCCGTACTTGCGATTGCGCCAAATCATCGCCTAAAGGCCTGCTATGGGCATTGAGGGGGATCAATGCGTCAGCTCAGCTTTCCTTCTCGTCGCCAGAACCGCTCGGTTTGACCGTTATGGCTTCTGACTGTTTGCGATTTGCGCCCCACGCGGGGGGACTGCCGCACCCGATCCAACTGACCCGCCGCTTGCGCATCGTACGCCTAAGCTGGCGCTTGGGCCGCCACAGCCTCGTAAATGTCGTCCTCCTGGGCTGTATGCATGCGTACCAGCGTTTCGATCGCTTCGATCACCCGCTGGGCGTCCCGGATAAGATAGCGGTCAATTCTCTCCAGAGGCAGGTCTTCCGCGATCCGAGCGAGCAGCCGCGCAAGATGCAGGATCTCGCGATGCGCGCGGCTCAAGGCCGAGAGGCCGTGGCGTTCGCGCAGCACCTCCGCAAGCTGCGGATAGACGCTACCCTCATCCTCCCGCTCATGCATCACCACGCTGCCCTGAACCAGCACGGTATGCGCGCGAGCCAGCGCCTCCAGCGCTCCTCCGCCCTTGACCAAGATGCCGCGGCGGGCCGCTTGCGCCACGCCGGCGATGAAGGCGACAGGTGCGGCCAGAATCAGGGGACAAGGCGTCGCCGCCACTAGCACAGCGAGGCTTCGGGTCAGATCGCCCGAGATTAGCCACGCCAGGAAGACGATGACGAGCGTCACGGGCAGAAAGATCAGCGCATAGCGGTCGGCCAGCCGTACAAAGGGGGCCTTCACCGTTTGTGCCGCCGTTACAATGCGCACGATGCCAGCGTAGGTGCTCTCGCCGGCCGGCGCGGTCACGGTCAGGTCGAACGTCTCACCCGCATTCAGCGAACCGGAAAGAACAGCGCTGCCGCACGTCTTCGCGACCGGGATCGGCTCGCCCGCAACCGCGGACTCGTCGATGGTGGCCAAGGCCGAGTGAACGACGCCATCGACCGGCACGATCTCGCTGGCCCTTATTCCGCATCCTAAATGGCAGGAACAACCCTTGCTCGTCATTCAGAAGGAGAGGGATGCCGATTCGGTGGAAGAGAGTTCACTGATAAGCTTCATTGGCGACAAGGTCGCCAAATGGTGGATTCCCGAACGTATCGAAGTCGTTGAGCAGATGCCCATATCGGCGACCGGCAAGATACTGAAATCGGAACTGCGCAAGCTGTTTCCGACGTAAGGCCCCGCGAGCGACATGACATCCCCCTCCATGTCTGCCGATGGCGGTGTGCCCATCTGGATCACTTCAGGCCTGCGATCCGCGACATAGCGTTTGCTATCCTTCGAGCACGAAGATCATTTGATCGCGCCTTGAGATAAGGTGTTTCGAAGGCCAAGGCAGCAATAGTGGCGATGTCGTCGCTGGAAGCCGAATTCAGTCCGATATCAGCTCGCGCTTCTTCTATTCGCCGCGGCAAATCTGATCATCGGCCGGATCGCAATTCGACCCCTGGCGCGCCTCCGCCGATCTTGAATGATGACTCCCGCCTTCAGCGGCGCCAATGTGCCTGTCCGGCGCCGACCGGTACACCATGTGCCCGTTTGGTATTGTCGAGAAACTGCCGCACGCTCTCCCGCCAGGTAAAGGTCAAAGCGTAGGCCCGGCATTTTTCACGAGGCACCTGCAACGCGTCGAGCGCGGCGCGTCGCAAGTCTACATCGAGGCAGCCGCACCCCGATCTACCGATGACGTCGAGCGGCCCCATCACCGGAAAGGCAGCGACCGGCAAACCACACGCCAGGGCCTCGAGGATCACCATCCCGAACGTATCGGTGAGGCTCGGAAAGACCAGGACGTCCGCCGATGCATAGACATCGGCAAGCGCTTCCATCGTCCGCGTGCCGAGAAAGTGCACTTGCGGATATTTCGATTCCAGGCTCGCGCGCGACGGCCCGTCCCCGACCACAACCTTCGAGCCCGGCAGGTCGAGGTTCAGGAAGCCTTCGAGATTTTTTTCGACCGCGATGCGACCCACGTACAGAAACACCGGCGTCGGGAATGCAAGCGGCCGCTCGGCGCGGGGGCGGAACAGATCGGAATCGACGCCGCGCGACCATCGCATCAGGTTGCGGAATCCATGCGCCTTCAGCGTCTGCTCGAGCGTCGGCGAGCCGACCATGGTGCCCACGCCGCTGTTGTGAAAACGGCGTAACGCCGCATAGCTCCAGTTCAACGGCACCGGCAGCCGCGCCGCCAGATATTCCGGAAAGCGGGTGTGATAGCTCGTCGTAAATGGATAACCGCGCTTCCGGCAGACATGCCGCGTGATCCACCCGATGGGCCCCTCGGTCGCGATGTGCACCGAGTTCGGCCGCATCGCGGTGATCGCGCGATCGATACGCTGTGCGGAAGCAAGAGCAAGGCGGATCTCCCTGTAGCCGGGCAGCGGCACCGTCCGGAAATCGCTCGGTGTGAGGAAAGAGATGTCGGCGCCGAGCGACGGCGCTTCACTTGCGAGATACTCGAGCGAGCGAACCACCCCGTTGACCTGCGGACGCCATGCGTCGGTTGCCACCAGCACGCGCATCAGGCGACCGCCCTCGCGAAAGGTACCAGATTCGCTTCGCCTGACATCTGGTGTCGCCGCGCTTCGGCCCATCGGATGATCTCGAATTGACCATCATGGTGCTCGACAACCCCCGAGCAGGATTCCACCCAATCTCCGGTGTTGATGTAGCGAACACCGAAGTCGTCATGCATCACCGCATGGTGGATATGGCCACAAATCACACCCTGGACGCCGTGGCGCCTCGCCTCGGACGACAGCACTTCCTCGAATTGACCGATGTGGTTGACCGCATTCTTGACCCTCAATTTCGCCCAGGAAGAAAACGACCAGTAAGCAAGCCCCAATCGGCTCCGGATCCTGTTGAGCCATACGTTGGAGGCAAGCGCGGCCCGGTACCCCCAATCGCCGAGAAGGGCAAGCCATCGGGCGTGACGCACGACGACATCGAAATGATCACCATGAACGACGAGATAATCGCGGCCGTCGACACCCCTGTGAATCGCATGTTCGACCACTTCAACGTTGCCGAACGTCGAGCCGACATAGTCGCGCACGAACTCGTCGTGATTGCCGGCGACGTAAACGAGGCGCTTGCCCTTGCGCGCGAGCTCGACCAGCTCCTGCACGACCTCATTGTGCGCCGTCGGCCAATACCAACTGGACCTCAGGCGCCAGCCATCGACGATGTCACCGACCAGAAACAGCGTTTCGGCATCGTGGTGGCGAAGAAAGTCAATCAACCGATCGGCCTGACATCCCCTGGTCCCGAGGTGGACATCGGAAACAAAGAGGCTCCTGACCTTGACGACGTCGCGAGGTGGAGAACGAACTCCCTCCAGGCGACGGCCTGCGCCCGCCCCAGGCATCGAAGGCCTCGAGGCGCGGTCACAATCGACCGCCTCATGCCGAAACGCCATTGCCACGGCGTCCACCAAACCCGCGACGGCTTGCGTCAGGTCACGGTTGGCGCGTCGCTTGAAGATCGAGCGGTGCCAACATACGCCGCCGATAAAGGCCAGGAGCGCGAGTTCGGCGCTCCGATGCCGTCCGTCGGAGGCCGCAACGCCAAACTGATAGCTGGCAAGCAATGTCAGCGCCGCTGCGGTGACGCGCTCCAGGGCACCCCTGCCGCGTCTCAAGCGGGAAAGTAGGGCTCTCATGCAGCCTCCTCGGCAGGCGTATGAGTGGGGATCGCGCGTGATCGCGTGCCGCAAGGCGGTGCGATCGACCTCTTGTAGAAGCGAAATCCCAGGATGACGGTGACCTCCACCGCGATGAGGACGGCCGCCACCCAAAAGCCGATACTGACGGGATCATGGCTGCTGCCCCGCAGCGCGTAGCCAAGACTGAGAAAAGGCATATTCCAGATCACGGTGCCGATCGTCGTGGCGGCGACGAATGCGCGGGGCTCCAGGCCGAGCACCCCGGCAGGCAGCGCCAGATAGATCCGCACGGTGGGCAAGGTTTGACCGATCAGCGTCACCCAAAAGTGGTTACCGCGATAAGCGTCGGCCAGTCGTCCATAGAGTGAGGGTCGAAGGAATACGTATTTTCCGTAGCGGGCCACCAAACCCTCGATGCGCTGCGAACCCAGCGCCCGGCCAACCCCGTACCAGCCAATGGCACCAACGACGGATCCGATGGTCGTCGCCATGATCGTCATGGCAAGCGTCGCGCCGTCGGAGACGGTCAGGCCCAGAAGCATCAACAGGACGTAGGACGGAAACAGGGGAACGAACTTCTCGACGACGGCCAGACAGCCAATCCCCACGAGGCCGAAGTTCAGAAATGTTACGATCGTGCTCGATGTTTCCATGGTGCCTCAATCAAGGGTGGGTTGACGTCGGCTGATGCGGTACACCGAAGCCGGGGGTACGTTGAGAAGCGTCTGCCCGATGCGGACAGCTTGCAGGCCAAGTTGATCCAGGATGCAGTCCGGAACCGGGCAGCGTGGGCCGTAGGTGATCTGATAGAAGGCGCCGCGCGGGCGGAGGTAGCCAAACGCACCGCGGAGGATGGCAACGACTTTCTCCGGCGCCATCGTGAGAAGCCCGAGCCCGCTGACGACGGCACCGACCGGCGCTTTCTCAAACAGCTTTTCCTTGTGCAGCCATGCCGCATCCATCCAAAGCACCCGCGCCCGCGGGAAACGTCGTTGCAGCAGCGGGATGAAATCCGAGCCGTATTCGACCAGCGTCAGATCCAGTTCGCTCACGCCGCGATCGAGCAGCGCGTAGGTGAACGAGCCCGTGCCCGGACCGAGCTCGATGACCGGGCCGGTCTGCGCCGTGATCTCCTGCGTCATCAGCGACGCGATGGCTGCGCCCGACGGCGCGACCGCGGCGACGCGCACCGGATTGCGAATCCAGGCAAGAAAGAACGGCAGGATGTCAGCAGCCGGCATGCTGGCGATCTTTGTTGATGAGAGCGCCGCCGGTTTCGCAGCAGTGATTTGGACGCAAAGTCATTCGCATGTCTTTCGGATTGCGGGTGCCCGCTATCGAAGGCGGACAGCCCGTTAGCCAGTTGAGCTGTGTCCGTCGGCGGTGGGATGAACCAGCCAAGCCCGACGTAGCTCTCGGTCCCATGCGGAGATTGCGGGAACATGTCGCGAATGCGCGTTCTTTCAAAATGATCCGGCGGCAATGCGTTTTCCGGACAGACCGCAAGGCTGCCGCAATGAAATGGGCTTAAAGGCGGCAGGCAGGACGAGGAACGAGCCGCCGAACAGATTTCTGCGCACGATCCCAATCCCTTCCCAAAGGGGAAACAGAATCGTAGAATTATTCCCGTCAGGCGGAGCCCTTAGCGAGTTCTGAGGTTCAGTCCTGACCCTGGTGTGTGCGGAAGGCTAGGATCCCGGCCAATACACCTTTGCCTCGATCGACGTCCCCGCGAGGGTGAACCTTGGTTGGTAGGGCTTCCTGCAATGCGGGAGGACATCCATGAGTACCATCAACAATTCGAGTGCGCCGCAGACGAAGCTTTTGTGGATTGCGGTTGCTCTTCTGGGCGCCGTGTCATTTGCGATCGTGGCGCTCAATCGAGGTGAAGCAGTCAACGCCTCGTGGCTGGTCATCGCCGCGATTTGCATCTATTTCATCGCCTATCGGTTCTATGGGTTGTTCGTCGCCCACCGGGCGCTCGGGGTCGATGGTACGCGACAGACACCTGCCGTTCGCCACAATGACGGTCTCGATTACGTCCCGACCAATCAGTATGTGCTCTACGGCCATCATTTCGCGGCGATCGCCGGCGCGGGTCCACTGGTTGGTCCAGTGCTTGCCGCGCAAATGGGCTATCTGCCGGGCACGCTCTGGATCCTCGTTGGCGCGGTGTTTGGCGGTGCGATCCAGGACATGACCGTGTTGTTTCTATCGACGCGGCGCGATGGTCGCTCGCTGGGCGACATCGTGCGTGCCGAGATGGGAGTGGTCGCTGGCACGATCGCCGGAGTAGGCATTCTCCTGATCTGCGTCATCGTACTTGCGGTCCTCGCTCTCGTTGTCGTCAAGGCACTGATCGGCAGTCCCTGGGGAACTTTCGCAGTGTTCTGCTCGATTCCGATCGCGCTTTTGATGGGGGTCTATAATCGGTTTATCCGCCCCGGAATGGTCGGCGAAATGTCGTTACTCGGCTGCGTGTTGCTTCTCGCAGCGCTGATCTATGGCAAGACCGTCTCCGAGACGCCAGAGCTCGCCACGTACTTCGATCTACGGGGCGAGACGCTCGCGCTGATCATCATCGGATACGGCTTCGTCGCATCCGTGCTGCCGGTCTGGCTGCTTCTGGCTCCGCGCGATTACCTTTCGACATTCCTTAAGATCGGCACCATCGCGCTCCTGGCTATCGGCATCGTCATCGTCCGTCCCGATCTCCAGATGCCGGCCGTCACCAAATTCATCGACGGCAGCGGACCAGTCTGGGCCGGCGGCTTGTTCCCGTTCCTGTTCATTACGATCGCCTGCGGCGCCGTGTCCGGATGGCACGCTCTCATTTCGTCAGGGACGACGCCGAAGATGATCGAGAACGAAACGCAGATTGCGTTCATCGGCTATGGTGGAATGTTGATGGAATCGTTCGTCGCCATCATGGCGATGATCGGCGCGAGCATCATCCATCCCGGCGTCTATTTTGCGATGAACAGCTCTGCAGGACTGATCGGCACCACGGCTGAGCAAGCCGCGCAGGTCATCTCGGGATGGGGGTTCGTGGTGACCCCAGGCGAAATCACTCAAATGGCCAAGGACGTCGGAGAGACCTCGATCATGTCGCGCACCGGCGGCGCACCAACGCTCGCCGTCGGCATGGCCCACATCCTGTCGTCGTTCCTTGGCGGCCGTACCCTGATGGGCATCTGGTACCACTTCGCGATCCTGTTCGAGGCCCTGTTCATCCTCACGACGGTCGACGCCGGAACACGCGTGCTCCGGTTCATGATTCAGGATCTCATCGGCAACGCCATTCCAGCTTTCAAGGAGACTGCGTCCTGGACCAACAACCTCATCGGCTCGGCGCTGTCGTGCGCGCTATGGGGCTACTTTCTCTACGTCGGCGTGATCGATCCATTGGGTGGCATCTGGACGCTGTGGCCTTTGTTCGGGACAGCCAACCAGATGCTGGCGGCCATCGCGTTGACGGTGTGCACGGTCGTCCTGTTCAAGATGAAACGCGAGCGGTTCGCGTGGGTGACGATTGTGCCCGCCACCTGGCTCGTGGCCTGCACGACGACGGCCGGGCTCGAGAAGGTCCTCAGCCCCGATCCAAACGTAGGGTTCGTCAGCCACGCACTCAGATACAGCGACGCGGTCGCAGCGGGTCAGTTGCTCGCACCTGCAAAGACGTTCGGCGAGATGAACCGCATCGTGTTCAACGACTACATCGATGCATCGCTTGCGGCCTTGTTCGTGCTGGTGGTCGTTGCGACAGTGATCTATGGCCTGATTAACATCCGGCGAGCGCTGGGAAATCCGGAGCCGACCGCAATGGAAATCGGTCTCGCTGGAGTAGCCGCAGGAGGTGGCCATGCCTGATCTGCAGGATTTGTTCGACCAGTCCGCCACCGCGATGCGAGCCGCACGATATTGGAGCACTCGCACTGCGCGTCTGATGATCGGCGTTCCCGATTATGAAACATACGTTGCGCACCGGCGGGCGAGGCATCCCGACCAGCCGGTCATGACCTATGTGGAGTTCTTCCGCGAACGCCAGCAGGCGCGCTACGCCGTCGGGAAAGGTCGCTTTAGAGGCTGCTGCTGAAGGACTCTAACGCCCCGTTGCGCACCGGTAACGCGGAAACGGAAGTCGAAAAGCTGCTCGCGCTGAAAATCGAAGACGTGGCTGCTTCTTGAGAGAAGCCTGCCACCGCACCTGTGTCGCACCAGAGACAACCTCGAAAAAGGCGGCGGTCGACTGACTGTCAAACAGCGGACACAAGGTCTCGTTCTCGCGACTTGTTTCGCCCGAGCTTTGCTTCGTCGCTCCGCCCTCTCTTGAACCAAGAGGGCGCAGGGAAGGCCGGGTGCCGGCTGGCACCCATGAGTCCGCTGTGCGCATGTAGCGCAGGAAATAATGCACAGCGGCAGACAGGCGAAGCCCAACACACGGCCTTCCCTGCGCAGTGGCTCTACGGCTTATGCCGCGCTCTCCCGGGAGCCGAATTCCTTTGGTCTCCCTCGCTCCACGAATTGACGGCGAAAGCCCGCCCGGTTGAGCCGGCTTGCACCTCCGCAAAAGCTTGACCGTAGCAACGACGGCCAGGACCACACGGTTTTGCCGTACGCGCGATTCGCGTGTTCGCCGCAATATTCCCGGCCTTGTCGACATTGCCAAGGAATTGCTGGCGAGACGAACCTGACAGCGCCGCTCATCTAGCACGAAGCCTCGGGCTCACGGAGAGCAATCCGCCCTGCCCGCACCTCTCGCGCCCGACGCTGCCGCGTCCACCGCAAGCCCGGCCCTGCGAAACGTGACGACACAAGATCGCCCCTCAAGGGTGAGCCGGGATGGGCGATAAATACGCCATTTCCGAATTTCGGTAAAGTGAAATATTTTTGTGGAGAGGGGTTGACGGGTGGCGCGGTGTTTTGCCCGACGGGCAAGCGGAAGACGTGATCCTCAGGGACTAATCGCGCGGACAGCCACGTCGTGTCCATGCCCAAGGCCATTCGCCGCTTCCGGTGATGACCGTCAAGCGGAATTTAGCTGAAATGTCATCCCTCGGACTTGCCCTGGAAGCGAAACGGTCCGGACGCGGGTTTGCGCGGCCGGACCGAGAACGAGCATGAAGGTCGATCTCCCGCTTGCGCTCTAGCCAAACTCCTTCTTCTGCGTGCAGGGTGCCAAAACCAGTCCCGCCTGACCGCGCGCCGGATTGTCGAGGGCAGCAAAGTCTTTCTGCCGCGCCGCGATGAGGTCCGGGAACGTCGAGACATCAGTCACAGGGCCGATCACGGCGGTAAAGCGGTGGAGAGAGCAGGAAGTGTCGTTCTTCCATTTATCGACGCCGTAAAGGACACCAACGTAGGCCGAGTCGTCCGGCTGCGTTTCCTCCTTGCGTCCCATGAATGCGCCACCACCGTTATCCTCGGAATTGGACGGCACAAACGTGAAGTAGAACAAACCGTTCCGCCGTTGGCCACTCAGATGGAACGTTTGAAGCGAGCCATTCTTCCCGGCAACCGTGCCGACGAAGATGCCGTGGACGCCTTCACCGAAGGGAAATCGATATACGGTGAATTGCTGAGGCTTTTCGGTCGGATCGGATGGGTAGAGCATCATCGCCTCGCCCCGACCGAGCATCTGCAGGATGGCCGGAACGATCTTGTTTTCCAACGTCGGCTTGGCAGCTACCGTCACGATAGCCCCCAGCACGAGGCCGCCCAGAGCAAGGGCGGCCTTTTTGAGCATCTCCCGTAGGGATGCAGTGAGGGTAACCTTCGCCATGTCAGTAAGCGGAGTTGCCGCAGAGGTCGGTATAGGAGATCATCAGAATCCTCCGTTCGCGTATGAGTTTCCCCGACGCCTTCGCGCCAAGGGAGCATCGGGGGGTGTGGTAGTCCCCGATGCACGCGAGGATAGGCAGGCGCCCCGGAGGGCGATAGCCGATGGGGGAAAACGGTCCGGAGCCAAGCCGGAATTGTCGGAGTGGCCCGGAGTGATCGCTGCAAAAGGGATTTTGATGACGGAAGCTAGGCTGTCGGAAGACGAAGTTACCCAAGAACCAGGGCAAGACGCCCAGCACGAGGCCGATCCGCCTGTGGCAGATGACGTTTACGTGACAGAGCGCAGAGTGGGCGAGGCAGTCGGCTCTCTCATCAGACAGGCCTATGACCACGCGATAGAGACGAAAAAGGTAGCCACCTGGCAAGAGTTTGCCGTCAAAGTGCTCTACGAAGACCGCAAAGACGCATCGTCCGGCGAGCGGGTGAGAATGCTCTCGTTGGTCCGGGTGGAAATACCAGACACGCTGATCGTTCGTATGCTGGTCAACTACTGTAGGCACTCCGGCATCGATATCCCTGCCTTGCTGGAAAGATTCAAACCTCGACCAGCGGACCAACGACCACAAGTCCGTTCGACGAAGACCTTCAAAGAGGCTCTAGGTCTGAACAAGAACAAGGCCGACGAGAGCATCGAAAACTACTGTGGGCGATACCTGTTGTTCACGCTCGATCCGGAGCAGCAGATAATCGTCACATCGTATCTGTTGTCACAGGAGAAGGGCGATGACGGCTCACCAATCTTTCAGGCGCGCCGAAGGGTAGCGGACGGGACCCTTGTCCGCTCGGTGGGAGCTTACTTTTCCAACGAACGCCAGCTTTATTTGGTAGGCACGCCTGTCGGCTCGATCGAGATGCGCTTAAGTATCTTTCACAGCATCAACGTAAACACGCACATCATGGTCCGTGGCGTAAATCTACGGATGGCGGAGAGCCTTATCACTTCGACGCGCTGCATGCTTGTTCGCGACGACTTTAGGGTCGCCATCAGAAAGGACCTTCTCAAGGGCTCTCACTCGAGGAAGCGCATCGCGAACTATTTCTTCGAACCGAAGCAAGATGAACCTCTGCACCCGAAGCTGGACGGGAGCGACTTTGTGTATCCCCAAAAGGATAGCCGTCGGGCCAATTTCAAGGAGATCGTCAATTACCTGTACGACGAGAATCCGACGCCTCCTGTACGGCCGCCTTACATCCTCGTGAAGGGCAATATCGATTTGGCTTGAGGCGTAACGACTCATTCGAAGTCCGTAGGATGAGTAGAGCGAAGCGAAACTCATCAACGTCTTTTCCGCAATGAGCGTGATGGGTTTCGCAAGTGCTCTACCCATCCTACGTGCTGTTTCCAGAGCGCCTTCCCTTTAGAACAGCCGAGGCTACCATCGAAGCCAGATGCAAATTGCATCGGAAACCAAGACGGTAAGTCTTACCGCAAGGCTGACTGGCTTCGAGATAGAGAACGACGCTCATATGCACCTCCTCATCTCTTCCGCACGAGGGTCCCTTTCGGGACGTGCCTTCGTGCAGGTTAGGCCAGCAGTCTGTTTTTTTTGTTGAGTGCACCCCGGTGATCCCCAACACGTTACTATTGATACTGCGTCCGCAACAGTCGAGAGAGATTCACGCGATGAGATGACCGGAAAGCCGAGCAGTGCGACCGTATAGCCGGATAGCATGAACAAATAACTGCGGGGGGTGCCGTCAATCAGCGAGAAATAAAGGAAAACACCCACCCACAGCGCGATGGCGAGGCTGAGCAGTTCGGGCGCATCCACGAGATTCGGAACCAGAGCGATCGTTCCCGCTGCTCCGATCAACGTCCCCAGCATGCGATAAACCGCCTTCGACCAGGTCGCGCCCGTCAATTGGTTGGAGGTGATGTAGACTGAGGCCAGCGCCCAATACGGGCGCGGCATGTCCAGCCAGAGCGCGATGACGAGCGCCAACATCGCCGCCGCAGACGTCCTCAGGGCGAAGACAAGAGCGGTATGCCGAACCCAGAATGGTGGGGCTGTCCCATGGTGAGCCTTGCGTACGAAGTCGATATCGTTCGCGTGTAGTCCACGTTCGCTATCGTAACGAAGATAGCGATGCGTCTGGCCGAAGGCTTTGCTTCGTGTGCTGCGCTTTTGTCATTCTTTGCTGAAAGCCGTGGACCAGCAACTGCGCAGCCTCACGCCATGCTCGGAAGCGACCGCCTGGTATCAACCAACTACAGGTCACGCTGCCGTGATCCGGACCCGTTACGAAATTGGCCAGGCGCCAGGCCAGTCGCCAGCTTGAACGCACGGGTGAAATTGGCCTGACTGGAAAAGCCGAGCGCCAGTGCAATCTCGACCAGGGATCGGTCGTCCTGGATCAACAGGACTTTCGCACGCGCGAGGCGCTTGCCGCTGACGTAACGATGAGGAGGCTCCGTCCTGCCAGCCGGCGGGGCAGAGCCAGACCGTGTCGCGGCGAGCCATCGTTTGGTCCGAAATCGCTGCGGCGCGCCGTGTGACGAGCGAGCCATTACCATGGATATCGATGCACAGTTCGGTGTCGAATTGCGTACCCAGCCAGGGGATTACGCCCGCACCATGCGCGCGCACCTCGGCCGACAGTCCTGACCAGCCCGCCCCGCCGACGACAGCAGCAGCTCCGACGGACCATGGCTCTGCCAGAAGTCGCAGTGCTTCAGCGACGCATTGCGATCTGGCGCGACCGGTCGCGCTGTTTGCATGTCCATGCAACGCTCCTGGTTCTGCCCGACTATGCAGCGCGCTCGCTCGGTACAGCATTGCGCGCCGCGATCGCATCCACCGATTTAGCAAATGCCGTTTCCAGCACGCTTCTGCCGATGGTCCCAAGCACGAGGCCGAGGACCCACCCTTTCAGGTTCTTGCCTTCACGGACGACGAGGACGTCAATATCGGTCAACCCGTCAGGCCGGCGCGTGGAGGTGTAAGTGTGGCCAGAAGCACCTCCCCACACATTGGAGTCGGTCGTCGTCAGAACGACGTGGTTGGGGTCGGACCAGTCGTAGTGCAGCCGCTCCCAGATGCCATTCGAACCTTCCGTCACGTCGGCGTGGGAGCGGCCAGCTCGCTCCTGTGTAGATGAGCCGACACAGTGAGATTTTAGTCCGCGGGCGCGCTTGCCTTGCGGACGAGCAGGTTGTCGCCATTCCGGCTGATCTCCAGCGTGCCCACCTGGTGCGGCGTCGAGAGAACGACACGCTGACCGGGCGCCAGCACCGACACGACGCGGACCGGCGTTCCGGCCTCGCCCTCTGCGAAGGTCGTGACGACGCGGAAGCCGTCGGGCTCGACGGTGTAGTAAGTCACGCCGGATAGGTCACCGAGACGGATGGAATCGCCCTGGAGCGGCCGCAGGCCATTGGCGTGCGCGGCGCCCAGTGACGACAGGGTGAAGGCGGCGGCGAGAAGCGTATTGCGGATCCACATAGGACCCTCCGATTGGTTTGGGCGGCGGGCGGGCTGCCCGTCTGCTCCCTTGCCGCTAAAAGTGGGCAAGCTATGATTATCGATCAAACCGATGGGATCGATAATGGCTATCGACGCTGTCAATTTGAGCCGCATCGACTTGAATCTCCTCGTTCATCTCGATGCGCTGCTCACGGAACGGAGCGTCACGCACGCAGCAGCACGCGTCGGCATTGGCCAGTCCGCGATGAGCCACAACCTCGCCCGCCTGCGCGACCTGTTTGCCGACGAGCTGCTCACGCGCGGACCTGAGGGCATGCGCCTCAGCCCCCGCGCGGCGGCTCTGGTTGAGCCCGTCCGCGCCATGCTGGCGCAGGTCGAGGCGCTGGTTTCGCGCGAGCAGGCCTTCGATCCGGCGACGGCCGTACGAACGTTCCGGTTCGGATTGCCGGACAGCATGGAAATCCTGCTCATGCCTGCTCTCCTGGAACGCCTGCGTACGATCGCCCCAGGCATTCACCTCCGGCTGAGCAATGTCGATGCGTCTCGGCTACTCAAAGAGCTTGATGCGGACGAAGTGGACCTCGCCATCGGCTATGGGACGTTCCATCACGGGCAAATCCATCACAAGCAGCGCAAGCTGTTCACCGAGACGTTCCTCTGCATGTTCAGTGCGGAAAAGACCGGCATCACGCCTCCGATCTCGCTCGACGACTACCTTCGCCTTCCCCACGTGCTGACCAGCCTGACGCCCGGACAAAATGTTCGCGGCGTCGTGGACGAGGCGCTGGAGAAGCTCGGATTGCACCGCTCCGTCGTGCTCACGACGCCCCGTTTTCTGACAGTCCCGTCGCTGGTGGCGCGCGCCCCCGTCATCGTCACCATGGGCGAACGGCGCGCCCGCCTGTTCGCCACCGAACTCGGGCTCACTCTGAGCCCGCCTCCGGTGGCGTTGAGTGACGTCACGGTGTCGTTGCTTTGGCACGCCTCCTACGATCATGATCCGGCTCATGCCTGGTTCCGGGATCTGGTGAGCGAGCTGGCCGCCGAGCTGTGAACCGGCGGAGCACCAGCAAGCAGAGAAGACCGATCAGCATCGATGATCAAAACAGGGGCGATGCGCCAAACAAGTCGCTGCGATCCTGCGCATCGTCGAGCCCATCGCTGCTCGTGCTCTTCGGGCGAGACCGCCGCGACGGAGGCATCTTCGAATGCTCGGCGCGCAATTCGAGCAGGCCAAGCAGCATCTCGTCCCTCTCCGCCTCGAGCTCCGGGATCGAGCGCGATCCGACCTCGGCATGAACGCTGTCGATGAGCTTCTTTTGCAGCTCCGGCGTGAGCACCGGCGAACCGAGCGCCTAATTCGAGGGACGAGCAGCAGTCGTCCGCTCACTCGGTCGAATCGAAATCTGCCTCGTTGGCGCTGAGCAGCGAGGCCAGTGTGCGCAACCCGCCATCGAGCTGATCCATCGTCGGAGCCGCGAGCGCCAGCCTCACCGCGTTCGGCGCATGACCTGGCGTGACGGCGAAGGCGGTCGAGGGTGTCAAAGCGATGTCGCGTCTGGCCGCGGCCATCACGAAACTCTGGGAGCGCCAGTGCGCCGGCAGCGTCAACCACAGATGATAGCATTTTTCGTTGGTCTGGATTTCGAAACCCGCAAGCCGGCCGATCGCCAGCTTTTGACGAGCGCGCGCGTCCAGGCGCCTTAGCTTCGTGAGCTCGGCGACGGTGCCGTCACCCATCAGCCGCTGTGCGGCCGCAAACGCAAATCCCGACGCGGTCCAGCCGCCCGAACGCACCGAGGCCATCACGCTCTCTCGCAAGCGCGGCGGAGGCACGATGAAGCCCAGCGCCAGCCCTGGCGCAACCCTTTTGGACAGGCTGTCGATGACGATGCAGGAATCCGGCGCGAGCGCAGCCAGCGGCGGCTCGTTGTCGAAGAAGCCGTAGACACTGTCCTCGATGACCGGAAGGTTGAGCTTCTGGACAATGCGGAGGAGATCCGCCCTCCTGGCCGAGGGCATGGTCATGCCCAGCGGATTTTGCGTTGCCGGCTGAATGTAGATGGCCGAGAGAGTCGCCTCGCGGTGCGCCTTCTGCACCGAGTCCGGCCGTACGCCGTCCTCGTCCATTGCCAGCGGAACGAGTGAAATGCCAAGCCGGTGGGCGATGCCCTTGACGAACGGATAGGTCAACGCCTCGACGCCACAACGACCGCCTGTGGGAACGACGGCGGAGAGCGCAGCGGCGATGCTTTGCCGCCCGTTGCCGGCAAAAACGAGTTGCTCCGGAGCGGGCGACCATCCGTTTTGCGCCAAATGCTCTGCTGTAATGCTTCTGAGTGCCGGCGTTCCAGCGCTGGTCGCCCACATCAATGCCGTATTGAGCGCCGCAGGTTTCTCCAAGCCATCCAGGCTCTTTGCGATGAGCGCCGTCTGTTCGGGACGCATTGGATAGTTGAACTCGAGATCGATCCGGATGCCGCGCGGCTCACTCGGCGCGGCGGCGCCCCGCTTGGCATCGCCGGAGATGAAGGTGCCGCGGCCCACTTCGCCAACGACGAGGCCGCGGCGCAGCAGCTCGGCGTAGACCCGGCTCGCTGTCGAGACGGCGATCTTGCGCTCCCAGGCGAAATTGCGTTGCGGCGGCAGGCGATCGCCCGGCCGGAGCGTGCCGTCAGCGATTTCCGCCGCGATGGCGTCTGCCAATTTCAGGTATTCGAACTTCGACATAATTGCACCGAGAACAATGTTTATTGACCCGAGAGCAATGTTCTTATTGCACCGATTGATCTCTCGGACCAATTTGATTGTATCAGATCAATTGTAGCGGATTTCAGCAAACCTTTCTGCGGTCATGCGCACGCGGCGCGCTCGGAAGCGCGTTTGCCGCGACGGTGCAGCATTGCCCGCGGCAACTATTGGAGGCCCGAGATGTCTGCAACCGTTTCAAAGATCGTCCGCCCGGACGTCAGGACGACGCAGGGGACGTTCACTCGGCTTCTCGGCGCTTGCGACGCCATCATTGGCCACTTCACCCGCCGCGCCGCCATCACAACCCTTCGCGACCTCGACGACCGCTCGCTGCGGGACATCGGGCTCAGACGGAGCCAGATCAACGCCGCAGTCCACGGCCGCGTCGCCCGTTCGAACCGGGAGCGCGTGTCATGATGATATCCTCCTGGGCCGACCTGACGGTCACCACGATCATCGTCGCTTTCGCCGGCGTCTTCCTGATCTGCTTCATGAAGGGTGCCTTCGGCGGCGGCTTCTCCATCGTCGGCATTCCGCTGTTGTCCTTCGTCATGGACCCGGTCACGGCCGGCGGCCTGCTCGCGCCTCTGTTCATCGCGATGGACCTGTTTGCGCTGCGGTACTGGAAGGCTTCGACCTGGTCGAAGCCGGATCTCGCATTGCTGTTGCCGGGACTCGTGATCGGCATCGCGTTCGGCTACCTGGTCTTCCGCTTTCTCGACCACCGCGCGATTGCGATCGTGATGGCGGTGACGACCCTGATCTTCGTCGGCTTGTGGTTTGCCGGAGGTGGCGACGTCACCATCCGCCGGCGTTCGACGCCGAAGGCGATCACCGCCGGCTTCGCGTCGGGCATCACGACCATGGTGGCACACTCGGGCGGACCGCCGCTGGCGATGTACCTGCTGCCGCTCGGCCTCACCAAGGAGATCTATGCCGGGACGACCAGCCTGTTCTTCACCGTCGGCAACGCGACCAAGGCTGTGCCGTGGCTGTTGCTGGTGAAGCCGACAACCGGCGTGTGGGAATTAATGACGATCTGCCTGCTCGCGATCCCTGCCGGGGTGTGGCTGGGTTGGCGGCTGCACGGCGCATTGGACCAGCGCCAGATCTATCGTGCCTGCTACGGGTTGCTCGTCGTGACGGCGGTGAAGCTGTTGTGGGACGGCGTTTCGGGATTTCTCTGATGAGCACCAATGTCAGCATTCAGCCACGGCCGGCATCTGATATCGGGAGCTATCGCTCCGAGGGCCTGTTGTCCTCTGCAAGTCTCGGCTGGTCCGGCATGTCGGCCGAACTGCGCAATCATGAGAAAGCGGTCATTCCCTGGAGAGGCTCCAATTCCGGTGTTGTGATGTGCATCGATCTCCGTGGCAACGGGACGCTGGTCACGCGGCGGTCCGCAAGCATCGAGGATCGACGGATTTCAAGCCTGGATACAATCTGGTTGACCCCTCCCGACTTGCAGGAAGGTGAGATCGATCTCGCTGCAGACATGGCTGACATGCTGCACCTTCACCTTCCATTGAGCCAATTCTCGCCAGGTTACTTCGGGCCTCTGCGATATGAAGCCGCCTTCGAGGATCCGCTCCTGGCCGAGATCGCACACGCCGTTGCGTCCGAGCTTCAGGCACAGACCTCGGCCGGCGGCCTGCTGATCGACTCTCTGGCAACGAGCATGACGGCGAGATTGACCCAAAAGCACATGGACGCGCCGCCGGCTCATTCTTCGTCATGGATGACAAGGGAGGGCCTGGACCAGCGCAGATTGTCGCGGGTGCTCGATCACATCGAAGCGAATCTGGAAGGCGAGCTCACCATCGAGACCATGTCCACCGTCGCCTGCTTGAGCCGGTATCATTTTTCGCGCGCGTTCAAGAAAGCGACGGGGCAATCGCCGCACCGCTACGTCGGCGGCAGGCGCCTCGAGCGCGCAAAGGCGCTGTTATTGAACGGCGATCGATCGTTGGTCAACATCGCCCTGACCCTCAGCTTTTCCAGCCAGGCCAACTTCACCAGAGCTTTCACGAAAGCGACAGGTCAGGCCCCTGGTCAGTTTCGGAAGCGGAATGGTGCACGATCGCTCGCTGCCGACTCACTGACCATCAAACCGGAATATGCCCAGGATATCGCGTGGCTTCGTGAAAGAATCGCATGACGATCCGTGCGAGTGTCCGAACCAGAAGCCAAAGGGAAGAAGCTCATGACGACAATCGCGTGGTTTGACGATCTTGCTGTCGGAATGCAGTTCAAGAGTGGTGAAGCTCGGATCACTGCCCCGGACATCAAGCGCTTTGCAGCCGAATTCGACCCGCAGCCGATGCATCTGGATGAAGAGGCCGCCGCGAAAACATTCTTCAAGGGGCTCGCAGCATCGGGATGGCACACGGCCTCAATTGCCATGAGACTGTTGGTTGAAACTCGCCCTTTCGGTGACCATCCGATCATCGGGATTGGCGGCGGCGTCCGCTGGCTGGCCCCGGTGCGCGCCGGCGACGCCCTGCATCTGGAGGGCGAGATCGAAAGCCTCACGCCCTCAAAGAGCAAGCCGCAAGGCACCGTGAACATGAAATGGACCATGTATAACCAGGATGGCCAGGCCGTTTATGCGTTTACACCCATGACGATCGTTCCGCGCCGCCCGGACATGTGACTCGTGACTGGCCAGCCAGCACCGCTCACACAGGCGGCGGCTGGAGCTCCGCGAAGACTTGCTTCAGTCGTGGCGCCGCGAAGTCGAGGAAAGCGCGGACCTTGATCGGCAGAAAGCGGTTGGCCGTGTACACAAGGTTGACCGGCAGAGGTGCAGGCTGGAATTCATCGAGCAAAGGCGTGAGGGCGCCGCGCTCGAGCGCTGCCCGGAAGTGATAGGCGAAGGCGGACGTAATTCCGATGCCGGCGCATGCGGCGTCGCAGGCGGCCTCGGCGCTACCGACCACGAGCCGTGCACGGACGGGCACCGCGACGGCGGCGCTGTCCTTGTAGAAGGTCCAGACATCGGGGGACGAAAAGCCCGCATAGGTGATGCAATCATGCCCGGCAAGATCGTCCGGCGTGCGCGGCGTTCCGTGCGCGGCAAGATAGTCCGGACTGGCGCAGACCATGCGACACGTCGTCCCCAGGCGCACCGCGATCAGGCTGCTGTCGGGAAGCGCGCCGATGCGCAGCCCGACGTCGATCTGCTCTTGAAACAGGCTTTGTACGCGATCAGCAAGGAGCAAGCTCGCCTTGATATCCGGGTAGGCCTTGAAGAAATCCGCCAGGATCGGGATGAGGTGAGCACGGCCAAGCCCGACCGGAGCAGTCAGGATCAGCTCTCCCGTCGGAGCGGAATATTCGCCGGAGGCGGCACGCTCGGCCTCGGTCACGTCCGCCAGGATCCGCTTGCACGCGGCAAAATAGGAGCTGCCGGCATCGGTCAAGACCAGCTTGCGGCTCGACCGGTTGAACAGTTTTGTTCGCAGATGGGTCTCGAGCTCGGAGACCTTGCGGCTCACCGTGGGGAGCGGCGTTTTCAATCGCCGCGCCGCCGCCGACAGACTGCCGGCCTCGACCACGGCCAGGAAGGTGGACATCGACTCCAGGCGATCCATCGGGCCCTTGTTCCATATTTTGGAAGGATAGCTCTCAACTTTGCCATGTGGAACCAGATTTCGGAAGAGCCTAGGTGTGGAGGGCACAAAGGAGAACGTCCATGAGCACTACAACCAAAGGCACTGCCCTCATCACCGGCGCATCGGCAGGCATCGGCGCCATCTATGCCGACCGTCTGGCCAAACGTGGTTACGACCTGATCCTGGTTGCCCGCGACAAGACCCGTCTCGCCGGCCTCGCGCAGCGCTTGAGAAGCGCGACCGGCCGCGCAGTCGACACCGTCCCAGCCGACCTCAACGACAAGGCGGATCTCGCCCGGGTTGAGGCGATCCTGCGCGCGAATGCGGACATCACGTTGCTGGTCAACAACGCCGGCGTCGGCGCCACCGCGCCGCTGCTCAATGCCGACATCGAGAAGATGGACGACATGATCCACCTGAATGTCCATGCACTGACCCGATTGACCTATGCGGCGGCGCCGGGCTTCGTCGCGCGCGGCGCCGGTACGATCATCAACATCTCGTCCATCGTGGCGATCTCGCCCGAAACGCTCAACGGCGTTTATGGCGGAAGCAAAGGGTTCGTGCTCGCCTTCTCGCTCTCGCTGCACCATGAGCTTGCCGCGAAAGGCGTGCGCGTTCAGGCCGTCCTGCCCGGCGCGACCGCGACCGATTTCTGGGACATCGCCGGCCTGCCGGTCCACCAGCTGCCGTCCGCGATCGTGATGACCGCCGATGACATGGTCGACGCAGCCTTGGCCGGTCTCGATCAGGGCGAGGTCGTCACCATTCCGTCTCTCGCCGACAAGGCCGACTGGGACAGATACGAGGGCGCACGCCGCGCGATGTCCGGCAAGCTCTCAAGCGCAGTCCCGGCTCCCCGATACAACGTCGGCGCGAACACCTCTGCACCGAACGCTGCCGTCAGGGCCGAAGTCACGCACTAGGGCCGACGCACGGGCTACACGCGCGTAATGAAATGGCGGCCATCGCACCAGAGGAATGGAGAAACAGGCCATGAACGAGTTGCTGACGAAAGTTCTCGACGCGCACGGCGGCCTGGACCGCTGGCGCAGCTACAACAAGGTCGAAGCCACCATTGTCAGTGGCGGCGGCTTGTTCCCCTTGAAAGGCATCTTGCAGGATCCAAATCCGCGCCGGATGACGGTGTGGCTGCACGAAGAGCGATCCTCGGTCGCGCCCTACGGGGCGCCCGATCAGCGTACGATGTTCACGACGGATCGCATCGCGATCGAGAAGCTCGACGGCACGGTCGTCGCCGAGCGGCGCATGCCAAGGGACTCGTTTGCGGGACATCAGATGCACACGCCCTGGGATCCCCTGCATCGCGCCTATTTCAACGGCGAAGCGCTGTGGACCTACCTCGCGACTCCCTTCGCCTTTGCGGTGGACGACTTCCGCGTCGAGGAGACCACGCCTTGGCAAGAGGGAGAGGAAACATGGCGCGTGCTGCGTGCCTATTTCCCCGGCTCGATCGAAACGCACTGCCAAGTTCAGGATTTCTTCTATGACGAGAGGTTCGAGCTCCGCCGCCACGACTACAGCGTCAATATCGCCGGTGGGTTTCCCCGCCGCGCAACTGATGCTGGAGCAGACCGAGGCCAATGGCATACGCATGCCAAGCAAGCGGCGCGCATACGCGCGCGGTCCCGACCGGCGTCCGATCCTGGACATGTTGATGGTGTCGATCGACATCAGCGAGGTTACCTTCTCTTAGGCGACCTCGACCGGTGCTCGGCAAGGGTCGGCCTTGCAACATCAGGCCCTGTCACAGGTTCTTGTTCGTTCGTTTCCGCAAGCAGGAGTTCATGTTGGAATCCAGTCTCCCAGATGACTGGACGAACGATGATCGCAATTCAATGGGAGCGTGTCATGGGTGAAGTTATCCAGTTTGTCTCAAAGTCCGAACGCGAACGTATTCGCCTCATTCGGGAGGCCCGCGCGATCTATGACAGCGTCTTTCCACCGACTGCTCCCGCCAACGAGAAGAACAGCGAGGCGACAATGAGTCATACAACGAACGGCGGGGAGCGCGTGTCGTGATCAAGATCGTTGCCGTGCTCTGCAGTCTGTCCTCTCCAGCAAATTGCCGCGATCAAACCGTCACGACCTCGGATTTCGCCGACGTCTCAATGCAGTCGTGCCTGGTGGGCGCGCCGCAGCTCGCCGAATGGATGAAGCAGCATCCGGCTGACCGACTCGCCGGATGGCGCTGCGAGATCGGCAAGCGGGAGGGAAGAGGGATCTAAAAGTGCAGGCCATGTCGCCAGCCAATTCGGACCGCACCCACATCGCACCTGAACGCGAACCCTAGGCGGATCATCTTCTCGAACTCTCACGCAATTAAGCGGCAGACACCGTATCGGTGGCGTAGCCAGCCATGGGCTCGAGAAAGCAAAATCGCTGATCGCCACTCCGGTCTCTCCCTTCCCAGGCCTTGCGCCCGGCGACGGGACTCTCTGCGCCGAGTAAATATTGAAGACGGCGCACTGCGACCAACTCAGACCATGTCGTCGCAACAGCTTACTTCGCCCACGGCCGGTGGGTGTATATTTTGCATTCGCACGAACGCCTTGCCATGCAGGCCTTTCATTGCCGCAAGCGCGTTCAAATATGGACAATAACATTCACGAGCGAACGACTTGGGAACGATAGTCATCTTGCCAACATTCTTTCGACCATGGAGCCAGCACGATGGCACGACTCGCGCTTCTCTTAACCTCGATCGCGGCAAATGCGATGCCGATTCCCGCTCTCGCCTCTGACTGTGTCTCGACGTCGGAGATCGCTGCGTCACGCGCGCACTGGGCAACGGTCCGCAATCAACCCGTAGCAGCCTCCGAAAATGAGAAAGCGTGTCGCGCGTTCGCCGTCTCCTTCTACGAGTCCGTGACGACGCGCCAGGCGGCTGCGACCTGCATCAGAAGCAACGACCGTCAGCGAGACCTCGCGGCGCTCGATTTGGAAATTGAGGCCTTCAATGCCGCGATCGCAAGCAAGTGCGGCGGCTGACACTCGTGTCAGGGGCCATAAAATACGTCACCCAACTAGTCACCATCGAGTGTGCGCCTACCGTAAATCACATCCGGCCATATTGATGGTGCAGTCCACCCAGGATCGGGCGGCAGACGATATTCCCGGCCCACTTAACGCCGCGAGGGACCGGGGCATCCTTTTTCAATGACAAATGAGTTCGCGTGGCGTTGTAGTAATCCTTGTATGACAGCAGGACGTGGCGCAGATGGCGTTCGCCGAAAACTACGACATGATCAATGCATTC
>NZ_LGHM01000146.1 GCF_001908185.1 Bradyrhizobium sp. AS23.2
ATTCCTGATCCTCGATAATGGCGGTGTAGTAGAACGCTCTCAACAGCGTCCCGCGGCTCTGAAACTCCTTCAGCAGGCGCTTGTAATCGATGTCGAAGCCGAGAGTTTTCGCCGTCGCGTAGAGATTGGCCCCATCGATGAAGAGCGCAATCTTGTTGGTAGGAGAGGGTGACATTCGGTTTGCTCGCGGGATCGCAGTTTGGATTGGGCTGGAGTGGCGGCTAGCCCAGGGCGCGATCTTGGGCGCATTCTGTGGTGAAGCTACCTGAGATCTGGTAGCCCCAAATGCTTTAGACTTCAAACGAGTTTTCGCGAGTAGCGCGAGTAGTATTTACGCGCCGGAGCTTTGGCGTACGCAGTAAGTTGCCCTGACAAATTTGTCATGTATTCTGCATATTTGAAGATGACCTGTTTCGAAGCGCGGGGCATTTCCATGGCCGTCAGCGAGTTCGTTCTCTTTGATCGTGTCGTAACCAAGCATGGCCGTACTTGGCGCTGGTCGATCTCTGATCAGCTTGGGCGCCTCCTTCTGGCTGGCACAGAGCGCAGCAAGTCCGCGGCACATTATATGGCGGCCCGAGCGATGTTCCAATTACTTCTGACGGCCTCATATCGAAGCGGGATGAACTCGACTTGATGCGACAGGTGCCCATCCGGTACCGTTTACTTCGCCGATTACCCGTCCTAGGCTGCCCCCATTGCAAATGCGAAATTTCATTGTGGGGTAGCGTTATGTCGAGTGCGATAAGCTTGATTGTAGAGGGCTATGCTAGGCTGAAGGACCGCCAGTCGCTCGAGAACCTGAGGATGCACCGCCGGCGCCTGGCAGTCGACCTGAGGGCCAGAACGGGCTTCGACTGCCGGTCATCGATCGCCCAAGTCGAGCAGGACATTGCGGTTATCGAAGCGGGGTTGCAGACGCTGTCGGAGCCCATCGGCGGATAGTCGCGGTCGGAAATCTCCAACTTCTTAGCTGTCGCCTGAGTGGGAGAATTGTGGGGCAGGGGCGCCGCCGCAATTGCAAGCCCGTGGTTCGTCTCAAGCCCTCAGTCTGCACCCCATCCGCAACGATTGCTTAACGGACTAGGTTGCAAGCTCCGCCCCCAGTGGACCCACTCCGCTTCGGTCCACTCGCTTTAACCTTCGCCCGCCGGCCCCATCTCCGGCGGGCGGATTTTCTTCGTGAGGCCGGCCTCAGAAAAAACGGCGATCCACGCGCGGGGGCGACAGTCTGATCGTACCGCACCGCAGCGGAAAAGGGATTAAGGTCTCCTAGCCACAGCGCGAGACATCAGCGCTACATGCGGCATGGTGTTTCAATCGTCTTGCGACGGTCGAACTGGCGCCAGCTGGTGAAATCGTAAGCTCCATCCCATTCATGGATTGAATGGCCGCATTCCTCACATCGGAAGCAGCCTTTGGACGGGGCATGTGCTTGCGTCGTCCTGTAGTTGGCGAGGCAGCCCTGGCAGACGAAAATCACACTGATTGGTTCTGCCGCTCGTCCCATCATCAATGCCGCCAGCCGTCCTTGTCGCCTCCGACTCTAAAGCCGTTGGGTCTGCGTGGCAATTCGCCTGCGCTGGGGTGCTGCAGCGCGAGCAGGGCACGCCGAAGTAGGTTCACTTAACTGCACTTTAACCGCGGAGGAAGATCATTCCTGCCGACTAGCATCGTCCAAAAGACCCACACATTGGGAGCCATCGCTGACCTCAACGCAGCGGCGGCCTTTTTTGGGCCGGCATCGACTATCGGGCTTTCACGGACGACAGTCTCACGATGATGTATGAGAGCATTCGCGGCGCTCTCGGTTCTGACGACGCCATGAAAGCAAGGAAAAAAGCCTCGCTTTCGGGTTCGAGAAACACCTGACTGGCGAGAGCACGCGGCTAACCCGGAAGCTGAGATGCATCGGCGCGGGAAGCTGTTCGAGATTATCGATTGGTCCGAGGACCAGGCAGATTTGCCTTTGTGATTAGCGTAGTCATACCTGCTCGGTTGGCAGTGACTTCACTGGAGAAGGCTGTCATGTTCAAGGGGTTCGCGATTGCGGCTCTAGCTGTTTTTCTTCTCTCGATGGTTGATCAGTACGCGACAAATGGCCGGTACACTGACGCTGCTGTGTTCATGGCAAAGCAGATCAGACACTCCTTTGGGGTCTGAGGTGCACGCGCGTCATGCTGCTTGGTGTGCTCGTCGACTTCGACGATGAACCCCGGCGGCATGCGGGGGCTGGCCGCCGTCTGGAACATTGCAATGCAGGAAGGGCGCGCAGCACGGTCATGCGCGGTAAGTCGATCATGCGAAAGGGTCGACCCGTTTGGCCTCGTTGGCAGCGGACACCGGAAACTCATTTAGCGCGTGCTGCCTTATCCTGATTGGTTCACGCTCCCCTTGTGAAGCGGGCCAGAGAACGCGCTCGGCAACTTCCACTACAGATCGCTGCTGCTGATCAGTGAATGACGGACTAGAAAGAACGTCGTCATCTCGACACGTTGTTCGCCTCTTTGCCGCAAGATGCACTGGCGCTGTTCTGCGGCCCGATGCCGATGCTGGTTGCTGCGCGCCACGCCTGGATCGGCGCAGGTCGTCCGCTTCCCGATCTCCGCTGCGAGACGTTTGGCTCCAGCGGTTCGCTTCCGACCGAGACGTTCCGCGTGCGCCTGAAGGACTCCGGTATCGAGCTCGAAATCCCGCGCGAGCGCTCGATGCTGGACGTGCTCAATACCAGCGGCCATGACGTGATGTACGACTGCAAGCGAGGTGAGTGCGGCCTGTGCGCCATCGACGTGATCGACGTCGAAGGCGAGATCGACCATCGCGACGTCTTCTTTTGCGATCACCAGAAGCGAAGCAACGAGAACATCTGTGCCTGCGTCTCCCGCGCGAGGGGCACCATCACCGTGGACACGCTGCTGCGGGCGGATGCGATCTGAGGCCGGGCCCAGGGCGTCTATTCGTACGATAAGCCCTATGATGGAATGGTTCGTCCGCTCTGTCCGGCGCCATACTCACTTGAACGTTTCAACTCGGAAAGCATGCCTGTGCTGTTAGTGTCACAGGCGAAAGATTTAAGATCTGCGGGAATTGAAAAGCGTACATTGCGCTCACCTGATTACCACAGGCCGGGGTCGAATAGGTGAATGTTTGGGCAGGCAGGCTCAGCCCTAATGCCTGTTGGGCAGCGAATCTGGTGATCGCAGAACCGCTCGGACACAGAGCGGGATTGACGCTCGCGCAACGCGCCGCAAATTCAGCGCCATGCTGCAAGCCAATTTGCGTCCATAAGACTAGCCCAAACTCGATGATGCCAAAGATAAACAGGAAGAAGGCAGGTGCCGTTAATGCAAATTCGAGAGCGGTGGCTCCGCGAGTATCGCGCCATAAACCTTGGACGTTCATTGCAGCCTCGATGTCGACTGTGCGGCAAACGTATAGATCGGGGCAACAAGCTGATAGTTGATGAGCGTATAGTAAGTAGCTTGCGCCGAGACGGTGGCATAGGTACCGGCGACGCTACCGGTTGGGCAGGTCGAGCCGCAGCTCACGGTGCTCACGCCGGTTTTGCCAGGGCATCCACAAAACTGAACTGGGGCGGGCGAGACAATGATCGATGATGAATTGGTCGCACTTGTCACCGCTGTCGCGATGCCTGCGGTGTCAAAGCCATGTGAGATCGCATATTGGGCACCGACCTGGGCTGCCTGTTCAACCTGCATCTTGCGGTAGACTGCAAGACCAATGTCGGTCACCGAAACGACCATCAGCGACAATAGCGGGACCATAAACCCGAACTCGATCGCCGCGGCACCGCTCGTGTCAAGGAGGGAGCGACGACATGAGCCGTAGCCAGTGGGCAATGAGGGCAGCCACAGGTGACGCAAGAGTGTCTTACCATTCATAGTAGCCTCACTCTACGAGTTGTGCGGTTTGTGAGCCGATCGTGGCGACGCCAAGCCCGGCACAGTTAACCTGAAGATTCGACGTGCCGGTGAGACTGATCGTATCCGCGATGATCTTGGTGCAGGAGGTGCTCGTACCGTTGCCGCCAGCAAAGCTCAGATTTGCCTTGGGAAGATAGATGGCGCCCGTGAAGTTCTGCGAGCCCCCTCCGGTCAGATTGAAGCTAGTGCCCGTCGGCATGTTGCGGTCCCCATAAATCGCGATGCCCGCCATCGTGCCGGACGCAGGCGCCGTCAGATTGACTATGGCGTTACTTCCGATGGATGCCGTACCCCATTTGTTGCCGGAACCGGTGAAGACCAGCGTTACGCCCGTCCCGGTAATCGTCGCATTGCCGGCAACACTCAGGTTCGCACCATCCAGATAGTAGATGCCGGCGCTCAAGTTTAAGGTTGCCCCGGCGTTGACCGTGATGTTTCCGCTGTAGCAGCCTGGGCTGAGAGAGGTGGTTTTCCCATTGGAGTTGATTGTGTAATTCTTGGGATCGCATGGCTGCGGCTCGGGAGGCGGTGAAACGTTCGCGTACGGGTCTGCAACCGGGCGAATATGGGTCTTGATACCGTTAGTCGCCGTGATGCTGCTCGTACCGGAAACGTCGCCGACAACTCCCACCTGGTTTGCGGAGACCGTAGCATTGCCGTTGACGCTGAGAGACGGGCTGGCGCTTGAGTTGCTGTAAAGATTGCATTTGATCAAGTTGAGCTGATTGCTGCCGCTCACGCTCACGGCGGAGCTTGCAGTCGGATCGAGCGCGAGCACACACCCTGTTCCGGAATTTGGCTTTGCTACCGCTCGCGCCGCGATGGGTACAGGGCCTGTGCCGAACAACGACGACAGGAGCCGCTGCTGCGGCTGGCTTACGATAACCTCGACGGCCTGGGGATCTGACGTATAGCTGCCCGTTTTCGGTGGCTGGTTGACGGCTACGATCACATCGTTGACCGCATTGGCGTAACCATAGTTCGCAGCGACTGCGTTGGCCTCGGCGGTCATGTCGGCGCCGACTGACATGGCAGTTGCTGCGCTCACTGCGCCAGAGTCCGCCGCACTTTGCATATTCTTGTGCCTATAGAACCACCATCCGACCTCGGTGCCGAGGCCCGCCGCGCCTACCAGGACGGGCATGAGCAGCGCGGAAATGACCACGTAGCTTCCCGACTGATCGCGGGAAAACCGACATAGAGCGTCCAGCTGGTCAGCGTGGATTCGCTTTGCTTTTCGGAAGATCGTGTCTGGCATGACGGATCGGTTTCCAAACGCTCGCCAGCCTCATGCTGGCGATTGCCGCTTTTTCCCGATTATCATGTTGGGCCCGATTTAAGGCCGGCCTAAACTGACAACTAAAATGCAAAGGAAATGCGGATGAGACGTTTGCGTCTTGGCCATTGCCGGTGCGAACTCGTCGCCGCCGATACGTGCGACATGCTCGGCCGCGCGCGTGGTCGAGCAGGAGTACCGCGATTTCTTCGCCGGACAAGGAGAGCCGTTTCAGGGCGGCATCAGACGTCTCGTTGAAGGCGATGCGGTTGGGTCAACCGGTCAGGGGGGCTGCCGCAGCGTGCTTCCACGTCGACCTGCCGCATCACGCGCCGCGCATCAGCGCCCCAACTGCTTCGGATCGTAATAGAACCGCTCCTCGATCAGCTTGTCGCCGCGCCAGGTCTGCCACGCAATCTCCTCCAGCGTCCGCGTGACGCCCTCGGCATTGGTGAAGGAGAATGTCCAGCGCGTGGCGACATTGTCGCCCTCGATCAGGCTCGGCCCGATGCGAACGGCCTTGACCTCCCTGGAGGCGGCCAGCACGCCGCGTTCCTTGGCGACGAGCTTGTCGCGGCCGACCGTCGGCGCGGCGTTGTTCTCGAAGGTCGCGGCATCGGGCGTGCAGAACTGCTCGATCGCCCCGATGAAATCCCCAGCTTCCAGCCGCTGCGCAAAGGCTTCGACGATGTCACGGCTCGGCATGGTTCACCTCTCGAATAAAACCAACTGAGAGTCGGTAAATACCGACCGACGGTCGAAAAGTCAACTGGCCGCGTTGATCGAATTGGATTAGACGATACCCATGGCAAAACAGGCGGAGCGGCGGGCAGCGACATCAGAGGCGATCTTGACAGCGGCGCGCCGCCTGTTCGGCACGCAAGGTTTTGCCGCCACCACCATGGACGAGATCGCCGAAGCAGCCCGCATCGCCAAGGGCGCCGTCTATCATCACTTCAAGACCAAGGAAGCGGTGTTCGAAGCCGTGTTCGATCTCGTCTCGCGCGATCTCGTGACCGAGATCGACAGCGCAGCGCGCGCCGAGAAGGACGTGCTCGCCGCGATGGTCGCCGGGACCCAGCATTACTTCGCCGCGACCGCCAAGGGGCCGACCGGCCAGATCATCCTGCGCGACGGCCCGGCCGTGCTCGGCTGGGAGCGTTGGCGCGAGATCGACGCCAGGCATTTCGGCGGCAAGCTGCCACGCGCGATCGCGGCCGCCATGGAGGCCGGCCTGATCGCGCGGCAGCCGGTCGAGCCGCTGGCGCGCCTCCTGCTCGGCGCTGTCACGGAAGCGGCGGTCGCCTGCGCCGGACGCGCCGATATCGCAAGGGCAGGCGCGGAATATGCCCGTGCGTTCAAGTCGCTGGTCGAGGCGCTGCGCTTGCGCGCATGATCGTGCTAAAGCGTTTTCGAGCGAAGTGGATACCGGTTCGCGTAAAGAAAACGCGTCCCAACAAGAATCTAGAGCCCCGTTCCGATTCCATCGGAACTGAGCTCTAGTGACGACACTGGAAACGCCCACACCAACAAAAAGAACAGCAGCGCATGAACGCAAATTCCTCCCTCGCGCCGTCCGATCCCGAGTTCGACTACATCATCGTCGGCGCCGGCTCGGCCGGCTGCGTGCTCGCAAGCCGGCTGTCGGCGAACGGCAAGCACAAGGTGCTGCTGCTCGAGGCCGGCCCGAAGGATTCCAACATCTGGATCCACGTGCCGCTCGGCTACGGAAAACTGTTCAAGGAGAAGACGGTCAACTGGATGTACCAGACCGAGCCGGAGCCCGAGCTGAAGGGGCGCCAGGTGTTCCAGCCGCGCGGCAAGACGCTGGGCGGCTCGAGCTCGATCAACGGCCTGCTTTACGTCCGCGGCCAGCACGAGGACTACGACCGTTGGCGCCAGCTCGGCAACACCGGCTGGGGCTATGACGACGTGCTGCCCTATTTCAAGAAGGCCGAGAACCAGTCGCGCGGCGCCGATCAATATCACGGCACCGGCGGTCCGCTGCCGGTCTCCAATCTGGTCATGACCGATCCGCTGTCGAAGGCGTTCATCGACGCTGCGGTCGAGACCGGTCTGCCCTACAATTCCGACTTCAACGGCGCCACGCAGGAAGGCGTCGGCCTGTTCCAGACCACGACGCGCAACGGCCGCCGCGCCTCGACCGCGGTCGCCTATCTCGGCCCTGCGAAGACGCGTGCCAATCTCACGGTCGAAACCTCCGCGCTCGGCCAGCGCGTGCTGTTCGAGGGCCGCCGCGCCGTCGGCGTCGAATACAGGCAAGGCGCAACCGTGCGCCGCGCCCGTGCCCGCAAGGAGATCGTGCTGTCGAGCGGGGCCTACAACTCGCCGCAGCTTCTCCAGCTCTCCGGCGTCGGCCCCGGCGATCTCCTGCGCAAGCACGGCATCGACGTCGTGCTGGATGCGAAAGGAGTTGGCCACGACCTCCAGGATCACATGCAGGTCCGCATCGTGATGCGCTGCTCGCAGAAGATCACGCTCAACGACACCGTCAATCATCCGATCCGCCGCACGCTCGCCGGCGCGCGCTACGCCCTGTTCCGCCAGGGCTGGCTGACGATCGCGGCCGGCACCGCCGGCGCCTTCTTCAAGACCAATCCGCGGCTCGCTTCGCCCGACATCCAGGTTCACTTCCTGCCGTTCTCGACCGACAAGATGGGCGAGAAGCTGCATGATTTCTCGGGCTTTACCGCGTCGGTGTGCCAGCTCCGGCCCGAAAGCCGCGGCAGTTTGCGCATCAGGAGCGCGGACCCGACCGTGCCGCCGGAGATCCGCATCAACTACATGTCGACCGAGAACGACCGCACCACCAACGTCGAAGCCCTGAAGATCCTGCGCAAGATCCTGAACGCGCCGGCGATGAAGCCGTTCGTGGTCGACGAGGTCGATCCCGGCAAAAAGGTATCCACGGACGCGGAACTGCTGGATTTCTGCCGCGAGCGCGGCAGCACCATCTACCATCCGACCTCGACCTGTCGTATGGGCAACGACGCGCTCGCGGTGGTCGACCAGCGGCTGAAGGTGAGGGGGCTCGAGGGTCTCCGCGTCGTCGACGGTTCGATCATGCCGGACCTCGTGTCCGGGAACACCAACGCGCCGATCATCATGATCGCCGAAAAGGCCTCCGACATGATATTGGAGGATGCGCGTTAGAGCATGATCCGGAAAAGTGGGAACCGGTTTTCCCTCGCGACAAACGCGGAACGCGTTTGCGCGGAGATCATGCTCAAACAAGACCACGCGCGGTGAAAGGACGAAGACTTGGCTACTCGACTGAAGATCGGCACCCGCAAGAGCGCAATGGCGATGGCGCAGACGGAAGAGATTGCGCGCCGCCTGACCGCCGCCATGCCCGATCTCGATGTCGAGATCGTCAAGTTCGACACAACGGGCGATCTCGACCAGACCAGCAAGCTGCTATCGCATGGCGGCAAGGGCGGTGCTTTCGTGGCGCAGATCCGTGCCGCCGTGCTGTCGGGCGAATTGCAGGCGGCGATGCATTCGCTGAAGGACATGCCGGGCAACGAGGATACGCCCGGCCTCGTCATCGGCGCCACGCTGTCGCGCGATCCGCCCGGCGACGCCCTGGTGCTGCGCGATGGCGTGACGCTGGAGGCGCTGCGGCAGTCGCGCGGCAAGGGTTTCAAGATCGGGACCAACGCCGTCCGTCGCGCCGCCTATGCGCGGCGCGTGTTTCCGGACGCCGAGATCATCCACTTCCGCGGCGCGGCCGATACGCGCGTGCGAAAGCTCGACAATGGCGAGAAGCAGCGCCTGCCGGATGGCAGTGCGGTGGGACCTGCGGACGCGCTGATTATGGCGCGCGCGGGCCTCGACCGCGTCGGTCTCGCCAGCCGCATCGCCTATGAGTTTACTGCGGCCGAGATGCTGCCGGCGGCGGGGCAGGGCATCGTCGCGGTCGAATGCGCGGCGCAGGACTGGCAGACGCGGCGCATCCTCGCATCGATCGACGATCCCGCGGCGCACGCCTCTGCCGATGCCGAACGCGAGGTGCTGTGGGTGCTGAACGGCCACTGCAACTCACCCATGGCGGGCTTCTCGACCATCACGGGCGATCAGATGTCGCTGACGGCATCCGTGCTCGACCTCGCCGGCAACACCATCATCGAAGCCTCGCACACAGGTCCCGCCAACCGCCCGCGCGAGCTCGGTCGTGCGGTGGGACTGGATCTGCTTACGAAGGGTGCTGCCGAGATCATCGAGCGCAGCCGGCCACGCTAGCCTGCCCGCGAGGTCACAATCGGCGCGATCATGCAATGGTGCGCCTGTTTTGCCCGACGTGTCAAACGCCTTCGCGGCAGGGCCGAAAGCCATGCCAGACGAAATCCTTCAATGATTTCTACTTTGCATGGGGTCGTTTTCGAGTTTTTTGTTGCGCCGGCCCCCGGGCCGCTGGCAGGGCTATCGGATATAGCTCGGCCTTATGGTTCGAGACGCGCCGCATGCGGCGCTCCTCACCATGAGGAACTAAGATTTGGCCGCGAACAAGACCTCATCCTGAGGAGCCCGCCAGAGGCGGGCGTCTCGAAGGATGCGCCGCGAGGAAGATCGCGTATCCGCTAGCCGCGCACGCGCTTCAGCATTTGCTCGACATGGGCGATCGGCGTTTCCGGCTGGATGCCGTGGCCGAGATTGAAGATCAGCCGCCCTTGCGCAAAATTCGCCAGCACATTGTCGACCGCGCGGTCCAGCGCAGCGCCACCGGTGATCAGCACCAGCGGATCGAGATTGCCCTGCACAGCGACGCGGCTCTGCACCCGCTCGCGGATGAAGGCCGGCTCTGCGGTCCAATCGATGCTGACCGCATTGACACCGGTCGCCTCGACGTAACCAGGCAATTGCGCGCCGGCGCCGCGGGGAAAGCCGATGATCTTCGCATCCGGCACCTTGGCGCGGACGCCTTCGACGATGCGCCGCGTCGGCTCCACCGACCATCGCGCGAACTCGGCCGGCGGCAGCACGCCGGCCCAGGTATCGAAGATCTGCAGGGCGTCGGCGCCGGCGGCGAGTTGCGCCAGCAGATACTCGATCGAATTGTCGACCAGCACGTCGATGATTTTCGCGAATGCCTCGGGATGCCGGTAGGCCATCATCCGCGCCGGCGCCTGGTCGGGCGTGCCGTGGCCGGCGACCATGTAGGTCGCAACCGTCCATGGCGCGCCGCAGAAGCCGATCAGCGCGACTTTGGGATCGAGCGCGCCGCGCACGATGCGTAGCGCCTCGAACACCGGCGCGAGCTTGCCGAAATCGGCGTGCGCGGCGAGCGTCGCGACCTTGGCGGGATCATCCAGCGGCTCGAGCCGTGGGCCTTCGCCGACCTCGAAGCGCACGGACCGGCCGAGCGCATAGGGGATCACCAGGATGTCGGAGAAGATGATGGCCGCATCGAAGCCGAACCTCCGGATCGGTTGCAGCGTGACCTCGGCGGCAAGTTCCGGGTTGAAGCAGAGATCGAGGAAGCCGCCGGCCTTGGCCCGCACCTCGCGATATTCCGGCAGGTAACGGCCGGCCTGGCGCATCATCCACATTGGCGGGATAGTCTGGCGCTGGCCGGAGAGCACGTCGATGAAGGGCGTTTTTGCAGACTGGGGCACGAAGGAGTCCTGATGCAGATTTGAGGTTCCTGATACACCGCTAGAGGCCGGAGCGGAACAGGGGAACCGGCGCAAATACGTCGCGTTGACCAGCCAATGGAGGAGGAATCCATGGCTCAGACATTCAATCCCGCGCCGCATGACAAGCACGCCGACGATCTGCGCGAAGCGCTCGCCGCCGACCGCCATGCCAAGCTCGATACCGGGTTGGAAGATAGCTTTCCGGCGTCCGATCCCGTGAGCGCCGTGCAGCCGACACCGTCGAAGGCGGATGCTGACGCTGACAACCCGTCGCTCTGGAACAAGGTTAAGCAGATCTTCAGTTAGGGCTCGCCGGTTTCCGATAGGCTCGCTAACGCATTGTTAGCGATCCGGCGACGCGCGGGTCCGTAGGAGTACGGGAAAACCCGCTTATGCCAGTGAATGTCAGCAAGCGCTTCAGGGTTCAATAACAGAAGCGGCGGAGTTTCCAGCGATCGGAGAATCCTGCCGCATGAACGTCGCCTCACAGAGAGCCGGATGGAGCCGCCTGCCGTTGCGCGCGGCGGCGTTCGTCGTGCTCACTTGCGCGACCATCCTCGGCGTCAGCGGCTGGCGCGAGTGGGCCGCGCGTGATGCGGTGCTCAAGGGCGCCGAGACCGAGATGGCGAACGTTGCCCGCTCGCTGACGCAACATGCCGAGGACAGCCTCGACCTCCTCGATTCCGGCGTCGTCGGCGTCGTCAGCCGGCTGGAGATGGATGGCACCGATCCTGCCACGATTGCCAAGCTGCGCACCCTGCTGGAGGCGCGCAAGAAGGCGATGGAGCGTGTGCACAGCCTCGCCATCATCGACGATCAGGGCAACTGGCTGACCTCGCCCGGCACGATCGCCTCGACGCTCAGCGATGATGCGTTCTTCCGCCATCACCAGCTCTCGCCCAAGCGCGAGGCCTATGTTGGTCATCCCGTGAAGAGCCAGCTTGACGGCGAATGGGTCGTCACCCTGTCACGCCGCTTCAACAAGCCGGACGGCAGCTTCGGCGGCGTGGTGCTCGCGACCATCAGCTCCCGGTATCTTTCGCATTTCTACGAGCAGTTCGAGATCGGCCGCAACAGCTCGGTGTCGCTGATGTACGGCGACGGCATGATCGTCGCGCGCAACCCGAGCAACGAAAAATTCGCCGGGCGCAGCGTCGCTGACGCGCCGCTGTTCCGTGACGCCAGCCTGCGACGGCCGAGCGGCGCCTATCATTTCAAGTCGCTGCTGGACGGCGCCGAACGCGTCAGCTTCTTCACGCGTAGCGGCCGTTACCCGCTCGTGCTGCTTGCCACTATCGACAAGGATGAGCTTCTCGCACCTTGGCGCGCCGCGGCGATTTCCCGCATGCTCTACGTGCTCGCGCTGGTCATGCTGATCGCGGTGATCGGCGCGTTGCTGGTGCGGCAGTTGCAACGCCGGCAGCGCATGGCCGCGGCTCTGGTCGAGAAGGAGGCCCATTTCCGCCTGCTCGCCGAAGGTTCCAGCGACATGGTGACCCGTATCGGGCTCGACGAGCGGCTGCGCTATGTCTCTCCCTCGTCGGTTCGCGTCGTCGGCTGGCGCGCCAATCAACTGCTCGGATCGCCGGCGCTCGCCGGCATTCATGCGGACGACCTGCCGCACGTCCAGGCCATCGTCGATGCGATGAAGCGCGGCGAGAAGGAGGAGGCTCGGATCACCTACCGCAACGTGCACCGGACGAAGACCGAGGTCTGGCTCGAATCGACCATGCGGGTGACACGCAAGGACAATGGCAACGTCGATGGCGTGGTCGCGATCTCGCGCGATATCACTGAGCAGAAGAAGCTGGAGACCCGGCTCGAGGCGCTTGCGGTCGAGGACAGCCTCACAGGGCTCGCCAACCGCCGCCGCTTCGACGAGCGGCTGCAGGAGGAATGGGCGCGCGCCTATCGCGACCGCTCCAGTCTTGCCCTGCTGATGATCGACGTCGATCGTTTCAAGTCCTACAACGACGAGTATGGCCATCCCGCAGGCGATGCCTGCTTGCGGGTCGTGGCTCAGGTCATCGCCGCCGAAATGCAGCGCCCCGGAGATCTGGCTGCGCGCTATGGCGGCGAGGAGTTCGCCATGCTGCTGCCGAACACCGATGCCGCGGGCTGTGCCCGCATCGGCGAGCGGATCCGGAAGGCCATCCGCGCGGCGGGCCTCGTCCACACCACCAATCGCGCTTCGGGCTGCGTCACCGCTTCGCTCGGCGGGGCGGCCTGCCGGCCGGCGCTGGAGCGCACGGCTGGCGTCGGCTCGCTCATCGAGGTTGCCGACCAGGCGCTCTATGCGGCGAAGGAAGCCGGGCGCGATCGCCTGATGATGTCGGGCGAGGTGACGAACCTGCTGCCCAAGGCATCAGGCCAGTAGTTCTTTGCCTCAGTAGTGAGGCGGGCGCTCGTTGGCAGGTCCCGGCGCATTCGCTTCGGCTTCCTGCAACCGTTCACTGAACTGCGCGATCTGCCGCGTCAGCGCGTCGATCTGCTTCCATTGCGCGGTGATGGTCTGGTTCAGCGTCTCGATCGTGTCGTCCTGATAGGCGATGCGCGCCTCCAGCTTGTCGATGCGCTCGCTCAGAATCTTTGTCTCATTCGTCACGGCCGTGTCCCTTGTCCCGTTCGCGCAAACCGTGGCCGAGCGCGACGCGCTCGTCGAACACGAAGCATTCGCCGCGCCAGCGGCTCTGCGTCTCCGGCACGTCTTCCAGATACTTCAAAATGCCGCCCTTGAGGTGATAGACCTCGGCAAAGCCGCGTGCGAGCAGATGCGCGCTCGCCTTCTCGCAGCGGATGCCGCCGGTGCAGAACATCGCGATCCTGCGATGCTTTGCCGGATCGAGCTGCTCGGCGGCAAAATCCTTGAACTGGCCAAAGCTCTTGATGCCGGGATCGACCGCGCCTTCGAACGTCCCCATCGCAACCTCGAAGGCATTGCGGGTGTCGAGCACCAGCGTGTCGGGTGCCGAGATCAGCGCGTTCCACTCGGCAGCATCGACGTAAGTGCCGACCTGGCGGGTCGGATCGGCGGCCTCGTCCCCGAGCGTGACGATCTCCTTCTTCAGCCGCACCTTGAGCCGGCCGAACGGCATCGCCTCGGCGGTCGAGAACTTCAATTCGAGATTGTCGAGCCTGCCGCCGAACATGTCGCCGTGCGCGAGCTCATGGGCGAAGGCATCGACCGCATCCGGGGCCCCGGCAATCGTGCCGTTGATGCCCTCCTGCGCGAGCAGCACGCTGCCCTTGAGCGCCAGGCCGGCGCAGAACGCGCGCAGCGGCTCGCGCAGCTCGCGGTAATCGGGCAGGGCGGCGAATTGGTAGAAGGCGGAGACCTTGAAGACCGAATTCTTGTCAGACATGGCGGCTCGTTTAGCAGGCGGCCGCCGCCCAGAAAACCCGCATGGCCGGGGCCTGCAAAAGGTCTATACGCCCAGCGGATGGCAGCCATTTCCCTGGTATGCCAGCCATTGCCGGGGCGGGCCGGAATGTGTCATGAAGGCTCGGTTTTCCGAGCCGGCGCGTCATCAGCGCCCGACGACTTAGCCTAGAGGCCAGAGAGCAAGAATTCGATGAGAAACTTCCATTTCCCCGGCAGGTCCACGGTTCACGCCACCAACGCGATGGTGGCGACCTCGCATCCGCAGGCGTCGCTCGCCGCGATCGAGGTGCTGCGCGAGGGCGGCACGGCGGTGGACGCGGCAGTGGCGGGGTCGGCCGTGCTCGGCGTGATCGAGCCGCAATCGACCGGCATCGGCGGCGATTGCTTCGCGCTGATCCAGCCGCGTGGCGAGGGCAAGATCATCGCCTATAACGGCTCTGGCCGGGCACCGAAGGCGGCGAATGCCGACTGGTATCTCGAGCGCAAGATCAACTCGGTGCCGCTGACCTCGGCGCATGCGGTCTCGATCCCCGGCGTGGTCGACGCCTTCGCCACCGTGCTGCGCGATCACGGCAAATTCGGCTTCGACCGGCTGCTGCAGCCCGCGATCAAGGCGGCCGAAGAAGGCTACGTCGTCGCGCCCCGCATCGCCTTCGACTGGAAGAACCAGTTCGAGAAGCTGAAGAACGGCACTAACACCGTGCGTTACCTGCTGCCGCACGGCAAGCCGCCGGTGGCTGGCGACGTCATCCGCCAGGCGGAGCTCGGCAAGACGCTGCGCGCGATCGCCAAGGACGGCCGCGACGCGTTCTACAGGGGCCCGATCGCGGAGGACATGGTCGAGACGCTGCGCGGCATCGGCGGTCTGCACACCCTCGATGATTTCGCCGCGCACACCACCGAGACCACGACCCCGATCGGCACCACGTACAAGGGCTACGACGTCTGGCAGTGCCCGCCGAACGGACCGGGCGTCACCATGCTGCTGATGCTGAATATCCTCTCGCGGTTCGACCTGACCAGGTACGCCCCGCTCAGCGTCGAACGCTTCCATCTCGAAGCTGAAGCCGCACGCATCGCCTACATGAATCGCGAGATGCATGTCGCCTCTCCCGAGCACATGAAGATCAACGTCGCCGAGATGCTCGAAAAGGGCTTTGCCGACGAGTATATCAGCAAGATCCGCATGGACGGCATGCTCGATCTGCCGAACGTCGCGCCGCCGATGAACCCCTCGACCATCTACATCACTGTGGTGGACAAGGACCGCAACGTCTGCTCGTTCATCAACTCGGTCGCGCATTCCTTCGGCTCGGCGATCGTCTCCAACAAGACCGGCGTGCTGTTCCAGAACCGCGCCGGCGGCTTCCGCATCCAGCCGGGCCATCCCAACTGCATCGAAGGCGGCAAGCGCCCGCTGCACACGATCATGCCGGGGCTGCTCACCAAGGGCGGCCGTTCGACGATGTCGTTCGCAGTGATGGGCGGACAGTACCAGCCGACCGGCCAGGCCCATCTCTTGACCAACATTCTCGACTATGGCTGCGACGTGCAAGAGGCGATCGACATGCCGCGCGGCCTGCACTACGAGGGCCAGTACCAACTCGAGGACAGCGTGCCGGCTGACATCGTCGAGGGGCTGAAGAAGCTTGGCCACAAGACCACCAGCGTGCTCGGCCCGCTCGGCGGCGCCCAGGCGATCTGGATCGACTGGGACAAGGGCACGCTGACCGGCGGCTCGGACCCGCGCAAGGACGGCTGCGCGCTGGGTTATTGATCCAAGAGCTGGGGCTGGAATCGGCGACCGCGTTGCGCTAGACACCTCCCGCCTCAAACGGAAGGTGTCTTATGCAGCGTTTCCAACGCGCGCTCCTCGCCATGATGTCGGCACTCGCGATCACCGTGATCGCCAGCGTGTCGCATTTCGTTTCCACCACGGCCTCGGCCCAGACCGCAGGAAAGACCATGACCACAGCTTCAGGCCTCCAGATCATCGACGGTACTGTCGGCACCGGCGCTTCGCCCAAGCCCGGCCAGATCTGCGTGATGCACTACACCGGCTGGCTCTATGAGAACGGCCAGAAGGGCAAGAAATTCGACTCGTCCGTGGATCGCAACGAGCCGTTCGAATTCCCGATTGGCAAGGGCCGCGTCATCGCCGGCTGGGACGAGGGCGTTGCCTCGATGAAGGTCGGCGGCAAGCGCACGCTAATCATCCCGCCGCAGCTCGGCTACGGCGCCCGCGGCGCCGGTGGCGTGATCCCGCCGAACGCGACGCTGATGTTCGACGTGGAATTGCTCGCGGTGAAGTGACGCTTCGCGTCATTCCGGGGCGGCTCGAAGAGCCGAACCCGGAATCTCGAGATCCTCAGGTGCGCAAGTGCGCACCGGAGTTCGATGCTGCGCTTCGCTCCGGGATGACTGAGCAAGACAACAAAAAGACCGGCCTCGCGGCCGGTCTTTTCGTTTTCAACTCTGGACCCGATGGCCTCGTTGGCGGCGCCCTTGATCTTGTCGCTCGTGCTGCCCACGAAACTCTCCTTCCAATTTGCTCACGGAGACAATGTCTGGGGCTACGCGGGGTCCGATTTTGGTATGGCTTGCGGACGCGGCTTCGGGTTAGTTTGCCGCGCACGGAACCAACAGAAAGCAAGTCCCATGACCGGCCATGACCATTCGCATTCCCACCATGACCACGATCACGACGATCGCTGGAAACATGACGGCGTGCGCGTCATTCCCGGCAACAAGCTCGATACGAACGTGCCGTCGACGGCAGGTATGGACCGCGCGGCCGCGATCAATTTCGCACGCGTCGGCGCGCAGAAATTGTGGGCGGGCACCGTCAGCATCAAGCCGGATGCCAAGACCGGCGCGCATCACCACGGCCATCTCGAAAGCGTCATCTACGTGGTGAAGGGCAAGGCGCGCATGCGCTGGGGCGAGAGTCTGCAATTCACCGCGGAGGCCGGCCCCGGCGATTTCATTTTCGTCCCGCCTTACGTGCCGCACCAGGAGATCAACGCCAGCCCGGACGAGGTGCTGGAATGCGTATTGGTGCGCAGCGACGGTGAGGCGGTCGCGATCAACCTCGACATCGAGCCGGTCGAGAAGCCCGAGACCGTGCTGTGGATCGATCCGGTCCACCGGGACCCGAACGAGAAGAAGTAAAGCTGAAGAACCTCGCGGGGTTCGGTGCGACAGAACCCCGCGGTCGACGGTCGGAAAAAATATTCGGATGCCGTGTCGGATGGCCGCTGGGCCGTCCGTCCTTGGGCGGAACCCCCTGCAAGGAGCTTCCGATGCCCAAGATGATCTTCGTTAACCTGCCGGTGACCGACCTCACTCGCGCCACCGCCTTTTATGAGGCGATCGGCGCGGTCAAGAACCCGCAATTCAGCGATGACACGGCGTCCTGCATGGTCTTTTCCGAGACCATCTACGTCATGCTGCTCACCCACGACAAATTCCGCCAGTTCACGCCGAAGACGATCGCGGATGCAAAGACCTCGAGCGAGGTGCTGATCTGCCTGTCCGCCGACAGCCGCAACGACGTCGATGACATCGTCGGCAAGGCGACGGCGTCAGGCGGCAAAGCCGATCCCGGTCCGAAGCAGGATTTCGGCTTCATGTATGGCCGCAGCTTCGAGGATCCGGATGGCCATATCTGGGAAGTGATGTGGATGGACGTGGCCGCGGCGACGACGCAGCCCGACATGGCGAATGCCTGATCGTCCCATTTCGAACCTCGAAGTTTCCAGGAGCATTCAGATGTCCAAGATGATCTTCGTCAATCTGCCGGTGACCGACCTCAAGCGTGCCACCGCCTTTTATGAGGCGATCGGTGCGGCCAAGAACCCGCAATTCTGCGACGACACGGCGAGCTGCATGGTCATTTCCGAGACCATCTTCGCCATGCTGCTGACCCACGACAAGTTTCGTCAGTTCACGCCGAGGCCGATCGCCGATGCCAGGACCGGGAGCCAGGTGCTGATCTGCCTGTCCGCGGATAGCCGGAACGAGGTCGACGACATCGTCGGCAGGGCGGAGGCCGCGGGCGGCATGGCCGATCCCAGCCCGAAGGAAGAGTTCAGCTTCATGTACGGCCGCAGCTTCGAGGACCTGGATGGCCATATGTGGGGAGTGACGTGGGTAGACATGGCGGCTGCCACCACCCAGCCCGACATGGCGAGCGCCTGATCGAAGCCCTCCGAACATAAGGAGTATTCACGATGTCCAAGGTCGTGCCCTGCATGTGGTTCAACGGCGATGCCGAGGAAGCCGCGAAGTTCTACGTCTCGCTGGTTCCGAATTCGAAGATCACGAACGTTCAGCACAACGTTTCGGACAACCCGTCCGGCAAGGAAGGCTCCGTGCTCGTCGTCGAGTTCACCGTGGCCGGACAGCCGCTGGTGGCGCTCAACGGCGGGATGAAGATGGAATACACCCACGCACTTTCGCTGATGATCCATTGCGACGACCAAGCCCAGGTCGACAGCGTGTGGAGCGCGTTCCTCGCTCATGGCGGCAGTGAAGGGCAGTGCGGCTGGCTGAGGGACAGCTACGGTGTGTCCTGGCAGGTGGTGCCGAAGGTGATGTTCGAATTCCTCTCGAGCCCCGACAAGGCCGCGGCCGGGCGCGCAATGCAGGCCATGATGAAGATGGTCAAGCTGGATGCGGGTGTTCTGCGTCAGGCGTTCGAGGGCAAGTCGGCGGCGTGATGCTCCGATAGGTGCTGTAGGGTGGGCAAAGGCGCGTTCGCGCCGTGCCCACCAACTTTCTCCGACGGAGGGTGGTGGGCACGCTTCGCTTTGCCACCCTACGAGACCTTGCCTCGGACCCTCTCAATAATTGATCCGCAGCCCCACACCGCCGTGAATGGTATTTCCAACCGGCTGCGGGCCCAGCGTGCCGTTGGCGAAGAGGTCCACGATCCAGCCCTTGGACACGCGGAAGCCGAGACGGCCGCCATATTCGAACCAGCCCTGGTTGCCCATCGTCGGCACCACCATGCCGTCTCCCGTCACGGTGGCGACGATGCCGCTGTGACTGGCAAACGACTGTACCCAGCCGCCATTGATGTTGGCCTCGACGTTGCTGCCGTAGAGATGCGTCCATTGGCCGCCGATCTTGACCAGGCTGGTGCGGTCGGTGCCGGTCGCAATCGTGGCGTCGAACGGATTGAACGCCACCGCGCTGTCGGTGTAGCCGGACACACGCTGCCAGAGCTGCCAGACCTCGATGGAAGCTGCGACCTCGTCGCGGGGCGACACCCGGCTCATCCAGCCGGCGCGGCCGTACACGGCGTAGTTCGAGGCGTTGGTCGAGCTCGTGACGCTCACCGGGCCGAGGCTGGTGTTGTAGCTGCGGGTGTAGCGCGCCTTCTCCCACGGCGTCAGGATCGTGCCGACGTCGAAGAATGGGCGTGAGGAGCCCCAGTCGGTGAAGTCGTAGCGCAGCGCGAAGGCGCCGATCGGCGCGCTGGTGATGTTGTAGTCGCCTTCGCTGTACTGCGTGTAGGCGATGCCGGCGAGCAGCGACAGATTGTTGGTGAGCTGCTTGCGGCCGTGGATGCCGGCCGAGAACGAGCCGGCCGAGCCGAACGCGCTGACGCAGTCGCTGCAATTGACCTGCTCATTGACGCCGAGCAGCACCGTGCCGAGCACCCGGTTGGTGATCATCTGGTTGAAGCGTTGGTTGGCGAGGCCACCGATCGAATTGCCACTGGAATCAGCGCCGGTCGGGGCCGGTGGTGGGTACGAGCTCGGTGAGGACGTCGGATACGGGCTCGGCGACGGTGACGGATAGGGGCTGGGAGAGGGGGAAGGTGAGGGCGACGGGGAGGGCGTCGGCTCGCCGCACTCGGCCTCGCAACCGGTCTCTGCTGCCGCCGGCCGGGCATCGAATACGACGAAAGCAAACGCAGCGGATGCGGCCATTGCGGCGGCGAGAACGAAGCGCCTGACGTTGAATTTCGCCATCGTTACCGCCCGCACAGCATGCCGTCGTCGTGGACGGCGGGCGTGATGGTCGGAGACGCGTCGGCATATTGGTTGACCGAGCACAGCCCGGCGCTTGCGGCGCAGTTCGCGGCAAACGTCCAGGGCGGCGTATTGGTTTTGGTGATGCTGACCTTGCCGCCGGTCGAGGTGATCACCGCGGTGTCGCCGGGCTGGGTGAGCTGCACGCACTGGGAGTTCGTCGTGCAAACGCTGGCCGCGCCGTCCTGGAGCACGACGACGGAGCGTCCGCGCTGGGAGAGGATGTCGAGCGTGGTGCCGCGCACGCCGATGGTCGCGAGCGGCGTCGTGATCTTGTAGGCGGTCTTCTCCGAATGTCCGGTGACGAAACGGAATGCGCCGGTGGTCATGCGGATCGCGACGTCGCGATAGCTGTGCTCGTCGTTGAAGACGGTGCGGTCGAGCTTCAGCGTGGCGCTCGGCCCCAGCGACAAATTGGTGCTGTCGGCCATGACGAAGCGCGCCGCGCTGTCAGCACCGGTGCGGACGGTCTCGTCGCGCAACATGCTGTCGCCGACGCTGATCGGCGTCGTGGTTGCGGCCACGCGCACCACTTCGTTCTGGATCACGACGGCTTCGCCGACGCGCGTCTGCGCCAGCGCGCAAGGCGCCGCGCACAATGCGGCTGACAACAGTGTGGGGAAAAACAAGAAACGCAAATTCATTTCGCAACCGATCGATGTGTCCCTGATCGTACCGGATCTCGCGCGCTTGCGATGTGACGAAATTATCACTAGCGGCGCGGGACGTGCGTTATCCTTAGTGACAGTTGCGGCAGAATGCGTTCAATGAGAAGTGCGATTTTCGCTTTTGTCCACGGTGACGCAAATTTGCCACGCAAAACCTCATCAAAACAGCCGCTCGAATTGCCCGCCGTTCCGAAGGTGTCGCGGAGCGCAGTGATTGCTGTCGCGATTTTCCTGGTCGCGCATCTCGCGCTGCTCATCGGCCTGACGACGCCAGAGAAGTTCGTTTTCGACGAGGTGCATTACGTGCCGGCTGCGCGGCAGATGCTGGCGCCCGCGATGTCGCAGCCGATGCTCAATCCGATGCACCCGCCGCTGGCCAAGGAGCTGATCGCGGCGTCAATCGCGGCTTTCGGCGACAACGCGTTTGGCTGGCGCTATCCCGCGACATTGTTCGGCGCACTCGCGATCGTCGCGATCTATCTGTGCGGTCTCGCGCTGTTCTCCGCGCAAGCGCCCGCGATGGCCGCTGCGTTGATCGCGGCGTTCAATCAGATGGTTTACGTGCAGGCGCGTATCGCGATGCTCGACATCTTTGCGCTCGGCTTCGGCTTGCTCGCGATGGCCGCCTTCATGCACGGATTTCGAAAGGAGCGGCCGCATGCGCTGTTCGCGCTGGCGGGTGCTCTGTTCGGTCTTGCTGCGGCCTGCAAGTGGAGCGGCCTGTTTCCGCTCGGCGTCTGCATCGTCATCGTCGCGGTGATCCGCCTGATGCAGGGCTGGCGCACGCTGTTTACCGACGCGAAGCCAGACGACTGGTACCGGCCTGATCTATGGCCCGGTTTCAGGTTGCATCACGCCACGGTCTGCTTTGCCGTCCTGCCGGCCGCAACCTATCTTGCCGCTTTCGTTCCGCTCCATGGATTGTCACTGACGGATCTGATCGAGGCGCAGCGCCGGATCTTTGCCGACAACACGACCACCGCGATTGCCGGTCACACCTATATGAGCTCGTGGCCATCCTGGCCGCTCCTCGCCCGCCCGGTGTGGTTCCTGTTCGACAAGACGGCGCACGACAGCATCTCCGCGATCGTCTTCCTCGGCAATCCGCTGGTGCTGTGGCCGGCGCTGCCGGCGCTCGCCATTGTACTGCGCGACTTCATCGTCGCGCGCCGCTGGGATGCCTTTCTGATCGCGGCGTTCTATTTCGGCTCCTGGCTCGCCTGGGCGTTGCTGCCGCGGACGCTCGGCTTCATCTATTATTATCTGCCGGCAGCGACTGTAGCATCGCTTGCACTGGTCTATGTGCTGCGAAGAGAAGGGCTGCCTCGCTGGCTGCTGTGGGCCTATGTCGGCGTCGCCGCCGTCGGCTTTGCAGTGATGTTGCCGATCTCGGCGGCCTACGTCGGTACATCGATGCAGACCTTCAGCCGACTGATGCTGTTCCAGAGCTGGATCTGACAACAGAAAACCGCCCGCCACTCACGTGGCAGGCGGTTGTCGATTGTGGCATTTATTTCGACGCGGTCTTGGTGTCCATGTTCACGACCTGGACGCGACGGTTGATCGGGTCGGCGCCGTTGGCGGTATCCTTCAGCTTGGTCTTGCCGTAGCCGACGGTGACGAGATCGGTGCCGTTGAGGCCGTAGTTCTGCACCAGGTATTTCTTGATCGTGTCGGCGCGCCGTTCGGAGAGCCCTTGATTGTACTCTTCGCCGCCGATCGCATCGGTATGGCCGGCGACCACGAAGGTCGAGCCCTTGAGCGCCGGATCGGACAAGGCCTTGCCGAGCGCCTGCACCGACGGCACCGACGTCTTGGCGATGTCGGCTGAGTTGTAGTCGAACTGGATTTCCAGATCGATCTTCGGCTTGGACGCCGCAAGCTCGGCGATCTGCTCGCGCTCGCCCATCGAGAGCGAACGGGTCGAGCGATTGCGCACGGTGTTCAGGAATGTCGCCTCCTTGGCTTGTACGGTCGGATCGGCCTGCGGACCGACGGACAGGCCGCGGGTCACCGGCTTCGGCTTCAGCGCATCCAGGATCTGGCTGGTGGAGACGTTGTTGTCACCGGCCAAGGCCAGGCCCGCCGTCATCGACAGCGCGGCCGAAAGGGTGATCGCCTTCAGTCCAAAAAACTTAGTAAAATGGGTCATTGTCGTATCCTCGCTGTATCGCCTGATGACGATTTGATGCTGCGAGCATAGGGCAGGTTCAAAGGCCTTCATGTGATCTTGGTCACGGTGGAAGCGGGGGCTTCCGGGCTCATCCTGGTTCATTTGCGGCGTTTCGGGTGGGCGGCCTGGGGGCGGCGTTTCGCTTCCGTCGAGGTTCGCCACGGGTTCCGGCGATCGCGATGACGAAGCTCGTTGTCGGGATGGGCGGTGAAGACACGCCGGGCAAGATCGCTGCGAGGAAGTCGATGGCCTCGGCCAATTCCGACATGAGCAAAGGCAACGTGCGCGGCGCCTGCAAGCACTACATGAACGCCGAGAAGGCGATGGCGATGAAATAGGCCTCGGCCGCACCATCCGGCCGCGCTGTCAGCAGTTGGCAGCGCGGCCTTTTCTTGTGACCGTTGCTTTGCCGTCTCCTTTTTCCTGGCGCGAATCCCGCTACATTGCACCCTGCAATGTCACGCGCGCCCGAACCGCTTCCACTCACCACGACGCAGGCCCGGCAGATCTGGCTCCATGCCCAGCGGCTGGATGAGCGCGCGCCGTTCGGCGAGGGCGCGCGGGCCGTTGCGGAGGCGATTACCCACCTCGGCTATGTGCAGATCGACACCATCAATGTTATCGAGCGCAGCCACCACCACATCCTGTTCAGCCGCATCCCGTCCTACCGGCGTGCCGATCTGCGCCACGCGCAGAGCGTCGACAGAAGCGTTTTCGAATACTGGACGCATGCGCTGTCCTATGTGCCGGCCAGCGACTTCCGTTTCTTTCTGCCGGCGATGCGCGAGCATCGCCGTGACGGGCACAAATGGTACGCCTCGGTCACGCCGGCCGACATGCGCAAGGTGATGCGGCTGGTACGCGCGGGCCCGCTGACCATCCGCGACATCGAGGACGACGTGCTCACCGAGAAGGAGCACCTGTGGCAGAGCCGAAAGCCCTCGAAGCGGGCGTTGCAGCTTGCCTTCTACACCGGCGTGGTGACCATCAGCGCGCGCCAGGGCATGCTCAAGACCTATGAGCTGATGACGCGCCATTTCGGCTGGGACACGCTGCCGAAGCCGGCCTCGACAAATGACATCACGGCCTATCTGCTCGACCGCGCGCTGCGGTCGCAAGGCGTGGTGAGCCTCGATTCGATCTGTCATCTCGATGCGCCGCGCAAAAAGGCGGTAGCTAACCTGATCGCCTCGCGCGTCCGCCGTGGCGAGCTCGTGCCGGTTGCGATCGAGGACGCCGGCAGGCAGGAGCATTGGGCCACGCCTGCGGCGCTGGAGCCGGGCGAGGTGTCGCCCGATCTCGTCCACATCCTCTCGCCGTTCGACCCCCTGATCATCCAGCGCAAGCGCACCAACCTCTTCTTCGGCTACAACCACCTGTTCGAAGCCTATGTGCCGAAGGCCAAGCGCAAGCTCGGCTATTTCGCGCTGCCGGTGCTGGTTGGCGACCAGATCGTCGCCGCGCTCGACCTCAAGACCGACCGGCAACGCAAGAAGCTCTTGATGCAGAAATGGACCTGGGTCGGGGAGGGGAAGAAGACAGCGGGGCGCAAGGAGCTCAAGCGCAAGATCGAGGACGAGCTCGATCGCTTCGAGCGGTTTCAATTGGCGGAGTGAGTGTGAACAGCGGAAATGTGTCGAGCGGCTTCAATAATCTCGTCATTGCGAGCGCAGCGAAGCAATCCAGAGTCTCGTCGCGGTGATAGTCTGGATTGCTTCGCTGCGCTCGCAATGACGGAGAAGAGGGCCGAAATCGCAGGACCATCGCAAGGACGACTCGCAGGCGATCACGACCTGCGTCAGCCTGAGGGGCAGCGACCGCTGTCCCGGCGCAATGGAGTTCACCGGCTGCGCCCCGTGCATTGCTTGCTCCATTGACTCTTTGCCCGCGATGCTGAAAACCGCCCACTAGCCCACAAAAGCATCAACTCCGGGGGGAAGCCATGAGCCAGACCACGACCTATGCCGGTTCCGCCGGCACGGCCAAGAACTCGAATAAGAGTGAAATCGAGACCTCGACCATCCGCGCCATCTCCTGGCGCCTGATCCCGTTCCTGGTGCTGGCCTACTTCTTCTCCTATCTCGACCGGGTCAATCTCGGTTTCGCCGCGCTGACCATGAATGCCGAGCTGAAGTTCACGCCGCTGATCTTCTCCTGGGGCGCCGGTATCTTCTTCATCGGCTATTTCATCTTCGAGGTGCCGAGCAATTTGGCGCTGGAGAAGTTCGGCGCCAGCCGCTGGATCGCGCGCATCATGGTGACCTGGGGCATCATCTCGGCGCTGATGGCGCTCGTGAACGGCGTAACGAGCTTTTACGTGCTGCGCTTCCTGCTGGGCGTCGCCGAAGCCGGCTTCTTCCCCGGCATCATCCTCTATCTCACCTACTGGTACCCGGCGGAATATCGCGCGCGCTTCCTCGCCGCCTTCGCCGTCGCCGTGCCGGTCTCGACCGTGATCGGCGCGCCGATCTCGGGCCTGTTGCTCGGGCTCGACGGCGTGATGGGCCTGAAGGGCTGGCAGTGGCTGTTCATTCTCGAAGGCATCCCGTCGGTGCTGCTCGGCATCGTCACCTGGTTCTATCTCACCGATCGGCCGGAGAAGGCGGATTGGCTGACGGCTGAGCAGAAGGGCTGGCTCAAGGCGAAGCTCGATTCCGAGATCGCGGCCAAGCAGGCCGTAAAGCATCTCTCGCTCGGCCAAGCCCTTTCCTCGCCGAAGGTGATCGCGCTCAGCCTGATCTATTTCGGCTTCGTCGGCGCGCTCTACGGCATGCAGTTCTGGCTGCCGCAGATCGTCAAGGCGTTCGGCCTCACCAATGCGCAGACCGGCTTCGTCACCGCGATCCCGTACCTGTTCGGCACCATCGCCATGATCCTGTGGGCACGGCACTCGGACGCGACTCGCGAGCGGGTGTTCCACGTCGGCGCGCCGCTGATCCTGATCGCGATCGCGCTTGCCGTCTCCAGCTACATCACCGACCCCACCATGACGATGGTGGCGCTGACGGTTGCTGCGATCGGCGTGTTCTGCGTCTTCGGCGTGTTCTGGACCCTGCCGACCGCCTGGCTCTCCGGTATGGCCGCCGCCGGCGCCATAGCCCTGATCAACTCGGTCGGGAACCTTGCCGGCTTCGCCGGGCCCTACCTGATTGGCTGGGTCAAGGAGGCAACCGGCCAGACCTCGACCGGCCTCTTGGTGCTCGCGATCCTGCCACTGCTCGCCGGCATCCTGGTCTTCATCGGCGGCCACGAGACCAAGCACGAGTTCGTCGAACAGGGTCGGTGAGATCTCGAAATCTGTAGGGTGGGCAAAGCGAAGCGTGCCCACCGATAGTTTTGCGTATCGATATTGCGGTGGTGGGCACGGCGCTAACGCGCCTTTGCCCACCCTACGGCGTCCGTCCGAGTGGCGACGTCCGCCTCGGGCTTTCTTCCAATCCTTACCTGCCCTTAACGATCACGCTTTCCTGATGACTGACGATTATTGACTTTTATCAGTGATTAGTCGACACTTCTCTCATTGCAGTCGCAGGAGTGTCCTCCGATGTTCGTCCGGTCAATTTTGTCGAGCTATTCCAGGCTCTTGGCAGGTGCGTCGCTGGCCCTGATGGCGGTTTCGCTGGCCGGGTGCAATGACACCGTTGCCCAGAAAGCCGAGCCACCGCGACCGGTTCTGGTCGCGACCGCTCACTATGATGCTGAGACGCCCGAGCGCAGCTTCGTCGGCACCGTCAGGCCCCGGATCGAGAGCGATCTCGGCTTCCGCGTCGCCGGCAAGGTCGCCAAGCGCCTGGTCGAGGTCGGCCAGACCGTCGAGGTTGGTCAGCCGCTCGCGACCCTCGACGAGGTCGATTTGAAGCTTCAGGCCGAGCAGGCCGTCGCCGAGCAGACTGCCGCGACCGGCGTGCTGGCCCAGGCCGCCGCCGCCGAGCAGCGCGCCAAGGATCTGAAGGCCAAGGGGTGGACCACCGACGCGCAGCTCGACCAGAGCCGCGCTTCCGCCGACGAGGCCCGCGCGCGCCTGGACCGCGCTGTCCGCTCGGTCGAGCTGACCAAGAATTCCCTTTCCTACGCGACGCTTGTTGCCGACGCCCGTGGCGTCGTCACCGCAACGCTGATCGAGCCCGGCCAAGTGGTTGCCGCGGGCCAGGCCTCGATCCGTGTCGCCCGCTTTGCCGAGAAGGAAGCGGTCGTCGCGATCCCTGAGACGTTGGTTGGACGCGCCAAGTCGGGCGTCGCCAGCGTCACTCTTTGGTCGGAGCCGGGCAAGAAATATACGGCCAAGCTGCGCGAGATCGCGCCGGCAGCCGATCCGGCCACGCGCACCTATCTTGCGAAATTCTCGCTGCCAGAGGCCGACGACAAGGTCGCGCTCGGCATGACCGCGACACTGACGCTGTCGGACGCCGCCACCCAGCGCGTCGCGCGGCTGCCGCTGTCGGCGCTGTTCAGCGAAGGCGGCAAGCCGTCCTTCTATGTTGTCGACGACAACGGCGCGGTCACGCTGAAGCCGGTGACGGTGAAGTCCTACGAGAGCAACGATGTCGTCATCACGGGCGGCGTCGAAGAGGGCGCCAAGATCGTAGCGCTTGGCGTGCAGAAGCTCGATCCGAGCCAGAGGGTGCGGATCGTCTCGTCACTGTCTTTCTAATCCCCGTCATTCCGGGGCGATGCGACAGCATCGAACTATGGTGCGCACTTGCGCACCTGAGAATCTCGAGATTCCGGGTCTGGTCCTTCGGACCATCCCGGAATGACAAGAAAAGTAAGTCCGTCGTTGCGAGGTGAGTTTCGGCCCGAGCGCAAATGCGAAGGCCGAAGCGGCGAGGCGATCCAGAATCTGCCCAGCCCCCTGGATTGCTTCGCTGCCTCGCGATGGCCGGTTGAACAGGGCGGCTGTCGTTTTCGCAACTGGATCGTCTTTCGGAGAGTGCGATGAAGCGCTTCAACCTTTCGGCCTGGGCCGTCAGCCATCCGACGCTGGTTCTCTTCCTGATGATCGTGCTCGGCGCCGCCGGCTTCTTCTCCTACGAGAAGCTCGGGCGCGCCGAGGATCCGTTCTTCACGGTGAAGGTGGTCAACGTCTCCGTGATGTGGCCGGGCGCGACTGCGCAGGAAATGCAGACGCAGGTCGCCGATCCCATCGAGAAGAAGCTGCAGGAGCTGCCTTACTTCGAGAAGGTGCAGACCTACTCCAAGCCCGCCTTCACCGCGCTCCAGGTCACCTTCCGCGACTCCACGCCGCCGAAGGAAGTGCCCTATCTCTTCTACCTCCTGCGCAAGAAGCTGGCCGACGTGCAGGGCCAACTGCCCGCGGGGATTCTGGGACCCGTCGTCAACGACGAGTTCTCCGACGTCGATTCCATCCTCTACATGATGACCGGCGACGGCGCCGATTATGCCCAGCTCAAGAAGGTCTCGGAAGGCTTCCGTCAGCGCCTCCTGAAGGTGCCCGGCGTGACCAAGGTCGACGTCTATGGCAACCAGGATGAGCGCATCTTCGTCGAATTCAGCCACGCCAAGCTCGCCACCCTCGGCATCACGCCGCAGGCGCTGTTCGATTCGCTCGCCAAGCAGAATAACGTGACGCCGGCCGGCACGGTCGAGACCTCGTCGCAGCGCGTGCCGCTGCGCGTGACCGGGGCGCTCGATGGTGCCAAGGCGGTGGCCGAGACGCCGGTCGAGAGCAACGGCCGCGTCTTCCGCCTCGGCGACATCGCCACCGTCACTCATGGCTATGTCGATCCGCCGAGCTTCATCGTGCGCCAGGAGGGCAAGCCCGCGATCGGCATCGGCGTCGTCACCGCCAAGGGCGCCAACATCCTCGAGCTCGGCAAGGAGGTCGAGAAGGCGACCGCGGAATTCATGCAGGCGGTGCCGCAGGGCATCGACGTCCGGCTCATCGCCGACCAGCCCAAGGTGGTCGAGCACGCCGTCGGCGAGTTCGTGCACTCCTTCATGGAAGCGCTCGTCATCGTGCTGTTCGTCTCGTTCCTGGCGCTGGGCTGGCGCACTGGCATCGTGGTCGCGCTGTCGGTGCCGCTGGTGCTCGGCATCGTCTTCGTCGTCATGAACGCGATGTCGCTCGACCTGCACCGCATCACGCTCGGCGCGCTGATCATCGCGCTCGGCCTGCTCGTCGACGACGCCATCATCGCGGTCGAGATGATGGTGGTGAAGATGGAGCAGGGCTGGGATCGCATGCGCGCGGCGTCCTTTGCCTGGGAATCCACTGCGTTTCCGATGCTGACGGGAACGCTGGTCACGGCTGCTGGCTTCCTCCCCATCGGCTTTGCCAATTCCGCGGTCGGCGAATATGCCGGCAGCATCTTCTGGATCGTGGCGATCGCTCTGGTCGCCTCCTGGTTCGTGGCTGTGATCTTCACGCCCTATATCGGCGTCAAGCTGCTGCCGGAGATGAAGGCGCATCACAATCACGATCCGCATGCGGTCTACGAGACCCGCATGTACCGCGGCCTGCGCGCCATCGTGCAGTGGTGCGTCAATCACCGCATCACCGTGGTGGCCGCGACCGTCGGCGTCTTCGTCGCCTCGATCGTCGGCTTCGGCCACGTCCAGCAGCAGTTCTTCCCGCTGTCCGAGCGACCCGAGCTGTTCCTCCAGCTCCGCCTGCCTGAGGGCACAGCCTTCAACGTGACCGAGAAGGCAGTGAAGAAGGCCGAGACGCTGCTGAAGGACGACAAGGACATCGAGACGTATACGGCCTATGTCGGCCAGGGTTCGCCGCGCTTCTGGCTCGGCCTCAACCCGCAGCTTCCGAACGAGGCGTTCGCCGAAATCGTCATCGTCGCCAAGGGCGTCGAGGCGCGTGAGCGGGTCAAGGCGAAGATCGAGAGGGCGGCCGCCGACGGCATGCTGACCGAGGCGCGCGTGCGCGTCGACCGCTTCAACTTCGGTCCGCCGGTCGGCTTCCCCGTCCAGTTCCGCGTGATCGGCCCCGACGCCAACAAGGTGCGCGAGATCGCCTATCGGGTCCGCGACGTGATGCGGCAGAACAAGAACGTCAAGGACGTTCAGCTCGACTGGAACGAGCAGTCACCGTATCTCAAGCTCGTCGTCGACCAGGATCGTGCCCGCGCGATGGGCCTGACTCCGCAGGACGTCTCGCAGGCACTCGCGATGCTGATTTCGGGCGCGCAGGTCACGACCATCCGTGACGGTATCGAGAAGGTCGGCGTGGTCGCCCGTGCGATCCCATCCGAGCGCCTCGACCTCGGCGGCGTTGGCGACCTCACCATCACCTCGCGCAACGGCGTTGCGGTGCCGCTGCAGCAGATCGCCAAGATCGAGTATTCCCACGAGGAGCCGATCATGTGGCGGCGCAACCGCGACATGGCGATCACCGTGCGCTCCGACGTCGTCGACGGCGTGCAGGCGCCCGACGTCACCAACCAGATCACGCCGAAGCTGCAGGCCATCAAGGACTACCTCGAGCCCGCCTATCGCATCGAGCCCGGCGGGGCGTTCGAGGAGTCCGCCAAGGGCAACGCCTCGATCTTCATCCTCTTCCCGGTGATGGTCATGGTGATGCTGACGCTGCTGATGATCCAGCTGCAGAGCTTCTCGCGCCTGTTGCTGGTGTTCCTGACCGCGCCGCTCGGCATCGTCGGCGCCTCCCTCGGGCTCAACGTCGCCAACGCCCCGTTCGGCTTCGTGGCGCTGCTCGGCCTGATCGCGCTCGCCGGCATGATCATGCGCAACACGGTCATCCTGGTCGACCAGATAGAGACCGACGTCTCGCACGGCCTGGCCCGGCGCGAGGCGATCGTGGAGGCGACCGTCCGCCGTGCCCGCCCCGTGGTGCTGACGGCGCTCGCCGCGATCCTCGCCATGATCCCGCTGTCGCGCTCGGCCTTCTGGGGCCCGATGGCGATCACCATCATGGGCGGATTGTTCGTTGCGACCTTCCTCACGCTGCTGTACCTGCCGGGCCTCTATGCCCTGTGGTTCAGGAAGAGCCTGGATGAGGCCGGTTCAGCCGAGCAACCTACCGCGCCGCAGCATGGGAGCGATGAGGATCCTGCAATTCCGCTTGCTGAAGCGGCTGAATAAATGAAGAGTGAGTTTTGACGAGTCCTGACAGATGACACTGGCTTCGGAACATATCGAAGGCGACACCCGGGAGCGCATCCTCGAGGTGGCCGAGCGGCTGTTCCGGCAGATCGGCTACCTCAAGACCACGGTTGGGGACATCGCCAAGGAGCTCAAGATGAGCCCCGCCAACGTGTATCGCTTCTTCGAGTCGAAGAAGGCGATCCATCAGGCGGTGGCGCGCAGCTTGATGGGCGAGGTCGAGCTGGAGGCGCAGCGGATCGTGGCGAGGCCCGGTCCGGTGCTGGAGCGCTTCCGCGAGCTGCTCACCACCATCCATCGCATGAACACCGAGCGCTATGTCGGCGACTCCAAGCTGCATGAGATGGTCGAGATCGCGATGCAGGAGGACTGGGACGTCTGCGTCGCCCATATGGAGTGCATTGCCGGCGTGATCGGCCAGATGATCGCGCAAGGCGCCGCCTCCGGCGAGTTCGAGGCCCCGGACCTGGAGCTGGCCTCGCTGTGCGCCTGCACCGCCATGATGCGGTTCTTCCACCCCCAGATGATCGCCCAGTGCGCCACGAAGCCGGGCCCGACCATCGACCAGATGATCGATTTCGTCATCGCGGGTCTGTCGCCGCGCCACTGACGGGCCGGGGATTTTCTCCTATAAGCAGGCCGCTCGCCCCGGAGTGACGGGCAAGGATGGATCAACAGACTCCGTCATTGCGAGCGCAGCGAAGCAATCCAGACTGTCTCCGCGGAGGGATTCTGGATTGCTTCGCTGCGCTCGCAATGACGATCAGGGAAAAACCAGCGTGAACGACAAAGACCTGTATTTCTACGAGCCCTCGAAGGGCCACGGCCTCAAGCACGATCCGTTCAACGCCATCATCGCGCCGCGGCCGATCGGCTGGATCTCCTCCCGCGACGCCAGGGGCCACGTCAATCTCGCGCCCTATAGCTTCTTCAGCGCCTTCGCTTACGTGCCGCCGATCATCGGCTTTTCCTCCACCAACTGGAAGGACTCGGTCGAGAACATCCAGCAGACCGGCGAGTTCGTCTGGAATCTCGCCACGATGGATCTGGCCAAGCACATGAACGCGACCGCTGCGCATGTCGCACCTGAGGTCGACGAGTTCGAGATCGCAGGGCTCACGGCTGTGCCCGGCAAGCTCGTCAACGTGCCGCGCGTCGGCGAGAGCCCGGTCGCTTTCGAATGCAAGGTGTCCGACATCGTCCGCCTCAAGGGCGCCGACGGCAAGGAGGCCGATGCCTGGCTGACGCTGGGCGAGGTCGTCGCCGTCCATATCGACAAGGCCATGATCAAGGACGGCGTCTACCAGACCGCCGCCGCCCGCCCCATCGTCCGCGCCGGCCGCCGCGGCGACTATTTCGAGATCAAGCCGGAAAACATGTTCGAGATGGTCCGGCCGGACTGATCCAGGCGCACCTGTAGATGGGGTAACGGGCTCCCTGAGGCCTTCCAACCAAGCCGCGCTAGCTACCGCGCTGTTTGATGCGCGCGTCGCGCGGCTTGGTTGGAAGGCAAGCGGTCGTCCCTCACATTGATGGTGTAGCG
>NZ_LGHM01000147.1 GCF_001908185.1 Bradyrhizobium sp. AS23.2
GAATTACATTCTTCATTTCGTGCTTTAAGTTGGTCGCGCTTGCGAGTTTGGGGGCTAAGAAGGTCGTGGACGAATAGCTTCTTCTATCGCCATCAAGCGCCTCGGCGTTTTCACACAGCCAAGACCCAATTGAGACATTGGTCATTCCAGTCGTGACACCGAATCGACGCTTGCAGTGACGTAGCCGTTGTGAAGGACAGTGTGACTGTCACACACCAATGGTGAGAGGGACGAGGTGTCGAGAGCACGCATCTATGCTTTCGCTGAGGGATTGATACCGACCAACGTATGACTAGGCCGTGCCGAGCCATCAGTGGTTGCAGCTAATAGTCCTGCAGGGCGGCGTAACGCGCGCCGGCCTTTCTCTTTTGAGGATGCGATGACGTTCAGCATTCATGCGAGGAAGGAGGACGGGAAACCGTCGTTGCGCGCCACGTCAGTCCAATGCTGGCGGTTGCGAAAGCTCGCATCCTAGTTGGGGCAGGAGGCAGGTGCAGATCACCGACGAGTACGGCAAGATATATCAGCCTAACAGGTTCGAGGATCTACTCAGATTCGACCGAAAGCCTCCGATTAGGTTTTGAGCTTCCGCGCTGCTTCGGCGTCGCGAGCCAATCGCTCCGCCTTTAACCGCTCGTGGTTTGCATGGAACGCCTTTTGAGTGCGTTCATACGCGCCCATCGCCACCTTGACGTCCGCCTCCTTGAAGGCTTTTCGTGCCTCACGCTCGGCCGCGGTGGGCACCTTCCGTCCGTATGTGTAATCCCTCATTTCCTCCTCCTTTTGCGTTTGCTTACTGCGCAGTTTTTTGTCGGTGGCTCGAAAGTCGCATCGGAGTTTCCCGGGAGCTCGAGGCCCAATCTGCCATTTTGTGTTTACACTTAACTACGCGCCGCAACTACGTGATTGCAGACAGCACATTGAAACGTATGCAAGTCGACGCCTGGGCGTGCTGGCTCGATGCTGGTAAGCATCATCTCGGCCTTGCACTTCGGACAGGCGGGGCGCCCAAGTGCAACCGGCGGAATGGCGGATGACATGCGCTGAGATTGGGGCATATGATGCCTCCCCATCGAATAGGCGGGAGCGCAACACTCTCTGTCACCGGTGGATGCCCGTGATGCAGCGGTGATGGAGCCATATGGATCCCGATCAAACCAAATAGCCAGTTAATTCGTGTTCGGTTGCTGAATTAGTGGTTCCAGAGCGATTCAAGTGTCAAAACAGGGCCTGCGCGCCATCCGCGGTGCGATCAGGACGCGAAATATTTCAGATTGGGACGGAACGATTCACCTGGGCTGGTCTTGGTCCTCAGCAATCGGCGATCCTATCTCCGAAAGCCAAGCCACTGACCGGTCGACATTTTGCTCAATGCCCGGCGGGAGGTCTCAAACGGCCTCAGATATGCGCGCACTGAGGCCGTTTTGCTTGTTCAATGACCCATCTGCGACCTTGGGCAGCACTCAAGAAAGTGCACGATTTCACTTGATCGGCGGAAGGGTTGCCCCAGGCGGCGATGTCCTGAGCCTACGCGCTTATGTTCAACTGCCGCAGCACTTCAGTAATGAGTTGCTTCACGTCCTGATGGCCACCGTCGTTGAAGGTGATGCGCGTGCCTTGCCCGTCGGGCAGTGGTGTGGCGGTCACGATCCTATCCGTGTTGATGACGATGGGTTGATCGTCCGGTTGCGTGAACTGCACGAATGCCATGAAAGATCGATCCGGCCTGTTGGGCGCGAGCCGCGCGCGGCGCCCCGAAACTTGCGACGCGGGGGGCGTCAAGGTCAAGCCTGTGTACCGAAAACGTAAAGGCGAGACGCTTCAAATGGCTTGCGGCGTCCGTACCCGCTTCACCCGATGCGCAGCCTCGCCTCCCGGTGAGGGCAGTACTCATCTACGCGGTTGCGGAATGACCGCTGCTGGCCCATCCCCGACATGAATCGATATTCGCTCTTCGGCCGCTATTGGAGCTAATGCGGACGTGGCGAATTTCCGAGTACACGCCCTAGAACCCCTGCCAATGGCGAGTTTGCTTGCGCGGCCACTATGTCTCGACCGCTGGGCTGGGCATCTTGTCCACGACGAACGTGCTCGTCGTCGCGTTCGGACGTCCTTGATCACCTTCGGTTCGATCAGCCGGGCTGATTATACAGACAAACGCAAAACGGGCATGCTCTCGCACGAGAGCATGCCCGCTTGAAATTCGATTGCTGCGCTTGATCAGCGCGTGTTGCGTCAGTGCACGCTGACGGCTTGCAGCTCGTTGCTCCAGGCGTTTGCGATCGCGGCTTCGCGGCTGTCGGTCAGCATGATCGGCGTGCCGTCGGCGGCGTGGAGCGCGAAGAGTTTCAAGCCCGGCGCGATTGTCGGCGCTTCGGGAAACAGGCCCGGCACGTCCTCGGAGCGGATCTGCTTCACATAGGCGATGTGGCCTTCGCCAAGGGTTGCCAGCGTCTCGGGCGAGACGTTCTTGGCTTCGTATTCGAACGCAACATGACCTTCACTCATGGTCTCGACTCCTGTCTCGAAACTAAGCGGTCGAGTCCGCTACTCGTTCCATTATTCGTGCTCATTGATAGCAATTGTCTTAACGATCCTTTCCGGTTCCGGCCGGGCGAGATCGATCGACAACAACCCGTTCTTCAGATCCGCACCCAGCACCAGCATCCCCTCCGCCAGCACGAAGGTGCGCTGGAAGTGGCGCGCGGCGATGCCGCGATGGATATATTGCCGGGTTTTGTCGTCGTGCTGCCGCCCGCGAATCACGAGCTGGTTTTCCTCAATGGTTACATCGAGTTGGTCGCGGGTGAATCCGGCGACCGCCAGCGTGATGCGCAAGCGTTCGGGCTGGCCGTCCGAACGGTCGCACCTCTCGATATTGTAGGGAGGGTAGCCGTCGGCACCTTTGACGACGCGATCGAGCACGCGCTCAATCTCATCGAAGCCCAGAAGGAACGGACTGGAAAGCGTGGGAACACGAGACATAGTTTACAAAGTCCTCGCGGAAAGCGACTTTGGCATTTCAGGGCCCTGATCGGCACCCCTTGGTCAACAATATGGTCATATCCCCGTGTGGGTTCAAGCACCTAGCCGGGGGGCTGTGGATGGCGGCATGCCGGGGCAGGGCCTCCGCGGGACCCCTGCAGCCCTACTCAGCCTCGGTTTCAGGCGGCCAAGGATCGGGAAGTCCGAGCATGTCAGCCAAACGGGTGCCTTCAACCGGCGAAAAGTTCCCTTCCTCGTCGAGCTTCCAGCCGGGAAGCGGCAACACATCATCGGACAGCGGATGCGTCGCCCATGGATGACGCATGATGAGGGGTTGCCACCGATCTTGCCGTAGATCCCAGAGATGCGGGCGCGGCAAAAGGATTGCAGCGCTGACGTTCGGATGTTGAGGGCTTCCCGGGCGGCCCCAATATCCATTGTTTCGTCTCTTGTCCTCGGTCTCAATAGCTCCGTCAGCGAACGTCCGTACTTCGGTGTAGACCGTGCCATGGACGGCTTCGATGAAGTTATCAGCGTTTGAGTCGCCACCCGCGAGTTCGCCTTCACAGTCGACGACGGCCACGATGTAGGGATGAGCGAAGTCTCCGTATCGGCTGCCCTTCTTCTTTAAGGCTGCACGGATTTCGGCGTCGGCTTTTACTTCGCGCACTTCGCCCATTGCGCTACCGATGGACCGCTCCGGTACAACGTCCTCTTTGAAGCCGCCGACCAGTGTTAACTCGATCTGCCAATCGTCCGCAGCGAAGGTCTTGGCAGGCATGACCTCCGGATCATTCTGCCCCGATTCGGCCGCCCATTTCTCGATCTCGGCGCATAGCTTGCCGACGTTCGGACTTGTGGTGCCACGGGCTGTCATGTCGTAGCTAAGCCTGAAGCCGGCCGGGAGCTTGGTCTTGTCGATCGCATTGTAAATCGTTGCTTCCCGGTTATTCATTCCGACCGTTTCGTTTGTAGGCCCGAAGGTCGTCACTTCGAGATATGCGACAGCAGCGCCGCCTTCGGTCTTGATGAGGAAATCGGGCTTGCGGGTCGGGTGCGGCGAGTCGGGATGAATCTCGACCTTGTAGCCGAGTTTCACAAGTGTCGCATGCATCATCAGCTCGGCGAGCGCAGCCTGATAGTACGAGCTATCGCTGTCTCTCATGCGGGCAATCATTTCAGCCCGCTCAGGTTCAGGAAATTCGTTGATCCACTTGTTCAATAGCTGCCGATACGTCTCGATCTCCGGCCACGCGCAGGAATCATAAAAAGCGAAGTCGCTCTCTCCCTGTTTCTTGGGCTCCTGACGCGTTCTGTGCTTTGCTTCGAACAGAGACATCGACGGCAATCTCCGTGCAAATTAAGCGAAGACCGCTGTGTGATGCGGGTGTCTAGATATATCGCGCATAGTCAGAACTTACCCTTTGATCGGTCACATATTTAAGTACCTCACCCACCGCCCGCGCCGCTCTGATCGGAATCGGCAACTTCTGATTCATCTGCGTGGAGTTCCAATTCACCTTTGTCAAAGACAGAACCTCGCTCGCGATTTGCACGATCGTACTGTCGCTGCCTTCATACGGGCAAAGCAGCAAGGGGCGCGGATCGTAAAGTCCGGGGTACGTGCCGTAGTAAGGGATACTTCCATTTGTGTAGAGCAGACCCTTACCGTCCAACTCCACGAACGTGCCCCTCATTACAGGATAGTTTCCATCGCGCAGCACTTTGACGGAATAGGATTCCTGAACCCAAACTAGATCGCGAAGCTCCGCTCCCGCTTCGTCGAGAGCTTCAAAAATTCCTTCTGCCTCTTCATCGCGGAACTGTGACGTTTTGAGAACGATGACGCGCGCCGGGTAGTGTTTGTGGTGATTCCTATATGCGGAGAGCGCATCTCTAATCAGTTCGTGGGCGTCTTCCCGCGTCATATAAGGGTGGCGACCTCTGCTCTCGGTTTCCGCTCGCTTTCCCTTGAGAATAAACCCGCGGCCTCTTTCGTCGAACATCTGGGCAGCGCTTGTGAAGAGCTGCTGTCCGCCCACCTCGCGATAGAAACTGATGCCGATATAGCAAGCCGTGAATTCACCATCCTGCGGCATCTTCCGCCATGGAATGCGGCCTGTCCCCTTGTAGTACAGTGTTGTGAGTAGGTTCCAAGTTCGTGCCGCTTGATCCTGGATCTTTCTGGCGCGGCTCTCTTTGACTTTAAGGGGGATTTTCGCTGTCTCGTCGAACACGTCTTCCCAAGCAATCTGAATCGGGAAGCTCAGCCCCATAGCCTTCGCTTTGAGCATGCCGCGAAAATCAGGCGCGTCCGAGCCCCCACTATCATCTTTCTCAGTCGTCGACTTGGAATCAACCTTTGCATTCCATACACGCTCGATCAATTCGACCGGCAGGGCGACGATCGCAACGTGTGGTCGATGGCTGCTTTCGTCGAGCGTCTCTAGCTGCTTCACGATTTCATCTACCGCCATTTCGACGGCCTTGCCGTGATGTGGTTCCTTCCTGATCTTGTCGATCTTGGATTGAGCGATCGCTACAGTTGCTCCATCGGCGATCTCGAATTTGCAACGGAACGGATTCCGATTTCCCAAGCCGGGGAAGTCTGGATGCATGTTCGGATGTTTCTCACCCTTGCCCGCAAATCCGGCCGCAGCGTCAGTAAGAAACTCCTTCGCGTCTTCCACGGTTTTTGAGCTGCCAATTACCGCTATCTTGATCACATCTCCTAGAGGAGTTTGCAGTGGGCCTGCTTCGAACAAGCCTAGCCGCGGATCAGGATGATGATGCTTATCGCCGAATTCGAGCTGCGGTTCATCGAAGATCTTTGTTTCAAACTTCATTCGAACAACAGCTCCTGCGCATCGTCTATCGCATTCGGGGGTTTCTTTTGCGAACCCCAAACATCCTCGGGTACACGTGTAGCCAGGGCAACTGTCGGAGGCTGGCCAAACTTCAGACTTGGCTCTGTCGTGGCTTTCGCAAAAAGATTGCTTTCATCCTGCTCAGATTGGCTCAGGAAACGGTGCCACATTACGACTTGACCTCGCAGGGAAGCGCTGTTGTCTAAGCGCTTCTTACCTGCCAGCAACGCAGCGGGATACGAGTGAGGAATGAAGCCATTTGTGGTGAAGAAGTATGTCGGATTGATCACCAAGTACCATTGATCATAGAGCCGCTCGAATCGCGGAATGAACGCATGGTGCCGGACAAACTCAATTTTGGCTTTGTCCGTTTTGCTCTCTGCGACATTGACTACTTCAGTAGACGCTCTTTTCTTCGATGCTTCGTATGAAAATGAGCGCGACGTATTCTCAGCCGGGGCGCGGACGTAAAACAGCTTGCGATCCTTACTCCAGCGCAATTCGTTGCGGACTTGATGGTCGAAAGTCTTGCGTAGCAAGAACGCAAAGTTGTTCTGTTCGTCGTGATCTTCGTGAAAAGCAAGCAAGGACGTTTCGATGGCTTCCACCTGATCAAGGTCGACAATGTCTTTGCAAACCGTCTCTCGGGGATCGCTAAACGACCAGAATGTTCCGCCCTTAATTACCCAATCAAAGCGCGCTCCGTCACCGTCTAGGAGGATCGCGGCTGCCCTCTTCGGTGTGTGCGGCGTAGAGGAGACAAATACTTCAGGCGGCAATTTCACTGGCAGAATATTCACCAGCGCTTCTTCGCCGCCGCCGATCGGTGGAACGTAGTAGCCGAACCCGGCCTTTGGTACGGTAAGGGCAGCGAGGCGATCCACTGCATTCGGATCCAGAACGTCGCGCATCTTGTCGAACTGAAGTCTGCGCTCTTCCTCTTTGATATCGCTGCCTACTTCCTTCCAGAAGTAAGACTCATCCGATTTGCGGTAGAGCACGATGATGATCGGGAGGTTGGAACCTTGCCAGTAAGCCAAATCAGCAGGGCGCAATAGATAACTAAAACCAGCTTCGTCTTCCGAGGCGTAGTGCGATGACTCTGTTGCTTTGACCTGCACGGCAATCATTCGGGCCAAAGGCTTACCTTTGTCCATGACCTCAGCAATGCCATCAACGCCGGCCTCAAGACGTGAACGGCCGTCGAACTGAAAGCCCATGTTGAGAAAGCGCAGCCGTACCGCGGTTTCGCCGATCTCTCCCAAGAGCTGGCTGGAAGTAATAGTCTTCGTCATTGGCGAAAAATAGAACAATTGAGGAACGGCGTTAAGCGCACCTTTTGAACAAATTCGGTGTTAGCGAAGGCCCTTAACCCGACTCTAACTTCAGCGATTCGCTCCTGCTTGTCCTCAATCGCTATAAGGTTGTCCCACTAATCCGCGGAAAAATGCCTTGGCGCAGCTGACGCCAGTTAAGGCAATGATCTTGTTATGATTCCTGCGCGAATCAGGCTTTGCGCCGGCGACTGTGCATGGGGTTGTTTTCGCGTTTTTTGTCTGGCGGTCCCGCGGAACCGGTCAGGCCTCGATCCGCGTCCGCCCGTCGCCGCTGAAAAGGTGCAGCTTTTGGCGCACCGCGGCGACGCGGATCTTCTGGCCGATGGCGGGGGCTTCGGTTCCGGGAATGCGGACGATGACCTCGCCGGGCGGCAGCTCGCCCGGGGTGGCGGCGACACGCTGCTCGTCCTCCTGGCGCGAGCCGTAGACGAAAGTCTCGGCGCCGACGCGCTCGATCGCTTCGACGGTGAGCGGCAATGCGACGCCGCCGGCCGGGGTCTGGTCGGTGATGACGAAGTCCTCGGGGCGGATGCCGAGGATGCCGGCGTCGGCCGCGCCGCTACCGGCGAGCTGCGATCTGATCTCCTCGGGGCGCGTCGACATCAGATTCATCGGCGGCGCGCCGATGAAGGACGCGACGAAGGTCGTCGCCGGCTTCTCGTAGATCGCAAGGGGATTGCCGACCTGCTCGACCTGGCCGCCATTCATCACCACCAGGATATCGGCGAGCGTCATCGCCTCGAGCTGGTCGTGCGTGACGTAGATCGACGTCGTGTTGAGCCGGCGCTGCAATTTGCGGATCTCGACCCGCATCGCGATGCGCAGCTTGGCGTCGAGATTGGAGAGCGGCTCGTCGAACAAGAACACTTTCGGCTGGCGCACGATGGCGCGGCCCATGGCGACGCGCTGGCGCTGGCCGCCTGAGAGCTGGCGCGGCTTGCGTTCGAGCATCGACGAGAGCTCGAGCACGCGCGCGGCTTCCTCGACGCGGGTCTTGATCTCGGCTTCCGCCATGCCGCGGTTGCGCAGACCGTAAGCCATGTTGTTGTAGACGCTCATATGCGGATAGAGCGCGTAGTTCTGGAACACCATCGCGATGTCGCGATCGGCGGGCTCGACCTGGTTGACGACGCGGCCGCCGATGTCGATCTCGCCGCCGGTGACGGTCTCGAGCCCCGCGACCATGCGCAGCAATGTCGATTTGCCGCAGCCGCTCGGTCCGACCAGCACGCAGAACTGGCCGTCGGCGACGTCGACATCGACGCCCTTGATGGCCTCGAAGCCGCCGGTATAGGTCTTGCGGACGTTGCGCAGGGTGACGTTAGCCATGAAAACTCACTTCCAGGAACCTACTTTTCCGTCTCGACCAGGCCGCGCACGAACAATTTCTGCATGGCGACGACCACGAACACCGGCGGCAGCATCGCGAGCACGGCGGTTGCCATCACGATCGGCCATTCGGTCAGCGCGTCGGTGGTGGTGATCATCTTGCGGATGCCGATCTGGATGGTCTGCATGTCGTCGCGCGTGGTGATCAGCAGCGGCCAGAGATACTGATTCCAGCCGAGGATGAAGAGAATCACGAACAGCGCCGCCATGTTGGTGCGCGACAGCGGCAACAGCGTATCCCAGAAGAAGCGCAGGGGGCCGGCGCCATCGATGCGCGAGGCTTCCAACAGCTCGTCCGGCACGGTCATGAAGAACTGCCGGAACAGAAGCGTTGCGGTGGCTGAGGCGATCAGCGGCAGGGCGAGGCCCGCATAGCTGTCGAGCATATGCAGGTCGGCGACGATCTTGTAGGTCGGATAGATGCGCACCTCGACCGGCAGCATCAACGTGATGAAGATGATCCAGAAGATCGGCATCCGGAACGGAAAGCGGAAATACACGATCGCATAGGCCGAGATGATCGAGATCGCGATCTTGCCGACGGCGATCGCCAGAGCCATCACCAGCGAGTTCAGCATCATGTTGCCGACCGGCTCGCGGGTCGAGCCGCTCGTGCCGACGAAGATGGTCTGGTAGTAGACCTCGAAGAAATGGCCGCCCGGCAGCAGCGACATCTGCCCGTTCGCGATCAGCGCGTTGTCCTGGGTCGAGGCGACGATCGCGATGTAGACGGGGAACGCGACGATCGCGATCCCGATCCAGAGGATGACGTGGGCGACGTAGCGCCTGAAGCCCTCTTGCTCGACCATCAGTAGGTCACCTTGCGTTCGACGAAGCGGAACTGGATTCCCGTCAGCACGATGACCATGATCATCAGGATCACCGATTGCGCCGCGGAGCTGCCGAGATTGCCGCCGAGCAGACCGTCGGTATAGACCTTGTAGACCAGCGTGACCGTCGACGTTCCCGGGCCGCCGCGGGTCATGGTGTCGATGATGCCGAACGTGTCGAAGAAGGCGTAGACGATGTTGACGACCAGCAGGAAGAAGATGGTCGGCGACAGCAGCGGGAAGGTCACCGTCCAGAACCGCCGCATCGGGCGCGCGCCGTCGATTGCGGCGGCCTCGAACACGCTTCTGGGGATGGCTTGCAGGCCGGCGAGGAAGAACAGGAAATTATAGGAGATCTGCTTCCAGGCGGCGGCGAGGATGATCAGCGCTGCGGCCTGATTGCCGTCGAGCAGCGGATTCCAGTCGATGCCCATCGCTCGCAAATAGCGTGAGAGCACACCGAGTGAAGGATGCAGCATGAAGATCCAGAGCACGCCGACGACCGGCGGCGCGACCGCATAGGGCCAGATCAGCAGCGTACGGTAGAGCATCGAGCCGCGCAGGGGCTTGTCCGCCATCACGGCGAGCAGCAGCGCAAAGGACAGCGACGAGACGGCGATCGCGAACGAGAAGAAGAAGGTCCGGACGACCGCCTCGAAATAAGCAGGGTCCTTGAGCAGCTCGATGTAATTATCGAACCAGACAAAGGTGGTCGAGAGACCGAAGGCGTCCTGGAGCAGGAAGGACTGGATGACTGCCTGCAAGGCAGGCCAGTAGAAGAAAATCAGGACGATCGCGAGTTGCGGGGCAACCAGCGCATAGGGCAACAGTCTTGATTGGAAAATGGCCTGCTTTTGCATGATGTCAGGTGAGCGGCAGGCCGGCTCGTGGCCTGCCGCTCATCGTCTCACTTGACGGCGGTCTTTTCGAACTGCCGCAGCATCGTGTTGCCGCGTTCGACGGCGGCGTCGAGCGCCTGCTTGGCGGTCTTCTTGCCGGCGAGCGCCTGCTCAATCTCTTCCGACCAGACGTCACGCAGCTGAACCATGTTGCCGAGGCGCAGGCCGCGCGAATTCTCGGTCGGCTCCTTGTTGGTCAGTTCGAGCAGCGGGGTCTCGAGATAGGGCTGATCCTTGTAGAAGCCTTCTTCCTTCGCCTTGGCGTAGGCCGCCTTGGTGATCGGCAGGTAGCCCGAGGCCTTGTGGATGTACACTTGGCGATCGGTGTCCGAGAGGAAGGTCAGGAACTTCGCGACGCCCTTGTATTCGTCGGCCGACTTGCCGCCCATGACCCAGAGCGAAGCGCCGCCGATGATCGAGTTCTGCGGTGCGCCCTTGACGTCCGGATAATAGGGCATCGGTACGGCGTTGAAGGCGAACTTGGCCTGCGCCTTGACGTTGCCGAAGAAGGCCGACGAGGTCAGGTAGATCGGGCACTCACCCGAGGTGAAGCGGCCTTCGCCGGTGTTGGTGCGGCCGGCGTAATCGTAGGTTTTGTCCTTCTGCAACTCGACCAGCTTCTCGAGATGCTTGACTTGGAGCGGACCGTTGAACTCGAGCTTGGTGTCGAAGCCGTCGAGGCCGTTGGCCTTGGTCGAGAGCGGCACGTTGTGCCAGGCGGAGAGCTGCTCGAGATTGACCCAGGTGACCCAGGAGCCGGAGAAGCCGCAGGTCGGATGGCCGTTGTCGTGCAGCTTCTTGGCGGCCGCGAACGTCTCGGGCCACGTCTTCGGGATCTCGACGTTCGCCTTCTTGAGCTCGTCGAGGTTGACCCACATGACGGTCGACGACGAGTTGAACGGGAAGGACAGCATCTCGCCCTTCGAGGTCGAGTAGTAGCCGGTGATCGCGGGCAGATAGGCCTTCGGATCGAACTTCTCGCCGGTCTCGGCCATCAGCTTGTAGACGGGCTTCACGGCGCCGGTCGCCGCCATCATGGTCGCGGTGCCGACTTCGAACACCTGCATGATGTGCGGGGCGTTGCCGGCGCGGAAGGCCGCGATACCGGCGTTCATCGTGTCGGCGTAGTTGCCCTTGTAGGTCGGGATGACCTTGTAGTCGGTCTGCGACGCGTTGAAGTCGTTCGCGAGCTTGACGATGACGTCGTTGTTGGCGCCGGTCATCGCGTGCCACCACTGGATCTCGCTCACGGCCAGCGCCGGCGAAGCCGTCATGCCAACCGTTACTGCAACAGCGGCAGCCACCCCAAAGTGTCGAAGAGCCATCAAGTAAACCTCCCTTGGCCGTCAAAAAGAAGCGCTTGCGCTAGCAGCGCCATATGACGTTCACATGACTGTGTAAGCGGGAGAAACGAAAGCAGCAAGCGCTGCTAAATGGGAAGTCGTCAAATAGGCGAAGGCGCCGCGGGCAGCCTCCTCCGTTCGCGGTGCACATGCGGGCCCGCGCCGCAGTGCGGCATTACCATCGCATGTGGAAGGCGAGGGGGCCCTAGCGCTTGCGCTCGGGCCCGCAGACCGTACCCTTCTCGACCATCGCGTCGATCTCGGCCTTGGAGTAACCGAACTCGCCCAGCACCTCCTGGGAGTGCTGGCTGAATTTCGGCGGCAGGCGACGCAGGCTCGGCTTGCTGCGATCGAGCCGGATCGGCGAGGCCACGCCCTTGTACCAGTCCTTCTCGACAATATCGCCACGGTAGATCGTGTGCGGGTTCGTCAACGCCTGGTCGATCTTCTGCACGGGGCCCGCGGGCAGGCCCGCCGCGAGCAGGCGATTGCAGAGCGGCTCGGCCTCGTGCTGGCTGAACACGGCGGCGAGCTCGGCGCGCAGCGCTTCGCGATTGGCGATGCGGTCCTTGTTGCGGGCAAAGCGCGGATCGGTGCCGAGTTCCGGCTTGCCGATCTCCTTGGCGAGCTTGCGGAAGGTGCCGTCATTGCCGACGCCGATGAAGATGTTGTCGGTCTTGGTCGGGAAGATCGCGTAAGGCACGAGGTTAGGATGCTCGTTGCCGGTCAGGCTAGGGGGCTTGCCATGCATGAAATAGTTCGCCGTGTGCGGATGCATGATGGCAAGGCCGGTCTCGTACAGCGTCGTCTCGAGGAATTGCCCCTTGCCCGAGCGTTGCCGCTCCGACAGCGCCATCAGGATGCCGATCGCCGCGTAGAGGCCGGTGGTGATGTCGACCAGCGGCACGCCGATCCGCATCGGCCCGCTCTCGGGCGAGCCGGTCGCGGCGATCATGCCGGTCATCGCCTGGATGATGGCGTCATAGCCGGGATTGCCGCCGCGCGGACCGTCGGCGCCAAAGCCGCAAATCCGGCAATGCACGAGGCGCGGAAATTTTTCGCGCAGTACCTCGTTGCCGATGCCCCATTTCTCCAGCGTGCCCGGCTTGAAATTCTCGATCAGGACGTCGGCCGTCTCCAGCATCTTGAGCAGCACGGCGCGGCCGCCCTCGGAGGCGAGGTCGAGGCCGATCGAGCGCTTGTTGCGGTTGATGCCGATGAAATAGGCCGCGTCTTCCTCGTGGAAGGGGGGGCCCCAGTCGCGCACCTCGTCGCCGGCGGGCGGCTCGACCTTGATCACGTCGGCGCCGTGGTCGGCGAGGATCTGGGTGCAGTAGGGGCCGCCGAGCACGCGCGTGAGATCGATGACGCGCAGTCCGCTCATTGCGCCCAAAACGGCTTCAGAACTCATGCCTTCGCTTCCCCTGTGTCGATCGTTGATCACTGGCCTAGCGAGGTTTGCAAACGCCAGCAATGGCTTGTTGCGTGGGGTGTCATGCAGCGGGCTGCAATCCCGTTGCATGGCAAATCAAGCCTTGGAAGATCAAGACCTGGCAGATGAAGACTTGGCAAACCAAGAAGCGGCCGGCCCGAGGGGGATCTCGGGCCAGCCAATCCACCTGGGGATCAGACCACCTTCAGGCGAACGTCAACGTTGCCGCGGGTGGCATTGGAATAGGGGCACACCTGGTGCGCCTTCTCGACCAGCGTCTCGGCCTCCGCGCGGGCGAGGCCCGGCAGCGAGATGGCGAGATCGATGTCGAGACCGAAGCCGCCGGCCGCGCGCGGGCCGATGCCGACGGTCGAGGTGACGGAGGCGTCAGCCGGAACCTTCGGGCCGCCCTGCGAAGCCACGAACTTCATCGCGCCGATGAAGCAGGCGGCATAGCCGGCCGCAAACAGCTGTTCGGGATTGTTGCCGGCGCCGCCTCCGCCGCCGAGCTCCTTCGGCGTGGTGAGCTTGACGTCGAGCGCGCCGTCGAGGGTCGCAGCATGGCCGTCGCGGCCGCCGGTTGCCTTGGCGCTGGTCTTGTAGAGGACGTTTACGGACATTGTCGGTCTCCTCAGGTCTTCAGGGTCGGGTGCGATCTGTATCGCAAACAATTAGATTGTGCGCAATTGAAATTGCGGGGCCTCACATTTAATTGTTCGCAATTGAATGTGCCGCCGGCCGGCCCCAGAATGGGGGACATCGCGTGAGATTCTCTATGCCTCGGAAATTATCGGCGGTGGACCCGCTTCGTCTCGACAACCAGATCTGCTTCGCGGTCTATTCCGCCGCGCATGCCTTCAACCGCGTCTACAAGCCGTTGCTCGACCGGCTCGGCCTGACCTATCCGCAATATCTGGTGATGCTGGTGCTGTGGGAGCGCGACGACGTGCCGGTCAAGGACATCGGCGAGAAGCTGTTTCTGGATTCGGGCACGCTGACCCCGCTGCTCAAGCGGCTCGAGGCAGCTCACCTCGTCAAGCGCACGCGCTCGAGCGAGGACGAGCGCCAGGTGCTGATCGCGCTGACGCCGCAGGGCCATGCGCTAAAGGAGAAAGCGCGCAGCGTCCCGCAGTCGATCCTGGCGGCGTCGGACTGCTCGGTTCCTGAGCTGGTCGCGATGAAGGACGAAATCGTCGCGCTGCGCGACAGGCTCAATGCGGTGATCGGGGAGTAGGGGAAAGGCTCGCCTGAGTGGTTAAAAGTGCTTCTTCGCGAACGCGCGCCCCGAGCCAGATTTCAGATATCGCTCGAACGCGACAGCGCGTGCCGCGTCATCGAATGCGAAATAGGTCCGAATTCGCCAAGGTCCATATTTAGACGTGTGCGGTACCTCGCCGGCGTTATGCTTTGCCAAACGGGCCCGCAAGTCGTCGGTGATGCCGACGTAAAAATGCTCGGAGTCGAGGCTTTCGAGGATATAGACGTCATTCTGCTTCCTCCCAGAGGGCAGGATAGCAGCTTGAAGACAATCCGCAGGAGCATGTGGCGGCCGCCGTCGCCTTGCGGGCTGTGGCGTGGCAGCACTCGCTCGTTTCGCCACGAGGGACTTCCCGGGCTTCCCCAGCCGAAGCTCGCGGATGTCAGTGATCTTGGATGGAGTCCGCCTTCGCCCTTCGGGCTATGGCGGGACAGCCTTCGCTCGCCTCGCTACGAGGGAGCTTGGCTGGCTTGCCCAGCCGTAGCTCGCGAAGCGAGCGAAGGCTGGTGGAGCCAGGCGGGATCGAACCGCCGACCTCTTGCATGCCATGCAAGCGCTCTCCCAGCTGAGCTATGGCCCCTTAAGTCTTCTAGTGGGACGATCCCCGAGGATCCGTCCCGACCGGCGAGTCCTAGGCGACTCGCGCGGTGCACCCTTTTTCACAGATCAGGACTGATCTCAAGTCTCTTCATCACCTCCGACATCACCAATGATGTCGGTCACGTCCTCATCGCCCTCTTCTTCGTCGGCGATGAAGGTCGAATCATCGTCATCGTCGTCGTCCAGGGTCTCGTCGACCTCGATATCGTCCTCCGACTCAGGCACGACGGCCTTGACCTTGCCGGTGTTCTCTTCGGCATCGGCCTCTTCGAGCGAGACCAACTCCTCGGACTCGGCCGGCTCCGGCGCGGTGTCCTGGGCCATGCTGCGGGCTTCGGCGCCGCCACGGGGCGCGCGTGCAGGCGCCACCGGGGCAATCGGCACCACTTCGCCGGTATAGGGCGAAATCACCGGATTCTTGTTGAGGTCATAGAACTTCTTGCCCGTGGTCGGGCAAATACGTTTGGTTCCGAGTTCGGACTTGGCCACGGCAGGAATCCTAGGAATGTCTGAAAAGCGGTGCTTCACTTGGCTAGTTGGCGGCCCGCTGTCAATAGCGCATTACAAGAGAAAGACATGCTCGTGACGGGGCGCGGACCATGTGGTACCTGCCCCCAGCCCCCAAGGAAGCATCCAGGGGCACATCCTAGGACACAATCTTGACCCATTCCGACCAACCGAGGCCGCTTCAGTCTCGCGCCAGCGGTCCCCTGACCGGGAAAGCACGGGTGCCCGGGGACAAGTCCATCTCCCACCGCGCCCTCATCCTGGGCGCGCTCGCGGTCGGCGAGACCAGGATTACGGGCCTGCTGGAGGGTGAAGACGTCATCAACACCGCCAAATCCATGCAGGCGCTGGGTGCTACGGTCGAGCGCACCGGGGATTTTGCCTGGAAGGTGCGGGGTGTGGGCGTCGCGGGCTTCGCCCAGCCCAAGGCGGCGCTGGATTTCGGCAACTCCGGCACTGGCTGCCGGCTCGTCATGGGCGCAGTCGCGGGCTGTCCGATCTCGGCGGTGTTCGATGGCGACGCCTCGCTGCGCAGCCGTCCCATGCGCCGGATCCTCGATCCCCTCGAAAAGATGGGCGCCAGGGTCGTGTCCGGCGGCGAGGGCGGCCGTCTGCCGATGACCGTCCAGGGCGCGCGCGATCCGCTGCCGATCACGTACAAGACCCCGGTCGCCTCGGCCCAGATCAAATCGGCCGTGCTGCTGGCGGGCCTGGCTGCGCCGGGTGCCACGACCGTCATCGAGACCGAGGCCAGCCGCGACCACACCGAGCTGATGCTGAAGCATTTTGGCGCCGACATCACCTCCACGCAGGAGGGGCAGCACGGCCGTCGCATCACGCTCGTGGGCCAGCCCGAGCTGCGTGGGGCCACCGTTGTGGTGCCCGCCGATCCGTCCTCGGCGGCGTTCCCTATCGTCGCGGCGCTGATCGTTGAGGGCTCCGATATCGTCCTGCCGGACGTCATGACCAATCCGCTGCGCACCGGCCTGTTCACCACGCTGCGCGAAATGGGCGCCTCCATCGAGGAGAGCGACGTGCGCGGCGACGCCGGCGAGCCGATGGCGCAGCTGCGCGTGCGCGCCTCGAAATTGCGCGGCGTCGAAGTGCCGCCGGAGCGCGCGCCCTCGATGATCGACGAATATCTGGTGCTGGCGGTGGCCGCCTCTTTCGCCGAAGGCACGACGATCATGCGTGGCCTGCAGGAGCTGCGCGTGAAGGAATCCGACCGGCTCGAAGCCACCGCCGACATGCTGCGCGTCAATGGCGTCAAGGTCGAGGTCTCCGGCGACGACCTGATCGTCGAAGGCCGGGGCCATGTTCCCGGCGGCGGCGTTGTGGCCACGCACATGGACCATCGTATCGCGATGTCGGCGCTGGCGATGGGCTGTGCGTCCGACCGGCCCGTCACCATCGACGATACCGCCTTCATCGCCACCAGCTTCCCGGACTTCATTCCGATGATGCGTTCGCTAGGGGCCGAGTTTTCATGATCATCGCCATCGATGGACCGGCGGCTTCCGGCAAGGGCACGCTCGGCAAGCGGCTCGCGCATCATTACGGCTACCGCCATCTCGATACCGGTGTGATCTATCGTGCCGTGGCTTACGCCCTGACGCAGTCCGGTCATGATCTCCGCGACGAGGCGGCGGCGGTCGCGGCGGCGCTGGAGCTCGATCCCGAAAAGTTCGGCAATCCCGCTCTGAAGACCCAGAAGGTCGGCGAGGGCGCCTCCATCGTCTCGGCGATCCCCAGGGTTCGTGAGGTCCTGGTCAATTTCCAGCGGCAATTCGCCGCCGATCCGCCGGGGGCGGTGCTGGACGGCCGGGACATTGGAACCGTGATCTGCCCGGATGCCGACGTGAAGATCTTCGTCGTCGCAGACCCGAAGGTCCGCGCGCGCCGCCGCACCATGGAGGCCAAGGCGAGGGGCGAGGAGGCGGACGAGGCAGCTGTGCTCGCCGACATCCTCCAGCGCGACGAGCGCGACAAGAACCGGCCGATTGCGCCTTTAAAACCGGCCCCGGATGCTTACTTGCTAGATAACTCTCAACTGGATATAGAAGGCGGAGTCCGGGCCGCCATCGACATTATCGAGGCTGTCCGAGCGGGCCGGTCGCGGGGTTAAGCCGCAGCCGTCATTGGAGGAAGCGCCCGCTCCCGCTCTTTGAGGTCGATACTCTCGGTCCCTGTTTCGGGGCCGGCGCGATCCAGGCTCCGGACAAAGATTTCCACGTATCGAACGCGCGGGCCTCAGCCGGCCCGCTCCCGCTGTTCCGGTCGCTGGCCGGGGCAACGAGCGGTCGCTCGAAGGTTTTGCGGACCTTCCGACACTGCGCGTGCGATGCGCCCTTGAACCCAACGGCCGGCAAGACATCCGCAACTGGAGAACATATGGCTTCGACTTCTGCTAATACCTATAGCCCGTCGCGTGACGATTTCGCCGCGATGCTCGACGAGTCCTTCGCAGGTGGCAACCTGCAGGAAAGCTCCGTCGTCAAGGGCAAGGTGGTTGCAATTGAAAAGGACATGGCCGTCATCGACGTCGGCCTGAAGACCGAGGGCCGCGTCGCGCTGCGCGAATTTTCGGGCCCCGGCCGTGAAAGCGATCTCAAGGTCGGCGACGAGGTGGAAGTGTTCCTCGATCGCATCGAAAACGCCCTCGGCGAAGCCGTGCTGTCGCGCGACAAGGCGCGCCGCGAAGAGAGCTGGGGCAAGCTCGAGAAGGCGTTCCAGAACAACGAGAAGGTCAACGGCGTCATCTTCAACCAGGTCAAGGGCGGCTTCACCGTCGACCTCGACGGTGCCGTGGCCTTCCTGCCGCGCTCGCAGGTCGACATCCGTCCGATCCGCGACGTCGCGCCGCTGATGAACAACTCGCAGCCGTTCCAGATCCTCAAGATGGATCGCCGCCGCGGCAACATCGTCGTCTCCCGCCGCACCGTGCTGGAAGAGACCCGCGCCGAGCAGCGTCAGGAGCTGGTGCAGAACCTCGAAGAGGGTCAGGTCATCGACGGCGTGGTCAAGAACATCACCGATTACGGTGCGTTCGTTGATCTCGGCGGCATCGACGGCCTGCTCCACGTCACCGATATCGCGTGGCGCCGCGTCAACCACCCGACCGAGGTGCTCTCGATCGGTCAGACCGTGAAGGTCAAGATCATCAAGATCAACCACGAGACGCACCGCATCTCGCTGGGCATGAAGCAGCTGCTGGACGATCCGTGGCAGGGCATCGAAGCCAAGTACCCGCTGGGTGCCCGCTTCACCGGCCGCGTCACCAACATCACCGACTACGGTGCGTTCGTCGAGCTCGAGCCGGGCATCGAAGGCCTGATCCACGTCTCCGAGATGTCGTGGACCAAGAAGAACATGCACCCCGGCAAGATCGTCTCGACCTCGCAGGAAGTCGAAGTGCAGGTGCTGGAAGTCGATTCCGTCAAGCGCCGCATCTCGCTCGGCCTCAAGCAGACCATGCGCAACCCCTGGGAGGTCTTCGTCGAAGGTCACCCGACCGGTTCGGTGGTCGAGGGCGAGGTCAAGAACAAGACCGAGTTCGGTCTGTTCCTGGGTCTCGAGGGCGACGTCGACGGCATGGTCCATCTCTCCGATCTCGACTGGAAGCTTCCGGGCGAGCAGGTGATCGACAACTACAAGAAGGGCGACATGGTCAAGGCCGTGGTGCTCGATGTGGACGTCGAGAAGGAGCGTATCTCGCTCGGCATCAAGCAGCTCGAAGGCGACCCCTTCGCCGAGCCGGGCGATGTCAAGAAGGGCGCGGTCGTGACCTGCGAAGTGCTCGAAGTGAAGGAAAGCGGCATCGAGGTGAAGATCTCCGGTACCGACTTCTCGACCTTCATCAAGCGCTCGGAGCTCGCGCGTGACCGCAACGACCAGCGCGCCGAACGCTTTGCCGTCGGCGAGAAGGTCGATGCCCGCGTGATCCAGTTCGACAAGAAGGCCCGCAAGGTCCAGGTGTCGATCAAGGCGCTTGAAGTCGCCGAAGAGAAGGAAGCCATCGCGCAGTACGGCTCCTCCGATTCGGGTGCGACGCTCGGCGACATCCTCGGCACCGCGCTCAAGAACCGCGGCGAGAACAAGTAAGCGAAGCGCCTGTTTCGCTAAGCATCAAAGCCCCGGCGCGAGCCGGGGCTTTTTTTGTTGCTGCATAGTAGCTGCGCTCGTAGCCCGGATGGAGCGCAGCGAAATCCGGGATTCGTGCGGCGGGCGGGACGTTTCCCGGATTGCGCTCCGCTCCATCCGGGCTACGGGCCCCGCACTAGGGCCAGCCTTGTTTTCTTCAAATTGCGCCGCAATTGATGTATCCAGATAAGCCAATGGTCACGCTGTGACGGCACAACGCGCCTGGCCTTTCATTTGGAGATATTTCGATGTCGCTCGACTCGGACATCATCGTCGATCGCCGCAGGATCCGCCGCAAGCTGACGTTCTGGCGCGTCATGGCTGCGCTGATCGCGATCGCGGCGATTGCGAGCTTCGCGCTGATCGCGACACCTGGTGCGCGCGGCACGTTCGCATCCGCCGGCTCGATCGCGCGGGTCCAGATCGATGGCCTGATCCGCAGCGACTCTGAGCGCACACAGGCGCTGGAGCGGCTGGAGAATTCGCGGGCCGCCGCCGTCATCGTTCACATCAACTCGCCGGGCGGCACCACCGCCGGCTCCGAGCAACTCTACGATTCGCTGACGCGGCTGAAGGCCAAGAAGCCGCTCGTCGTCGTGGTCGAAGGCCTCGCCGCCTCCGGCGGCTACATCACCGCGATCGCGAGCGACCACATCATCGCCCAGCAGAGCTCGCTGGTCGGTTCGATCGGCGTGCTGTTCCAGTTTCCGAACGTGGCTGAGCTCCTGAAGACCATCGGTGTCAAGGTCGAAGAGGTCAAGTCCACGCCCCTGAAGGCTGCGCCCAACGGGTTTGAGCCGACCAGCCCCGAGGCACGGGCCGCGCTCGATGCGCTGGTGAAGGACTCCTACGCCTGGTTCAGGGGACTGGTGAAGGAACGGCGTGGCATGGATGACACGCAGCTGGAAAAAGTCGCGGATGGCCGCGTCTTCACCGGGCGCCAGGCGATCGATCTCAAGCTGATCGATCAGCTCGGCGACGAGAAGACGGCCGTGACCTGGCTCGAGGAGCAAAAGGGCGTCAAGAAGGGCCTCACCGTCCGCGATTACAGGCTCCAGCCCCGGTTTGGCGATCTGCCGTTCCTCAAGACGGCCGCCGCCGTGACGCTGGAAGCGCTTGGTTTAGGCTCGATTGCGCATCAGATCGGGCAAACCGGCGTGGCGCAGGCGGTCGACCGGTTCGGAATGGATGGAATGCTGGCGTTGTGGCAGCCGGCGACGTCAAATTGAGCGGGACCGGGCGAGCCCTCCGAGGCTTTTCCCGTCTGACGGGTATGGGTGCAGCCCGCTTTTTCGGCATTTGTCACGTATTTTCACGACGCTCAACCTTGATTTAGCGTCTTGACAGATCACGGTATTTTCACGGAAATGGTCATCCGCACGCTCCCGGGTCCTATCTCTCGATGATCAAATCCGAACTTGTTCAGCGTATCGCCGAGCACAACCCGCATCTGTACCAGCGGGATGTCGAGAACATTGTGAATGCGATTCTCGAAGAGATCGTAGCGGCTCTCGCGCGAGGTGATCGCGTCGAGTTGCGCGGCTTCGGTGCCTTCTCGGTGAAGCATCGCCCTGCGCGCGCTGGCCGCAATCCGCGCACCGGCGCTCATGTACCGGTCGACCAGAAGAGCGTTCCGTTCTTCAAGACCGGCAAGGAAATGCGCGAGCGGCTGAACCGCGACCATCCGGATCCCGGCGCGGCTGACTGAGGCCATCGTCACGGTTTTCTGTGGTCGCACGAGATGCGGCCGGAAGCTTGATTCAAGGCGAGCGAAGCGAGATGCGAAAGTTTCTGACCGCGCTGATCGTGATTCCGCTGGGCCTGATCCTGGCGACCTTCGCCGTCGCCAACCGCCATTTCGTCACGGTCTCCTTCGATCCCTTCATGGCGAACGACCCGGCATTGTCGATCACGCTGCCGCTGTTCCTGGTCCTGATCCTGGTGGCCGCGCTCGGTGTCCTGGCCGGCGGTTGCGCCGTCTGGTTCGGCCAGCGGCACTGGCGGCGCGCGGCGCGCCGGAATGATGCGGATGCACGCGCTGCCCGGGGCGAAGTGGCCGATCTGCGGGCCCAGATGGCCACAGCGAAGCCTGAGACCCAGCGTCTCCCCGCCCCCTCCGGGGTGGGCCTTTACGGGCCCATCGGGCGAGACAAGCAGCGCGCGACGTTGTAGAAGCGGCCGCAATCGAAAACCCTGTTTTCCGGCCGCGGTCCCGCGGCTTCTACTGCTTTGAGACCATGACCCTGCTCGTCAAAATCTGCGGCCTGTCCACGCGCGAGACGCTCGAAGTAGCGCTCGACGCGGGCGCCGACATGGTTGGGTTCGTGTTCTTTCCGCCGTCGCCGCGGCATCTGTCGCTGGAGGCGGGGGCGCGACCTCGGCCGCCAGGTGAAGCGGCGCGCGCTCAAGGTCGCGCTCACCGTCGATGCCGACGATGCCACGCTCGACAACATCATGGACGCGCTGTCGCCGGATGTTCTTCAGCTTCATGGCAAGGAGAGCATCGCGCGGCTACGCGACATCAAGCAGCGGTTCGGCCGTCCGGTGATGAAGGCGGTGCCGGTCGCAACCGCCGCCGATCTCGCCGTGCTGCCCGGCTATGCCGCGGTTGCTGACCGCATCCTGTTCGATGCGCGCGCGCCGAAGGACGCAACGCGGCCCGGCGGCTTGGGAGCGCCCTTCGACTGGCACCTGCTCGAAAATCTCGATCTGAAGCTGCCCTACATGGTCTCGGGCGGGCTTCACGCCGACAACGTTGCCGAGGCCCTCCGCGTCACCCGCGCCGGCGGCGTCGACGTGTCCTCCGGTGTCGAGAGCGCCTCCGGCGTCAAGGATCCCGAGATGATCAAGGCCTTTATTCGCGCCGCGCGCGCTAGCCAAGAGTTGAGCGTACGATGAACATCGCCAAACCCAATTCCTACCGCAGCGGTCCCGACGAGCGCGGCCATTTCGGCATCTTCGGCGGGCGGTTCGTCGCCGAAACCCTGATGCCGCTGATTCTCGATCTGGAGAAGGCCTACACCGCGGCCAAGGCCGATCCGGCGTTCCAGGCCGAGATGAACGGCTATCTCAAGAACTATGTCGGCCGGCCCTCGCCGCTCTATTTCGCCGAGCGTCTCACCGAGCATCTCGGCGGCGCCAAGATCTACCTCAAGCGCGAAGAGCTCAACCACACCGGTTCGCACAAGGTGAACAACGTGCTCGGCCAGATCATGCTGGCGCGGCGCATGGGCAAGAAGCGCATCATCGCCGAGACCGGCGCCGGCCAGCACGGTGTTGCCACCGCGACGCTATGCGCGCGCTTCGGTCTCGAATGCGTGGTCTATATGGGCGCCGTCGACGTCGAGCGGCAGCAGCCCAACGTCATCCGCATGGAGATGCTGGGCGCAAAGGTCTTTCCGGTGCAGTCGGGCACGCGCACGCTGAAGGACGCCATGAACGAGGCGCTGCGCGACTGGGTCACCAACGTGCACAACACATTCTATTGCATCGGCACGGTGGCGGGGCCGCATCCCTATCCGACGCTGGTACGCGACTTCCAGTCGATCATCGGCAACGAGACCAAGGCGCAGATGCAGGAGGTCGAAGGCCGCCTGCCGGATTCGCTGGTCGCCTGCATCGGTGGCGGCTCGAACGCGATGGGCCTGTTCCATCCCTTCCTCGACGACCCCTCGGTCGAGATTTTTGGTGTCGAAGCCGCGGGCCACGGGCTGACGCAGTTGCATGCGGCGTCGATCGTGGGTGGCCGTCCCGGCGTGTTGCACGGCAATCGCACCTATCTTTTGATGGACGCGGACGGCCAGATCCAGGACGCGCATTCGATCTCGGCCGGCCTCGATTATCCCGGCATCGGCCCCGAGCATTCCTGGCTGCACGAGGTCGGCCGCGTCAACTATCTCTCCGCGACCGATGACGAGGCGCTGGCCGCGTTCCAGCTGCTCTCAAAGCTCGAAGGCATCATTCCGGCGCTCGAGCCCGCGCATGCCATCGCCAAGGTGATGGAGCTCGCGCCGAAGCGGCCGAGGGATCACCTGATGGTCGTCAATCTCTCCGGCCGCGGCGACAAGGACGTCCCGCAGGTCGGCGACATCCTGAAGGGCAAGAGCAAGTGACCACGCGTATCGACACCCGTTTTGCCGAGCTGAAGAAAGCGGGCCGCTCGGCCTTCGTCACCTTCGTGATGGCCGGCGATCCCGATCCGGCGACGTCGCTCGAGATCATCAAGGCGCTGCCGAAGGCGGGCGCTGACGTGATCGAGCTCGGCATGCCGTTCACGGATCCGATGGCCGACGGTCCGTCGATCCAGGCGGCGGGCCTGCGCGCGCTCAAGGCCGGCATGACGCTGAAGAAGACGCTGGAGCTCGTGCGCGGCTTCCGCAAGGACGACGACGCGACGCCGATCGTGCTGATGGGCTACTACAACCCGATCTATATCTACGGCGTCGACAAGTTCCTGGCCGATGCGAAGGCCGCCGGCGTCGATGGCCTCATCATCGTCGATCTGCCGCCGGAAGAGGACGACGAGCTCTGCCTGCCCGCTATGAAGGCCGGCCTCAACTTCATTCGCCTGGCAACGCCAACGACCGACGACAAGCGCCTGCCGGCCGTGCTCGCCAACACCTCGGGCTTCGTCTACTACGTCGCCATCACCGGCATCACCGGTGCGGCGGCTGCTGACGCTACGGCGGTGAGTGAGGCGGTTACCCGCATCAAGCGGCACACCAAGCTGCCGGTCTGCGTCGGCTTCGGCATCCGCACGCCTGAGAACGCCCGCGCCATCGCTTCCCATGCCAACGGTGCCGTGGTCGGCACCGCGCTGGTCGATGCGCTCAAGAACAGCCTCGATGCGGAAGGGCGCGCCACCAGCAAGACCGTTAACGCCGTCGCGGAGTTGACGGCGTCCCTGGCGCAGGGCGTCCGGGGCGCGCAACAGGCGGCGGAATAGGCCATAATTCCGCTTCGAGGCGGACGACAGTGCGGCTTGCCGGGCAGAAGCCCGGCCGCCATATATCCCTTCAGGCGATCCCCAGGTGGGTTCGCACATCGGAGCAAACCATGAACTGGCTTACCAATGTGGTCCGGCCGAAGATCCGCAACATGCTGCGGCGGGAGACGCCGGAGAATCTTTGGATCAAATGCCCGGATTCCGGACAGCTCGTGTTCTACAAGGACGTCGAGGCCAACCAGTTCGTCATCCCCGGCTCGAACTACCACATGCGCATGGGCGCAGTGGCGCGTCTGAAGTCGATCTTCGACAACGAGACCTGGTTCGACGTTGCGCTGCCCGATGTCACACCCGACCCGCTCAAGTTCCGTGACGAGAAGAAGTACGTCGACCGCATCAAGGATGCGCGCGCGCGGACCAATCTGAACGATGCGGTCAAGGTCGGCTATGGCAAGCTCGAAGGCGCCGCCGTCGTCGTCGCCGTGCAGGATTTCGATTTCATGGGCGGCTCGCTCGGCATGGCCGCGGGTGAGGCCATCGTGCGCGGGTTGGAACTCGCGGTCGAGAAGAAGTCGCCGTTCATCGTGTTCGCCGCCAGCGGCGGCGCGCGCATGCAGGAAGGCATTTTGTCGCTGATGCAGATGCCGCGCACCACCGTCGCGGTGCAGATGCTGCGCGAGGCCAAGCAGCCCTACATCGTCGTGCTGACCAACCCGACCACCGGCGGCGTCACAGCGTCCTATGCGATGCTGGGCGACGTGCAGATCGCCGAGCCCGGCGCGCTGATCGGCTTTGCCGGCGCGCGCGTGATCGAGCAGACCATCCGCGAAAAACTCCCCGAAGGTTTCCAGCGTGCCGAGTATCTGAAAGAGCACGGCATGGTCGACATGGTCGTGCATCGCCACGAATTGCGGCCGACCCTGGCGCGGCTCTGCCGTCTCCTGACCAAGGCGCCTGCGCTGGAGAGCACATCGAAGCCGGCGCAGGCCGTTACGAGCCCGGCGCAGATCGTATCGGCTCCCGAGACGGCGCCGGCCGCGCCGCACGCGTGAACGCTTCCTCTGACAGCGCAAAGCCGCCGCTCGGCGAATTGATCGGGCGGCTGTCGGCCCTGCATCAGAAGCGCATCGATCTCGGGCTGGAGCGGATGCACCGTCTGCTTGCGCGGCTCGGTCATCCCGAGCGCAAGCTGCCGCCGGTGATCCACATCGCCGGCACCAACGGCAAGGGTTCGACGCTCGCTTATCTGCGCGCGACGCTGGAAGCCGCGGGCTTGCGCGTCCACGCCTACACCTCGCCCTATCTCGTCCGCATCAACGAATGTTTCCGGCTTGGCCGCGTCGGCGGCGGCGTGCTCGTCGGCGACGATGAGTTGCGCGCGGCGCTGGAAGAGGTCGAGCGGGTCAATGCTGGCGAGGCCGCGACCGTGTTCGAGCTGAAGACCGCCGCGGCGTTTCATCTGTTCGCACAGAACCCGGCCGATGTGGTGCTGCTCGAAGTCGGCCTCGGCGGCCGGCTCGATTCGACTAACGTGGTCGACGCGCCCGCAGCCTGCGTGATCACGCCGATCAGCATGGACCACATGGACTTCCTTGGGTCCACGCTGACGTCGATCGCCGGCGAGAAGGCGGCGATCATCAAGCGTGGCGTGCCCGTCGCTTGCGCCGAGCAGGCACCGGAGGCGATGGCCGTCATCGAGGCGCAGGCCAGGCGCATGCGCGCGCCGCTGTTTGCCGCGGGCGAAAGCTGGCACGTCAATGTCGAGCACGGGCGGCTCGTCTATTCCGACGAGCGCGGCCTGATGGATCTCACGGCACCGCGCCTGTTCGGCCGTCACCAATTCGACAATGCCGGTCTCGCGATCGCGACCCTTCGCGCAATCCCGGGTTTCAAGATCAATCAGGCGGCATTCGAGGCCGGTATCGTTGGCGCGGAATGGCCGGCGCGGATGCAGCGCATCACCACGGGCGAGCTGCTCTCCTGGGGACCGCAGGGGTCGGAAATCTGGCTCGATGGCGGGCACAATGCCGAAGGCGGGCGCGTTGCGGCGGCCGCGCTCGGCGATCTCGAGGAGCGGGTATCGCGGCCGCTGGTGGTGATCGCGGGCATGATGGCCAACAAGGACGCGGAAGGCTTTCTTGCGAACTTCGCGGGCCTCACCCGTCACATCATCGCGGTGCCAATTCCCGACACCGAGAACGCGATGCCGCTTGACCGGCTTGCGGACGCCGCGCGCAGCCTCGGCATGCGCGTCGAGCCGGCGCCCGGCATCGAGGCCGCGCTGCGCGCCTTGTCGCGGCTCGCCTACGAAGTGCCGCCGCGCATCCTGATCACCGGTTCGCTCTATCTCGCCGGCCACGTGCTGGGGCTCAACGGCACGCCTCCTGCATGAGGTTTCGTGTCCCGGACAAGCGCAGCGAAGCGGAGCGCAGAGCCGGGACCCAGAGGCCACATGGGCCCCGGCTCAGCAGCGCACCACTGACGTGTTGCGCTGCGTCCGGGGCACGAGAGCGAGGATGATAATGCGCTTTGCCGCGATTGCCGACGTTCATGGAAACTACCTCGCGCTGGAGGCGGTGCTCGCCGACATCCGTGCCCACGGCATCGGCGACATCGTCAATCTCGGCGACATGCTGAGCGGTCCACTCGATGCGCGCCGCACCATCGAGATCCTGATGAAGCTCGATGCCGTGCATGTGCTCGGCAATCACGACCGCTATCTGCTCGACCGTCCCCCGGAGAAGATGGGCTCATGGGACCGTCCCGCGCATGCGCAGCTGGATAGCTCGCAGCTCGACTGGCTGCGGTCGCAGCCGATGACGCTGGTGTTCCGCGATCAGGTCTTTCTCTGCCACGCGACGCCCAACAATGATGAGGTCTATTGGCTCGACACGGTGCACCCGGACGGCACGGTCGCGATGTCGCCGCTCGACCGGATCGAGCAGTTAGCGAAGAGCGTCGCGCAGTCGCTGATCCTCTGCGCCCACACGCATCTCGCCCGCGCGGTGCGCTTGCGCGACGGCCGGTTGATCGTCAATCCCGGCAGCGTCGGCTGCCCCGGTTATCGCGACGTGCATCCGTTCCCGCATGTCGTGGAGGCCGGCACGCCGCACGCGCGCTACGCGATCCTCGAACTGACGGATGGTGCGTGGCAGGCGACATTCCGCCACGTCCCTTATAATCACGAGGCGATGGCCGCGTTGGCACGCCGCAACAATCAGCCGGAGCTGGCAAACGCGCTCGCGACCGGGTGGATAAAGTAGACGTTTTCGTAGCCCGGATTGCGCTTCGCGAAATCCGGGCTACGGGAAAAACAAAACGGCCGGCATGACGCCGGCCGTTACACAACTCTCCACTCGCGACGCGAATCAAACCGCGGAGGTGATCCACTGCTGGAGCTTCGCCTTCGGCGCCGCGCCGACCTGACGGGAGGCCATCTCGCCGCCCTTGAAGATCATCAGGGTCGGGATCGACATCACGCCATACTTGGACGCGGTCTTCGGGCTCTCGTCGACGTTGAGCTTCACGATCTTGACCTTGTCGCCCATCGCGCCCGCGATCTCGTCGAGCGCGGGTGCGATCATGCGGCAGGGGCCGCACCACTCGGCCCAGAAATCGACGACCACGGGGCCGTTCGCCTTGAGCACTTCGGTTTCGAAATCGGCGTCAGAAACCTTGCTAACGGCCATTGGAGTACCTCACTCGGTTGAAAGAATCGGCGCGACCTGGAATCGCGCCCGGAATCATGGCCTCAACCTATGAACGGCTCCTTGCCGGGTCAAGGACGCTCACGCCGACATGAAGGGATGCCAGCGCCGCGTCCAGCGCGTGGGCTGAAATCTCCATGTATTCAAGGGCCTCGGTCCAGAGCAGGACGGCGCGGATCGGCTTTTGGGGATAAAGCCTCGATAGCACCGCCCGGTACAGCGCGAGCTGCCGGACGTAGGCGGCGGGCGCCTCGGCGGCGCTCCTGGGCGCCGTCTGGTTGGTCTTGAAATCGACGATCAGGACTTCATCCGGACGAACGACCAGCCGGTCGATCTGCCCGGATACCAGCGCCGGGGTGCGGCCCGGCCGCTCCAGCTTGCCGACGATGGCGACCTCCGCCCGGCTGCCGGCGGCGAAGACCGGCGCGAAACGCGGCTCGGCGATCAAGGCGAGCACCTTGTCGGCCAGCGCGGCGCGGTCGGCCTCCGTCCAGTCCGAGGCATTGCGCGCCATGAAGCCGATCGCGGCATCACGCCGGCGCTCGGCAGCGATGTCGGGCAGGGATTGCAGCAGCCGGTGCACCAGCGTGCCGCGTTGCAGTGCCAGCGCGCGCGACTGCACCGATTCGCCGGTCCGTACCGCACGGCCTTCCTCGGCAGACTGGCCGGACGGGCGGACAGGATCGTCGTCGATGGTTTCGCGCGGCGCCGGCACCCGCAGCCAGTCCGGCAACGCGATCGTCTGGTCCACGGCAATCGCGGGCGTGCCCAGCGCCGCGACATCCTCCGGCCGCGCGAACCGCGTCACCTTGCCGAGCGGCGTCTCGATCGTCTGCTTCTCGAGGCCCGAGCCGGTGAGCCCGGTGTCGATCAAATCGTACCAGCTCAGCTTGCGGACCGTCTTCATGTTGCCGGGCATGCAGCCGCCGACGATCAGCCGGTCGGCCGCGCGCGTCATCGCGACATAAAGAAGGCGGCGATACTCGTCCTCGGTCTCTTCGAGCATCGCCTTGCGCGCGTCGACGACCGGCTTTGGATCGTCGGCCTTGCGGCCGGCCCAGACCACGACCTCGCCGCCATTGCCGCGCGGCACGTGGATCAGCCGCAGCCGCTGCGAATCCGAAGGAGAGGACGTCGTGTCGACCATGAACACGACCGAGGCCTCCAGCCCCTTGGCGCCGTGCACGGTCATCACCCGCACCTCGTCGCGCGAGATTTCCATGTCGCGCTTCACCTCAGTGTCGGCCGAGCGCAGCCAGGCCATGAAGCCTTGCAGCGAGGCCGGCGCCTTGCGCTCATAATTCAGCGCGAGCTCCAAAAATTCGTCGAGCGCGTCATTGGCCTCGTGGCCAAGGCGGCGCAGGATACGCGCGCGCGCGCCGTCACCTCCAAGCAGCCAGGCGTAGAAAGCGAACGGCGTCTCCTCGCGCGCACGCGTCTCGCAGGCTTCCAGGCGCCGTAGCGCCGTGGTGAATTTCTCGCTTCGAGCCGCATGCTCGCCGAGCGCACGGCGCAGCGGTCCCTTGCGATCCCAGGCAAGCTGGAACAGATCGTCGTCATCGAGTCCGAACAGCGGGCTCTTCAGCGCGACGGCAAGCGCGAGATCGTCCTGCGGCAGCAGCAACGCATCGGCGAGGTTCATCAGATCGATGATCGCGATGTGCTCGGTGAGTTTCAGCCGGTCGGCGCCGGCCACCGGAACGTTGGCGTGCTTCAAGGCCTGGATCACGGCATCGAACGCATTGCCGCGCCGGCGCACCAGGATCAACATGTCGCCATAGCGTAGGGGACGCCGTTCGCCATCGTGCCCCGTCAGCGTGCCGCTCTCGACCAGCCGCTTGATCTCGGCCTGGATGCGGCGCGCGAGCTTGACCTCGGGGCTGGTGACGGCAACGCCGTCGAACGGCGCGCGCCAGCCCTCGATGTCCTGCCTGTCGTCGGCCTCGGCGAGGTCCCACAGCTCGATCACGCTCGGGCCGGCATCGCCGAGCGCATTGTGCAGGGGGTGGCCGATCTCGACCGAATGGATGCTCTTGTAGATCGTCGGCTCGCGAAAGACGTGGTCGACCGAGTGCAGGATCGTGGCGCCCGAGCGGAACGAATAGGTGAAGGCGACGGGATCGAATTTCAGTCCGGCGGCGGTGAACTTGCGGTGCAGCTCGCGCCGGCGCGCGTCGAATTCCCGGGGCTGCGCGCCCTGGAATGAAAAGATCGACTGCTTCTCGTCGCCGACCGCGAAGACCGTGCGGTTGAGCCCTTCGCGCGCGCCTTCGCCCGCCGTGAACTCCGAGATGATGTGCGCGACAATGTCCCATTGCCGCGGGCTGGTGTCCTGCGCCTCGTCGATCAGGACGTGATCGACGCCGCGGTCGAGCTTGTAATGCACCCAGCCCGAAGAGACGCGGTTCAGCATCGCCAGCGTCTTGTCGATCAAATCGTCGTAGTCGAGCAGCCCGCGCTCCTGCTTCTCGCGACGGTAATTCGCGGCAGCAGCGGTCGCGATATGCAGGAGCGCCGCAGTACGGTCGCGCACGGTCACTGCGCGGCGCTTCTCGATCAATCCGGCGAGGCGCTGCGCCTCGTTCTCGAACAGGCGCGCGACGGAGGGATTCTGCTCGCCGAACTTCTTGGTCAGCACCGCCTTGCGCGGCAACTTCTCGTCGGTGAGGAAGACGCTGAGATAGGCATCGACCTGGTCGCTGCCGGAAAACACCTTTGCCACGCGCAGGCGCTCCGCCTGGTCGTTGTCCGACTTGCTGCCGTCTTCCAGCGCAAAGGCGATGTCGTCCCAGCGTGATCGCGGCAGGAACGGACCATCGAGGATCTCGTTCTCGACGTCCTCGATGCGGTCGCTCGCATCCACGCCCAGCACCGCAGCCATCTGCGCAGCAGCCGCTTCCGCGTTGCCGGCCTCGTCGGTCCAGGCCATGAAATGGTCGCGGCTGAGGCAGGCTTCGCGCACCACTTCCTTGAAGGTGACATCGGCGGCGTTCGCCATCGCGGTCAGAAGCGCGCGGCCGGTGACGGTCTCCGGATCGCGCGCGGCGTCCAGCAGCACCTTCAGATTGGCGCGCTCCATCATGTCGGTCTGGTCGCGCTCGTCGATGACGGCGAAGCGCGCCGGCACGTTGGCCTCGAACGGAAATTGCTGAAGCAGGCGCGTGCACAGCGCGTGGATGGTCTGCACCTTCAGTCCGCCCGGCGTCTCCAGCGCGCAGGCGAACAGCTTTCGCGCCTCGCGGCACAACCGAGCATTCGGATGCGGAATGCCGACGGCAACAATAGCCTTTTTGAGCGCGTCATCATCCAGCGTCACCCAATGGCCGAGCGTGGTGAACACGCGCTCGGCCATGTTGGCGGCGGCCGCCTTGGTGAAGGTGATGCAGAGGATCTTTTCCGGCGGTACGCCCGACAGCAGCAGGCGGATCACGCGCTGCACCAGCACATGTGTCTTGCCGGAGCCAGCATTGGCCGACACGAAGGCCGACGCGGTCGGATCGGACGCGCGCGCTTGCCTCGCGCGTACCTCGTCAGGGATGGGACGCGGCGCCTTCACCATTCCTCGATCCCCAATCCGCCGGCTGCCGACCATTCCTTGATCCGGGCGAGGTCGTCATAGGCGCCGTAGCGGTTCGTCCACATCGGCAGGTTCAGCGATGTGTAGGGCTGATTCTCGTCCTCGAACGCGCGGATCAGCGCCTCCAGCTTGGCCCGCGCCTCGGCGGCAGCCGTGTCAGGCGGTTGCGCCTGGTCGCTTTGCTTGATCTTGAGATCGAGGATGCGTTCCTCGCCCGGCGGATTGTTGCCGCTCAGCCGCACATAGACGAGCTGACTCACGGACGCGCCGGCGTCGATGCCGGGAAAACCGCCCTCGCGCAGGATCGCCGCCTCCAGCGTGAGCTGCGGCGACAGGCCCATGCGGACCTGCTTGTCGCTCGGCGGCTGTCCGGTCTTGTAGTCGAGGATTGCATAGCCGCCGCCCACGCGCCGCTCGATGCGGTCGGCGCGCGCGGAGAGGCGGAAGCTGCGCTCATTGTCGAGCGTGATCGAGATTTCGCCATGCGTCTCGGCCGTGATCGCCTCGATCGCGCCGCGCCGTACCGTCTCCCATTCGCCAAACCAGCGCGCGATGCGCTGGAAGCGCGGCCACCACAGCGCCCGCGCTTCGGGACGCTCCATCAGCGGTGCAAAGTACTTTTCGCCGATCGCGCGCAGCACGCGGGCGGGGTTGTCGGGCAGATGCGCGGCATAGGTTTCGGTGAACTCGCCGAGCGCATCGTGGATCGCCGAGCCGCGGTCGGCGGCCGACAGCGGCATGTCGACGGGATCGAGCGCATCGAGCCGCAGGATATGCTTCGCGTAGATCGTGTAGGGATCGCGCAGCCAGTCCTCGATTGCCGTGACCGACATTTTCAGCGGCCGCGTCGCGCGCGGCGGCCGCGGCTCGGGCTGCTTGATCGGCCTGACCTCGTCGGGCTGGTCCAGCGCGCCTGCGAATTGCACGTACTTTTCCCCGGCACTCTTTGCGGCCTTCCAGAGATCGTCGCCCGCAACCGCCTCTAACCGGTGCAGGAAGCGCGAGGCCACAGCCGGCGCGCCGCCGGCCTTGGCGGCGTGGGTGAGGATCACCTCATTGGCGCCGAGCAGCTGCGCGAAGTCGTGCGCGGAGAGGCCGATGCGCCGCTCCGGCAGATCGAGGCCGAGCTCGTGCCGCATCGGCCGGCTGAGCCAGGGATCGATGCGGGGTGCCGGTGGCCAGACGCCTTCGATCAGCCCGCCGACGATGATTCGGTCGGCCTGCATCAGGCGCGATTCCAGCGGGCCGTAGATCTGCAGGCGCGCGCCCGGTCTGTCGCGCCGGCGCACCGCGCGGTCGCCGAACGCGGTCTGGAAGACGTCGGAGTAGTCCGGCAGCGGCACCATCAATCCGCTGGTCGTGCCGCCGCGCAGGAGATCGTCGAAGGCGCTAGCGAGCGCGAGGCCCTCGCGTTCCTCGAAGGCGAGCGGGATACCCTGCTCGTCGCGCGACAGCTCGATCAGGATCTCGCGGTGCCGGTGCGCCAGCTCGGCGAAGTCATACGGTTTCGATGACGCAAGGCTCTCGATCGGCGCCAATGCCTTTCGCAAGGCATCGATCAGTGCCTGGATGCGATCGATATCCTCGGCCTTCAGACGGGCGCGCGGCTCGGCGCGATGCAGCGCGGAGACCTCGCTGCGCCACAGTTTTGCCAGCTCCTCGCGAAAGCGGTTGAATTCGCGCAAGAGACCGCCCGTACCCGCAGGCGGACGGGTGCCGCGCAAGACTGCGAGCTCCAACCCCTCGATCGCCGCTTTCCAGGCCCCCGGCGCACGGCCGAGCCGGCACAGCGGATGTTTCAGCATCGCCAGCAGCGTCGGCGGCTCCAATCCCTTGGTCGCCGCCTCCACCGTGAGCCGCGCGAAAACGCCGGCCGATGTTTCCATCAGGACGTCGCCACCGGAATCGTCGAAGGCGAGATCCCATCGGGTGAGCGCAGCCATCACCCGCCGCGCCAGCGCGCGGTCCGGCGTCACCAGCGCCGCCGATTTGTCGAGATGCCGCGCCTCGCGCATTGCGATCGCGATTGCCAGCGCTTCCATCTCGGGATTGGGAGCTTCGACGACCGCGAGATTCGTCATGCCGCCGGCGATCTTCGCGGCGACATCCGGCTGCTTCAGCCGGTCGTACCAAATCTCGGTCTTGGCGGACGGCCGCATCGATTCCGATGCGAGGAGGTCGCGGCCGCCTTGCGCCGGCGGCTGGAGGATGTCGACATCGCTGCGCTTGATGCCGAAGCGCTGCAGCAGTGCGTGCAGGGCATATTGCGGATGGTTCGATGCCGGATGCTCCGCGAATTTGCCCAGCGCATCGCGCACGCCGCCGATGGTCCGCCAGGCGTCGTCGTCGAGATCGGTGTCGAGGCCCGGCAGCACCACGGCGCCATGCGGCAGCGAGGCGACCGCATGCAGGAATTTTGCGGTGGCCGGCATCGAGCCGGTCGAGCCGGCTGCGATCACGGGGCCATGGGGATGTGCGGTCAGCCGCCTGGCTTCCGCCGCGATCAGGAGATCGCGCCGCGCCGCCGGCTCGATCCGGTTGATCTCGGCGAGATGATTGGGCCATGCGATGCGCGCGATGCGCAGGAATTCGAGCGAGTGCTGCCAGTATCGATCGAGCTGGTCCGGCACGAGACCATCGAGCGCGCTCCAGTCGACACCGCGCGTGACCATGTCGTCGATCAGACGGGCGAGATCGGAAGCCAATGCAAGCGTCGAGGCGGGACCGCCGACCACCAGCGGCGCCAGCACCGGGCCTTTGGCCCAGGCGGCGACGAGCTGCGCCAGTGTCAGCCGCCGTTCGAGCTCGCCGAGCCGCGGCGGAATGTCGAGCGGGGCGGCGGTCGAAAACTGCTCGGCCTCGTCGGCGAAAGCGAGCTCATCCTCGTCGATGTCGCCGAGCGCGACGATGCGCGGCAGCACCACCGCATCCGCCTTCATCTCGTCGAGGAAGATCTCGCGCACGACGCGCATGGCGCGCCGGGTCGGCAGATAGAGCGTGGCATCGGCAAGCCGAGCCGGCTCCTTCCGCGCCGCGAACCCTTCGACCAGCCGGCCGTCGAGCAGGGCCGAGACGACCGTGCGCAGGAATGGAACTGAGACTGGAACGCTGAAAACGCGCATCGGCTGCCTGATTCGGGGATCAGGCCAATATAGGCAGACGGACCCGAATGGTCATCGGTGCCGTCGAGGTCTTCCCCGCTGTTCGCCGGGACTTCGCTGCTCTCGCGCCCCGGACGCGGGGCGGCATGAAATGACGCGCCGCTGAGCCGGGGCCCATTTTGCGTCATTGTGGGTGTGTGGTCCCGGCTCAGCAGTGCATCGTCGTAAGCGCGTTTACGCGCGTCTTCAACGCGCTATTGCGCTGCACTGCGTCCGGGACACGAGCGGGGCAGTTTACGCCACGCTCTCCAGGAACGCCTCTTCCGCCGCGTGCACGGCGTCGGGCGTGCCGACATGCATCCAGACCCCGTCGAGGCGCAGGCCGAACAGCCGCTCCTGCTCGTTGGCGCGGTCGAACATCTTGGTCAGCGAGAACTCGCCCTTCGGCGCGTCGGCGAAGATCGACGGCGACATGATGGCCGCGCCCGCATAGACGAACGGAACGACCTCTTTTTCCTTGCGCTTGCGCAGGGCGCCGTCGGGCATCATGCCGTAATCGCCGCGGCCGCCATAGCCGATGCTGGTCGCGGTCGGCGCCATCAGCAGCAGGATGTCCATGCGCTCGGGATCGAAGTTTTCGGCAAGGCGCGCCAGGTTGGAGCGGACGCCGTCGATCCACAGCGTATCAGAGTTGACGTGGAAGAACGGTGCGTTGCCGAGCAGCGGCAGCGCCTTGACCACGCCGCCGCCAGTGCCGAGCACCTGATCGCGCTCGTCCGAAATGGTCACGCGCGGAAGCTGGCGCGATGCGACGTGATTGATGATCTGGTCCGGCAGGTAGTGCACGTTGACCACTGCCTCGGTCACGCCGGCCTGACCGAGCTTGTCGAGCACGTGGTCGAGCAGCGGCTGGCCCGCCACCGGCACCATCGGTTTCGGCATCTTGTCCGTCAATGGACGCATGCGCAGGCCAAATCCTGCGGCGAGCACCATGGCTTTGGTCGGTTTGACGGACATCCTTTGCTTTCTCAGACTCGTCCTCGGACTCTTGGAGTTCCGCGTTCGCAGCAAGCCTAGCACGGACCTCATTCGGCCGCACCGCACCTCAACCGCCTTAACCAGCCGCTGTGACGGTTGTACGACGAGTGTTGCCGTTACGCTCCAATGGATGTGGAACGCGCCTTTTTCTTCTTGTCGCCGGGCTTGAGGAAATTGACGCCGATCTGGTCGCCATTGACCCAAGCGAGCTCGCAGCGCCGGTACGCAAGTCCGGTGGACGAGAGCAGGAGAAAAAACTCTTTCAGATGGAGCCCTTCCACCGAACCGTCGATGGTCAGCTTGGCGCCGACCTCGGAGACGTCCTCCATGGTGCAGTCGCGCCGCCAGGTGCCGTCGATCCCCATCATCTGGGCCGGAATCCCGCGTTCGAAAACAACCCGGCTGCTGCCGCGGTGGTCCGTCCTTACCGCCATCTGCCCTTGCTCCAGCCTCGTAATCATTCGGCTGCCTGAGGGGCGATGATAGGGATGCGATGGCTAACACCCGGTAAATCGGCCGCGAATCAGGCTTGGAGAGGTTCTTGGGGCGGCCTTTGAGGCGGCGGGACATTGCCGAGATACCAGTCTCGCAAGTGAGCCAGCGCAGGATGCGCCAGCGAGCGCTGGAGGTAGGTCCAGATCCGCGGTTGGTGGCGAAGGTAGTGCGGCTTACCGTCGCGGCGATTGAGCCGGGCGAAGGTGCCGAGCAGGCGCGTGTTCCGCTGCGCCGACATGATGGCGTAGAGCTCTGCGAAGCCGGCCGGGTCGAAGCTCGCATCGGCAGCGCGGCGCGCCTTGATGTAGCGTGACAGCAGCGTCAGCTCGAGATTTTCCGGCACGTCGATGCGGGCGTCCTGGAGCAGCGAGACGACGTCGTAGGATTGCGGCCCGAGCACGGCGTCCTGGAAGTCGATCACGCCGACGCGCTCGATGCCGGAGCGGTCAGCGAGCCAGATCAGATTGGGCGAGTGATAGTCGCGGATGATCCACGTCTTCGGCGCGGCCAGCGGCTTCTTGAGCAGCTCCCGCCACATCGCGAAAAACTCCGCGCGCTTCTCATCGCTCAGCGGCGCATTGCGGTCGGGCAGATACCATTCCGGCATCAACCCGATTTCGATCAGCAATGCCTCGGAGTCGAAGACCGGAATGGCGTAAGTCTGATCTGCCAGCGGCAGCGTCTCCGGCAGCGTCTTGCCGTGCAGCACGGCCAGCGCGTCGGTCGCGGCTTCATAACGCTCGGGGATCGGGCGCGGCGGGTTGCCCTCGATCACGCCTTCGCTGCCGAAGTCTTCGCTGATCAGGAAACCGTGGTCGAGATCGTAATGGTGGATCGCAGGCGCCGAGATTCCCTGCGCGCGCAGTCCTTCGTCGATGGCGACGAAGGGCTTTACATTTTCGGCGAGATGCACCGCGGCGCTGTAGGATTTTCCGTTGTACGTCGCAGCGCCGTCAGGTCGCTGCGGAAAGTTCATCAGGATGACGATCTCGTCGTCGCGCAGCAGCCGTGCATAGGAGCGGGTCGAGGCGTCGCCGGGCATGCGCCGCCGCGTCGCGTCGATATAGCCGGATGCGTCGAGGAATTCGCGCAGCGCCTTGAGTCGCGCGACTTGCGCGGCGCCCTTGCCGTAGCCGGTGATGTCGGCCGCGCGCGCATTCGAGCCCAGAGCCGGCCGGTGCGTCAGCGCGATGTCGATGCGATCTGCGGGCATCGCCGACGGCGCGCGCTCCGGCCATTCGATCAGGACGAGCGTGGCATCGGGGAGTGGCGATAGCCCGATCTCCTCGAGTTCGCTCTCATCCTCGATGCGGTAGAGGTCGGCATGCATCACCGGAAATGGAGGCAGCTCGTAGCCCTGCACCAGGGTGAAGGTCGGGCTCGGCACTTCCAGTTCCTCGTCGCCGGCGAGGTAGCGGATCATCGCGCGCGCCGCCGCGGTCTTGCCCGCACCGAGATCGCCGGTGAGTGTGATGACGTCGCCGGGGCCAACCAGCAGCGCGAGATCGGCCATCAGTTGCGCGGTGGCCGTCTCGTTGTGGAGCGCGACGGAGAATGTGGTTGATGCAATCATTCGGCGGCGTCGCGATGCGCCGCCTGGTCGGTCGGGAAGTCGCAGATCACGACCGTGCCCCTGCCCACGATCGAATCCACCCGCACCTTGCCGCCATGCAGCTCGACGAAGGAGCGCACCAGCGACAGGCCGAGCCCGGCGCCGCGGTGACGCGAGCCCTGCGAGCGGCTTTCGAACCAGTTGAACACCTTGTCCTTCATATCGGCAGGTATTCCAGGACCGGAATCTGTCACAGTGAAGACCACACTGCGCTCGGTGCGGCGCGCGCTGATGCCGACGGTGGAATCCTGTGGAGAAAACCCGACGGCGTTTGCGAGGAGGTTATAGAGCACCTGCACCACGCGCTTCTCATCGCCGATGAAGCTGCCGATATCGGGCGCGATCTCGACCTTGAGGCGGATGCGGTCGGTGGCGAGGCGGTCCTGGATGCCCTCGGCGGCCAGCTCGATGGTCTTGCTGACGTCGACCGGCCCGAGTTCCAGCTTCATCGCGCCGGCGTCGATAGTGGCGAGATCGAGGATGTTGTTGGTCAGCGCCAGCAGCGCGTTGGTCGATTTGGTGACGTAGTCGAGATATTCGGCCTGTTTCGGCGTCAGCGGCCCGGTCGAGGGGTCGCTGAGGAAATGCGCAAAGCCGATGATGGTGGTGAGCGGCGAGCGCAGCTCGTAGGAGACGTGGTGGACGAAATCCACCTTCATCTGGTCGGCGGCCTCAAGCGCCTCGTTGCGTTCGCGCAGCGCACGCTCGACGTTCTCGGTGTCGGTGATGTCCTGGAACGTCAGCATGGTGGCGCCGTCATGCAGCGGCCGGATCATGCCGTCGAGTACGCTGCCGTCCTTGCGCTCCAGCTTGAGCGGTACGTCGGCGCGGTTCTCGATCGAGGTGATGGCCTCGCGGATCTGCCGCCAGACCACGGGGTCGTCGAACAGCTGATGGCACCAGCCTTCGACGGTCTGGATATGCGGCTCGTCGCGCATGGCGCCGCTGGACAGCTTCCACATCCGGACAAAGGCCGGATTGAACAGCTGCGCCTTGCCATTGCTGCCGAACACCGCGACGCCCTCAGCGAGGCTGTCGAGCGTCTCGCGCTGGACCCGGATCATGCCGTCGAAGCGGCGGGCGAGGTCGAGGCTCTCGGTGACGTCGTCGAACAGATAGGTGACGCCGCCTTCCGGATTCGGCGTGGTGACGACGGAGAGCGCGCGCCCGTCGGGCAGGTACCAGGTGTCCTGGGCGGCCTCGACCGCGCGATAGGCCTCGTGCAGCTTGGCCTTCCAGGCGCGGAAGTCCGGCTGCTCGGGCAGCTTGCGCGCGGCGCGAAGCTGGTCGAGCACGCTGGAATCGTCGGGATTGGCGTCGAGGAAGGTGCGGTCGAGGTCCCACAGCCGCCGGTAGGAATCGTTGTAGAAGGCGAGCCGACGCTGGCCGTCGAACACCGCAACGCCCGATGAGAGCTGGTCGAGCGTGCGGCGATGCGCCTCCGCCATCCGCACCAACGCCGAGCTCAGCGCATCGGCCTCGCTGGCGTCGATGGCGGCGCCGACACTGCCGCTGCCGACATTGACGGCGCGCACGTCGTAGATGCGCCGCTCGCCGCCGATCACGATCGGCAGCCGCGAGGTGAAGCTGGCGGCATCCTTCAGTCCCCGCTCCATCGCGGTGCGGTCGGCGCTGTCGAGCAGCTCGAGCCTGCGCTCCTGGGCGTCGGTGACGCTGTTCGCCTCGGTCGCGCGCACATAGGCCGGATTGGCATAGGTCAGCGCGCCGTTGTCGGCCTTGGCCCAGATCGGCCACGGCGCGGCGGCGGCGAAGCCGCGGAGCATCTCGGTCTCGTCGGAGAGCGCCTTGTAGCGCAGATTGGTCTCGGCCAGATCGCGCCGCAGCCCCGAGAGTTCGCGAATCCTGACAATGGCTTGGCCGCCGATGGCGCGGCCGATGGCCTCGAGGGTGTGGCCGTGCGCGGTGGTCAGCGTCAGCTGGAACCCGTCGCCGCGGTCACGCAGCGCATCGACCGCATGATCCATCTGGAGCGCAGGTTCCGGCGGCAGCCAGGTTCCGAACGCCAGCACGCGCTGCGGCGAGGAGTCGCGCGGCAGCACCATGGAGATGTCGCCGGAAATCTGCGCGCGATTGTCGCCGGCCGGCCAGGAGATCAGGATCTGCGGCTCGGCGAACAGCAGCGAGCCGAAGCGGTCGGCCTGGAGTTGCAGTTCCCCGATCCGCGTGCGCAGTTGCGCCTCGTTCTGCGCCGTGCGCACGCGCGTGCGCATCAGCAGGATCGCGGCCACGACCGTGAAGCCGAGCAAGGCCAGCGCAGTGGCCAGCACCGCGAGTTCCTGCCGGTTGAAGTCCAGCAATATCGAGAGTGTGTCGATGAGGTCGGCGGCCTCAGCCGGCGCAGCCGGCAGCAGCGCCGCGAGAGCGCCTCCCAACAAGCTGTTGCGCGCCAACGTTGTGCACGACAACAGCGTCCGACGCATCGACACGATCACGCCTGACATAGTTGCCCCAAGACCGCACAAATCTACCCGCGGCGACCCCCGTCGCGCGCGAATCAGAACACAATACCCTCACCGTGACTCGACCGGTAAGAGTCCAGATCGTGAACGCAAAGGCGGCCCCGCAAAAATGCGGGGCCCCGCGTTCCGGCTCGCGCAGTCGTTCGGGTGATTCGGCCGGCGCTGCCGTACGTCAGCAGCCGGTGGAGCCGAAGCCGCCGGCCCCCCGATCCGTCGCGGACAATGTCGCGACGGGAACCAGCGCGGCCTGCACCACAGGCGCGATCACCATTTGCGCGATGCGCTCGCCGCGCTTGATCATGAAGGAGGCTTGGCCGTGGTTGATCAGGATCACCTTGATCTCGCCGCGATAGTCCGCATCGATCGTTCCTGGCGAGTTCAGCACGGTGACGCCGTGCTTGGCGGCAAGCCCCGAGCGCGGCCGCACCTGCGCCTCGTGCCCGGGTGGCAATGCGATCGCAAGGCCCGTCGGCACCAGCGCGTATTGGCCAGGCGCGAGCGTCGTCGGCTCGCTGTCCGGAACCGCGGCCATAAGGTCGAGGCCAGCGGCCTCGGCGGTCTGATAGGCCGGCAGTGGCAGGCCGTCGGCATGCGGCAGGCGTTGCAGTTCGACCGTGACTTTCGTGCTCAAGATGCCGGCTCCCGGGATTTGTCGGTCACGCTCTTTGCGATATGCGCGACCAGTTCGATGGCGACCTGTTCCTTGGTCATCACCGGCCAGGAATCAACTGCGATCTCGCCATCCTTCCCACCGTTCCTGCGGCTGATGAGGTGCACGGTGTTGCGGTCGCCGCCCATCACGCCGGTAGCGGGCGAGACGTCGTTGGCGACGATCCAGTCGCAGCCCTTGCGCGCAAGCTTGGACTTGGCGTTGTCGATGAGGTGCTCGGTCTCCGCGGCAAAGCCGATTACCAGCGGCGGGCGCTTGTCGGTCAGCTTCGAGATCGTGGCGAGGATGTCGGGGTTCTCGACCAGTTGCAGCGGCGGCATGCCCGCCGAGGTCTTCTTCAGCTTCTGCTCGCCCTCATTGGCGACGCGCCAGTCGGCCACGGCTGCGGCGAAGATGGCGATGTCGGCCGGAAGCGCTGCCTGCACCTGCTCAAGCATCTGGCGGGCTGATTCCACATGCTTGACCGTCACGCCCTGGGGATCGCTAAGATCGACCGGGCCGCTGACCAAAATCACCTCGGCGCCCGCGGCCTGCGCGGCGGCAGCAATGGCAAAGCCCTGCTTGCCGGAGGAGCGGTTGGCGATGTAGCGCACCGGATCGATCGGCTCATGCGTCGGACCTGCGGTGATCAGCACGCGCTTGCCGGCGAGCGGTCGCGGAACCGGCGGTCGCAGCAGGCGCTCGGCGGCGGTGGCGATCTCGATGGCCTCGGACATGCGGCCGATGCCGGCTTCACCCGCTTCGGCCATCTCGCCGGAATTCGGTCCGATCAGCACCACGCCGTCGCGCTGGAGCTGGGCAACATTGCGCCGCGTGGCCGCATTGTTCCACATCAGCGGGTTCATCGCCGGTGCGAGCAGGATCTTGCGGTTGGTGGCGAGCAGGATGGCGCTGGCGAGATCGTCGGCATGGCCGTTGGCCATCTTGGCCATCAGGTCGGCGGTCGCAGGCGCCACCACGATCATGTCGCACTCGCGCGCCAGGCGAATGTGGCCGGCGTCGAACTCGCTCTGGGGGTCGAACAGGTCGCTATAGACTCGCTCATGCGAGAGCGCGCTCACGGCGAGCGGCGTGACGAATTGCTGCGCCGCCTTGGTCAGGACGCAGCGGACCTCGATGCGGCGCTCCTTCAGCCTTCGAATCAGGTCGAGTGACTTATAGGCCGCGATCCCGCCGCCGATGATCAGGGTGACGCTGGCCTCGGCGACGGCGCCGGTGCGCTGACGCGTCGGGGTGGTGGAAAGCGCCGCGGTCGGCACCGCGAACGGCGTCAGCGGCTCCTCGCGGCCCTCGATCAGCTCCCGCAGGATGACCCGGACCTCTTCCTCGACCGACCTGCGGTTCTTGGCGGAGCGCAGCCGCAAGTAAGTTTTGACGGCGTCGTCGAGCTTGCGGATGGTCAGGCTTGCCATGACGCCCTCCAGCACGAAATGATAGCGATGCTATCATCTATATGATTGCAATGCAATCACAGATTCCGGACGGCGATCAGGATTCCGATGAAGGTCGCGGCGATGATCCAGAGCGCCACGGTGCGCCAGCGGTTCTTGCGGCCCTCGCTGCGGCCCATTGCCGCGATGCTTTCCGGCGACAGCCGAAGGCCCTCGCGGGTCACGGTCTCGAGCTGCTCGAGCACCTTGACCGAGCGCGCGGCGATGTCGGGCAGGTTCATCAGCACGCGGGCGAGATCGCCGCCGCCGGCCAACGCGCCCTGGACGCGGCCGATCGGTCCGAGATTGCGCTCAATCCATTCACGCACCACGGGGTCGGCGATCTTCCAGATGTCGAGCTTGGGATCGAAGCCGCGCGCCACGCCCTCGACCACGACCATGGTCTTCTGCAGCAGGATCAACTCTGGTCGCGTCGTCATGTCGAACAGGCCGGTGACTTCGAGCAGCAGCGTCAGCAGCCGCGCCATCGAGATCTCCTCGGCGGTGCGGTTGTGGATCGGCTCGCCGATGGCGCGGATCGCTTGCGCAAAATTCTCGACCGAATGATGCGCGGGCACATAGCCCGCTTCGAAATGCACCTCGGCGACGCGGCGATAATCGCGCGTGATGAAGCCGAGCAGGATTTCGGCGAGGAAGCGCCGCTCCTTCATTCCGAGGCGGCCCATGATGCCGAAATCGACCGCGACGAGGCGGCCGGCCTCATCGAGGAACAGATTGCCCGGATGCATGTCGGCGTGGAAGAAGCCGTCGCGCAGCGCGTGCCGCAGGAAACTCTGGATCACCTTGCGGCCGAGGTCGGGCAGGTCGACATGCGCCTCCGCAAGGCGCTTGTGATCGTTCAGCGCGATGCCGTCGATCCACTCCATCGTCAGCACGTTGTGCGTGGTGCGGTCCCAGTCGACGGTCGGTATGCGAAAATCGGGATCGCCGCGCGTGTTTTCTGCCATCTCCGACAGCGCGGCGGCCTCCAGCCGCAGATCCATCTCCATCGCGACCGAGCGCGACATGGTGTTAATGACTTCGACGAGCCGTAGCCGCCGCGCCTCGGCCGAGTAGGTCTCGGCCTTGTGCGCAACGAAGAAGAAGTCGGAGAGGTCGCGGCGGAAGCGCGCGGCGACGTTGGGCCGCAGCACCTTGATTGCGACCGGCTTGCGGATGCCGTCGCGCAAGATTTCGCCGCGATGCACCTGCGCGATCGAGGCGGCCGCGACCGGCGGGCCGAAGCTCACGAACGCGTTCGTCAGCGGCCGCTCCAGCGAGGTCGTGATCGCCGCTTCCGCTTCGGCTTGCGAAAATGGCGGCAGGCGGTCCTGGAGGCTTTCGAGGTCGCGCGCCATGCCGACGCCGACGACATCGGGACGCGTCGCCAGGAACTGGCCGAGCTTGAGATAGGCCGGACCCATCCGGGTCAGCGCGCGGGATATCCGTGGGCCCTGCTTGACGCCGCGCCGCTCGACGAGCCGCGCCAATTTCAGCGCGACCTGTCCGGGCGGCGGCACCAGGCTCGGATCGACCGAACCGAACACGCCCTCGCGGGCGAACACGAACGCGGCGCGGATCAGGCGCACAATGTGAGTAAAGGAAGAGATCACAAACGCCAGCCCGAATGCAGTGCGACAATGCCGCCGGACAAGGTCTGCCAGGTCACGCGGGCAAAGCCGGCGTCGCGGATCATGTCGGCGAAGGCGTGAGGCTTGGGAAACTTGCGGATCGATTCGACGAGATACAGGTAGGACTCGGCGTCACCGGTGACCATGCGGCCGAGCGGCGGGATCACCTTGAACGAGAACAGATCGTAGAGCCGGTCGAGCCCGGGCATCTCGACGGTGGAGAATTCCAGGCACAGGAAGCGGCTGCCCGGCTTCAGCACGCGATAGGCCTCGCGCAGCGCGAGGTCGATCCGCGGCACGTTGCGAATGCCGAAAGCGATCGTATATGCGTCAAAGCTGCGGTCGGCGAAGGCGAGCGCTTCGGCATTGCCTTCGACAAAATCGACCTGGGTGTCGAGATGCCGCTTCGCGGCGCGCTCGCGGCCCACGGCCAGCATGTCGGTGTTGATGTCGCAGACGGTGGCATGGAAGCCGGCGCCTGCCGCCTTGGCGGCGCGGAACGAGATGTCGCCGGTGCCGCCGGCAACGTCGAGCAACGCGAACGGCCGGTCACTCCTGGGCGGGTCGAGCGCAGTGATCATGATGTCCTTCCAGACCCGGTGCAGGCCACCGGACATCAGGTCGTTCATCAGGTCGTAGCGCGACGCCACGCTGTGAAACACATCGTTTACCAGCGTCTGCTTGTCCCCCAGGGGAACGTCCCTGAAGCCAAAATGCGTGGTTTCGCCCGACCGATCCATTACTCTACTCCACGAGGCGGACCATAGCGCGGCCGCCGCAATGGCGCTATCACACCGCCCTCATAAGGTGAATGCCTGACGATGCCTGAATTGCCCGAAGTCGAGACCGTCCGCCGTGGCCTTCAGCCTGTCATGGAGGGGGCGAAAATCCTCACCGCGGAGGCCCGCCGGGCGGACCTGCGCTTTCCGTTCCAGCCGGATTTCGTGGCCCGGCTTCAGGGGCAGGTCGTCACGGGGCTGGGACGCCGCGCAAAATATCTCATGGCCGATCTTGCCTCCGGCGACGTGCTCTTGATGCATCTGGGCATGTCGGGCTCGTTTCGCGTCGTCAAGCCGGACAACGACACCGCGCCGGGCGAGTTTCACTATCCGCGGGCTAAGGACTCCACGCACGACCATGTGCTGTTTCGGATGTCCTCAGGTGCTGACATCGTGTTCAACGATCCGCGCCGTTTCGGCTACATGAAGGTGATCGCGCGCAATGCGCTTGACGAGGAGCCGCTGCTCCGCGGGCTCGGTCCCGAGCCACTCGGCAACGAGTTCGATGCCGCGATGCTGGCGCACGCCTGCGCGGGCAAGGCCACGAGCCTGAAGGCTGCGCTGCTCAATCAGCGCGTGGTGGCCGGGCTCGGCAACATCTATGTCTGCGAAGCCCTGCATCGCTCGCATCTGTCGCCGCGCCGGATCGCCGCGACCCTCGCGACCAAGGGACGGAAGGGCGTTGGCGCTGGCGAGCCGGCGGATCATGCGAAGAGACTGGTCGGCGCGATCCACACCGTGCTGAACGACGCCATCAAGGCCGGCGGCTCGAGCTTGCGCGATCATCGCCAGACCTCGGGCGAGCTCGGTTATTTCCAGCACTCGTTCAAGGTCTATGACCGCGAGGGCGAGAAATGCACGACGCCCGGCTGCGGCGGCACGATCAAGCGCTTCACCCAGAACGGCCGATCGACCTTCTGGTGTCCGAAATGTCAGAAATAGAAGGTCATGCAGACGCCGCAGCTTGAAACCGAACGGCTGATCCTGCGTCCGCTCGCATTGTCTGACGCGCCGGCGATCCAGCGCCATTTCGACAACTGGAACATCATCCGGCATCTCTCCACCGTCGTGCCCTGGCCGTACCCGGCAGATGGTGCGGAAACCTTCGTCCGGCTGCAGCTTGACAATATCTCAGCCGGTGAGGAAATCCATCTCTGGGTGCTGGTGCTGAAGGGCGGCGATGGCGAGGCGATCGGAAACATTCATCTCCGTCCCCGAGCCGAAGGCCTGAAAGGCAATCGCGGTTTCTGGCTGGCGGAGCCTTACTGGCGGCGCGGATTGATGACGGAGGCGATCGCCGCGGTGAACGATTTTGCGTTCCTCACGCTCGGCCTCGACCATTTCCATGTCTGCAACGCAGCGACCAACGAAGCTTCGCGCCGGGTCAAGCAAAAGACGGGCGCGGAATTCGTCGGATTCATCGAGCTCGCCCATCATGGCGGACAGTCGAAGTCCGAGAAATGGATCGTGCGGCGTGAAACCTGGCTACGCGGGAGGGTGTGATCGCGACCGATGTCTCTTCAGCGTCATGGCCGGGCTAGTGGCAGAATCGGGAATGCCAGCTAATCCGTACCAATACTGGACCCGTAGTCCAGCGTATGATGTGCTCGCCGCCGCGAATGAGAAGGACGAATGGCATGGGCGGAAACTGGCGCGACCGGACGGCAACGACCTTTGAATGCCAGAAAATGCCTGCGGTCTCGAGCCGCGGCATGGTCGTCAGCAACCATCCGCTGGCCTCCAGCGCGGGCGCCGAGATGCTGGCGGCCGGTGGCAATGCCATCGACGCTGCGATCGCGAGCCTGTTCACGCTGACCGTGGTCGAGCCGATGATGGTCGGCATCATCGGCGGCGGTATGGCCCACATCCGCCTCGCCGACGGCAGCCATCGCTTCATCGACGGCCAGAGCACCGTGCCCGCGGCGGTGCGCGACACCACCTACACCTCCAAGCCCGGCTCGGCGCATGACGTGTTCGACACCGTCGGCAACGAGAACCTCAACGGCCCGAAGGCGGTCGCGGTGCCGGGCTCGCTGAAAGCCTGGTGCGAAACGCTGCGCCGGTTCGGCACCATGAGCCTCGCCGATGTCATGCAGCCCGCGATCAAGCACGCCGCGCGCGGCTTTGCGGCGACGTCCTATCCGCACGAGTGCATCAGCGGGAGCGCGGCCGAGATGCGGAAGGACAAGCCGATCGCGGCGATCTACCTGCCGAACGGCGAACCACTGAAGGTCGGCGAGCGTGTAGTGCAGTCCGAATATGCCGAAACCTTGCGCTACATCGCCGATCACGGTGAGGCTGCGCTCTATGAGGGGCCGCTCGGCGACATCCTGGTCGAGTACATGGAAAAGACCGGCGGCTTCATCCGCCGCAACGATCTCACAAGCTACAAGACCGTCGAGCGGCAGCCGATCCGCGCCGACTATCGCGGCTGGACCATTCTTGGCCCGCCGCCGCCGGCTGCTTCCGGCGTGCATATCGCGCAGATGCTGAACATCCTGGAGGGCTACGACATCGGCGGCCTCGGTTTCGGCACGCCCGAGACCATCCATTATCTCGCCGAGGTCCTGAAGATCGCGTTCGCCGATCGCGCCGCGGCCAGCGGCGATCCTGACTATGTCGGCGTGCCCGTGGAGAAGTTGACCTCGAAGGCTTACGCCGAGGAGCGCCGCCGCGCCATCGATCCGGCGCGGGCGCAGGCCTGGGGCGCCGGCGTGTCGCAGCTCGAAGGCGCGCACACCACGCATATGACGGCGGCGGATGCCTTCGGCAACGTGGTCGCGACCACGCAGACCATCAACGATCTGTTCGGTGCGAAGATCATGATCCCGGGTCTCGGCGCCATCGCCAACAATTACATGAGCCTGTTCGATCCGCGTCCCGGCCACGCGCTGTCGCTCGCGCCGGGCAAGCGCGTGACGACCTCGATGTCGCCGATGATGGCGCTGAGCGGCGGCAAGCTGCGCTATGCGCTCGGCCTGCCCGGCGGGAAGCGCATCTTCCCGAGCGCGATGCAGGCGCTGGTCAATCTCATCGACCACGACATGAGCCTGCAGGAGGCGGTCGAGGCGCCGCGCGTTTGGACCGAGGGCAACGCGCTCGAGGTCGAGCAGACGGTGCCGGAGAGTGTGCGCGCGAAGCTGGCGGAACTCGGCCACAAGGTCCAGTCCGTTGCGACTGTTGCCGGCGGCATGAACGGCATCGCCTTCCATGACGACGGCACCATGACCGGCGCCGCCTGCTGGCGTGCGGATGGCACACCGGTTGGTATTTCGGGTGGTCTCGCAAAGAGCGGGATCAGGTTCAGGCTGGATTAGGTTTTCGTGCCCCGGACGCAGCGCAGCGCCAAAAGCGCGTTTACGCGCGTCTTCGACGCGCTATGGCGATGCGCGGCATAGCCGGGGCCCAGAACGCGGCAAGCTCGATTGTCGAAGATATGGGTCCCGGCTCAGCAGTGCGGCATTTCACGCCGCACTGCGTCCGGGACACGAGAGAGTCTTCCAAATCGCCCGACTTACTTCCGCACGCAGATCACCCGCACGACGGCAGCTTTCGCATCCGTCGACATGCCGTTCGCGGTGACAGAGTTCGCTTTCAGGAAATCGCGCACTGTCTCCGCGGAAACCAATACCGCCTGAGAGGCCGGCACGGATGTTGCAGGCCCCGCCACCATCGCCGGCTTCAATAGCGCGATGCCGGCGAATTTGCCGTCGCCATCGATGGCCGGGCTGCCGGAGAAGCCGACCGCCGGCGGAGGAGAGAGCGCGGAATCGCTCGCCGTGACCGGCGCCAGCGCGCCCTTGAGACTAGACACGCCGGCCGCGCCGCCCTGGCTCTGGGGATCTGCGATGCCGATGACATCGACACTCGCCTTCGCCGCGCCGTTGGCGAGACTGAGTGGCTTCAGGCTGCGCGCGCCGTAGATATGCAGCAGCGCGAGATCGTGCTCCTTGTCCTCGGCGAGGCGGTCGGCACTGCCATAGCCGGCGATCGTGATCGCGAGGCAGCTATCGGTGACGAGGCCGTCGGTGACAATCGCGCCGTCGTCGCTGACGACGACGCCGGTGCCGTATTCGACGGTCTTGCGCGGTGGCGGCCCGGCTTGCGGTCCGGACGGAAATGCGTTGAACGCACTCGACATCGCGATGACGACCGGCTCGACCGTGTTCTCGGTCGCCTGGTCGTAGAGGATCGTCATGATGCGGACTTCGTCGCCTTTGAATGTGCCGCGCACGTAGAATTTCTTCAGGCCCTGAAGCCCCGAAAGCACGAAGAAATCGGGCTTCACCACGGTGTAGTCGACCTGGCGCCCGGCCGGCTCTTTCTTCTCCCGCTCGGCGAGCTTCGCGGTGGTTGGGTTCGCCTCCTTGCGGCGGCTGAGCAGCACCTGCACCGTGCCGGTCGGCGAGCTCCATTTCGAGCCGTTGGCGTCGGTGACCTGCTGCGGCACCAGCTTGCCGGGGATGCCGAGCCGCGCGCCGCTGGTCGGCTCCATCACCATCTTCCAGCCGACGCTCTCCTGCTTCCGCCGCGCGGTCTCGGCCAGTGCGGCGCGTTCCTGCGGATTGAGCACGCCGGTCGGCTTGCCGCCCTTTTTCTTCTGGTGCTCCTTGATGGCATTGACCATGCGCTCGCTGACGTCGCCGGTGATCGCACCGTTATATTCGCCGACCCAGGCGAGGTCGGACTGGAGCGACATCCGTTCGGCTTGCGCCATCCCATCCGCTGTTTCCGACGCCGTCTGCGAGGCGGGCGAGCGGATCGGAACGGTCTGGACGGTCTTCGGCCTGGTGCCGGGAATTTGTGGCGTCGTGATCTGGGCGTTCGCGCCTGCGGCAGTCGCGAACATCAGTGTTGCCGCAAGCATCGATCTCATGACAAATCCAGCCAGCCCATTGAACGTGCTGCCATTGAAGCACATCTCGTTGGTCGCGAACAATCTCGGGGTGGTTCAGGTGGCAGTAGGGGCCACGAACTCAGGCCCTCATCCTGAGGAGCGGCCTGAAGGCCGCGTCTCGAAGGATGGCCCCAGGCGATATCGGGGCCTTCACGGTTCGAGACGCGCGTGTTTCGCGCTCCTCACCATGAGGGTTGAAAGGCGAAGGGCTTGATAGGAGGACGTACGACGATGCTGAGCCCGGACGAACTCGAACGCTATGCCCGCCATATCGTGCTGCGCGATGTCGGCGGACCGGGGCAGGCCGCGCTGAAGCAGGCCTCCGTGCTGGTGATCGGCGCCGGCGGGCTCGGTGCGCCGGCGCTGATGTATCTTGCCGCCGCCGGCATCGGCACGCTCGGCGTGGTCGATGACGACGTGGTGTCGCTGTCCAACCTGCAGCGCCAGGTGATCCACACGACGCCCGATATCGGCCGGCACAAGGTCGAGAGCGCGGCGGAACGGATCTCGGCGCTCAATCCGCACGTCCACTTCGTCGGCCATGCCACCTGGCTCAATGCGGACAACGCTCTGTCGCTGATCGGCGACTACGATCTCGTGCTCGACGGCTCCGACAATTTCTCGACGCGTTATCTTGTCTCGGATGCCTGCTTCTTCGCGCAGAGGCCGCTGATCACGGCGGCACTCGGCACTTTCGACGGCTCGCTCACCACCATTCGGGCGCATGAGAAGAACGAGCAGGGCGACTTCAATCCAACCTATCGCTGCCTGTTTCCTGAGGCGCCGCCACCCGGCACGGTGCCGGCCTGCGCCGAGGCCGGCGTCATGGGTGCGCTTGCGGGCGTGCTCGGCTCGATGATGGCGCTGGAGGCGATCCGCGAGATCGTCGGCTTTGGCGATGGCCTCGTCGGCCGCCTCCTGATGATCGATGCGCGCGCGATGCGCTTCGAAACGCTGCGCTACACGCGCGATCCGGCCAATCCGCTCAATGGCGATGGGCCCGTCATCACTGACCTCAGCGCCCATCGCACCTGATTCGCGGTCCGTTACGTCGTGGTCGGCTTCTCGCTGTCGAGATGCGCCATCTGCTCGGCCGCATAGCGCGTGCCGGGGGCGCCAGACGCCGCCCGCGCTGCGCACCTTCATCGATCTCGTCACAGTCTGGCGCAAGCGCGAGACGCGCCGCGACCTTAGACCCTCATGGTGAGGAGCGTGGAACGCGCGTCTCGAACCATGAAGGCCCGACTCTCGCCCGCGGCCATCCTTCGAGATGCGCGCAAGAGCGCGCTCCTCAGGATGAGGAAGGAGAGCTTGTCACGCAGCAAATTGGAAACCTAGAGCATGCTCGGCAGCACGCGATCCGGCGGCTTGTGGGCGTCGAGGAAGGTGCGGATGTTGATGATCACCTTCTCGCCCATCTCGACGCGGCCTTCGATCGTGGCCGAGCCCATATGCGGCAGCAGCGTCACCTTGCCGGCCTTGGCGAGCCGCACCAACTTCGGATTGACCGCGGGCTCGTGCTCATAGACGTCGAGGCCGGCGCCGCCGATCTCGCCGCCCTCGATCAGCTTGATCAGTGTGTCCTCGTCGGTGACCGAGCCGCGCGCCGTGTTGACGATGTAGGCGTCTTTCCGGATCAGCTTCAGCCGCCGCGCCGACAGCAGGTGATAAGTCGCTGGCGTGTGCGGACAGTTTACCGAGATGATGTCCATCCGCGCCAGCATCTGGTCGAGGCTTTCCCAATAGGTCGCGCCAAGCTCTTCGGCGATCTTCGGCGCGACGGGACGGCGGTTGTGATAGTGGATCTGCAGGCCGAAGGCGCGGGCGCGGCGCGCGACCGCCTGGCCGATGCGGCCCATGCCGATGATGCCGAGGCGCTTGCCGCCGATGCGGTGGCCGAGCATCCAGGTCGGCGACCAGCCCGCCCAGTGCTTTCCTTCCGTCAGGATCGAGGCGCCTTCGATCATCCGGCGCGGCACGGCCAGGATCAGTGCCATGGTCATGTCGGCGGTGTCCTCGGTCAGAACCTTCGGCGTGTTGGTGACGGTGATGCCGCGGGCATGCGCCGCCTCGACATCGATATTGTCGACGCCGTTGCCGAAATTCGCGATCAGGCGAAGCTTGCAGTCGGGCTGGTTGACGATGTCGGCGGTGATGTTGTCGGTGACGGTTGGAACTAGCACGTCGGCAGTGCGCGCGGCCTCCGCGAGCTGCTCGGCCGACATCGGGGTGTCCTCGAGATTGATCCGCGCGTCGAACAGTTCACGCATCCGCGTCTCGATCGAATCCGGCAGCTTGCGCGTCACGACGACGAGGGGCTTTTTCTTCACCGACATGTCCTGCTCTCATGAGGCGTCGCGAGCCGCCTCTGTCGCCAAAGGCCGGCCGTTCAGGCCTCATTAACCCGGTTGTTCGACACTGCCCTTGCCGTGTCTGTCCCCGGCGTTTCCTTCAAGCTCTCCCGACATTTCCGGCCGGAAAATCGGGACAAACTGGTTGTTCAAGTGTCCGTCCTCTCTAGCAGAAGGCCGGGCCAAGACAAGAACCACGGGTCCGGCTTGCGGATCCGGCTTCGGGAACACCCGCGTGGGGCGGGGAGGGGCTTGCGCGGCAGGTTTTGGAATTTGGGGTGAGGACCGGGCTTGGCCGGATCCTCGACAGGAGACGGGTTGATGGCGTTGGGGCGTTTTTGTTCGGTGATGGCGCTCGTTTGCACCTGGTTGAGCGCCTCGGTCAGCCCCGGGCATTCGGCGAAGGATAACACCCCCCCAGACCGCCAGCGGCCTGCCGGTGCCGCGCTATGTCAGCCTCAAGTCGGATCACGTGAACGTCCGCGCCGGTCCGACCAAGGACAATGACGTGGCTTGGGTCTACACCCGCTCAGGCCTGCCGGTCGAAATCACCGCCGAGTTCGAGAACTGGCGCCGGGTGCGCGATTCCGAAGGCGCCGAGGGCTGGGTCTATCACTCCCTGCTGTCCGGTCGTCGCACCGCGGTCGTCACCATGAAGCACAAGGACGACCTCGCGCCGATCTACGACCGGGCCGATCCTGACAGCGCGATTGCGGCCAAGCTCCAGGCCGGCGTCGTCACGCAGGTCAAGAAGTGCACCGCAAACTGGTGCCACGTCACCGGCAACGGTTTTGACGGCTGGATCCAGCAGGAACGCCTCTGGGGCGTGTACTCGGACGAGCAGGTCAACTGACGCGAAGCGTCATCCCGGGGCGATGCGAAGCATCGAACTATGGTGCGCAGTTGCGCACCTGAGCTCGAGATTCCGGGTCTGGTGCTGCCGCACCATCCCGGAATGACGGTCGTAAACGACAATGGCCGGGACATAGGCGAGCGCAAGCGACGCCGTCCTTCGGACGGCTATGCCCGGCCATGACGGTCTCTTAGCCTAGAGAAATCTCAGCGCTTCTTGCGCAGGCGCACGACCATGTCGATGCGGGCGATCTCGTAACCCTCGGGCACCTCCGGCATCTTGGACAGCGCCAGATGCGGATCCTCGATGTCGACCAGCTCGTGGCTGTTCTCGAGGTAGTAATGGTGGTGGGTGGTGACGTTGGTGTCGAAATAGGTCTTGGTGCCGTCGACGCTGACCTGGCGGAGCAGACCGGCATCGGTGAGCTGGTTCAGCGTGTTGTAGACGGTCGCCAGCGAGACCGGAACTTTGGCCAGCGTCGCTTCCTCGTACAGCATTTCAGCCGTGAGGTGGCGTGCGCCCTTGCCAAACAAGAGCCAGCCGAGCGCCATGCGCTGGCGGGTCGGTCGGAGCCCCGCGGACTGGAGCATTTCGTTGACGTCGTGCCAAGGACACCCGGTCAAGGCCGGCTGGCGGCCGGTCAGGAGGGCCGTGGAATGGACGTCGTCGTTGTGATGGGGCGCGGTATTCTCGCTCATTTCCAGATTTCGGGCACGCGTGGACACTACCGATATGCAATATAAGAACAGATAGATGCAGATGCAAGTTTCTCGCAACTAGAGAGGTTCTAATCAGGTCTGGAACCGGGCGAAGACCCCGTCATTTTACCTTCATGAGAGCGCTTTGCCACCGAAATGGCCTGTGTTAGAGAGCGCGCGGTTCCGCTTAGCCGATGTTGGCGCGGCCGGGCATTGAGGCCTGGTTCGCGGTCCATCCGGGCTCTCGGCATTCGCGCCTGACGACGGCAATTGACGTTGCTTTCCGAGCCGAGCGGGGCCCATTTTTGCCAGAAACGCCGCTCAATCGGGGTTAAAATAGAGGCTTCCGCATGCTGAACAGGCGCAACGGTTACGAATACGAAGATCTGCTGACATGTGCCCGCGGCGAGATGTTCGGTCCGGGCAACGCCCAACTGCCGCTGCCGCCGATGCTCATGTTCGACCGCATCACGGAAATCAGCGACACCGGCGGCGAGTTCGGCAAGGGGCTGGTGCGGGCCGAGCTCGATGTGAAGTCCGATCTCTGGTTTTTCGGCTGCCACTTCAAGAACGATCCGGTGATGCCGGGCTGCCTCGGCCTCGATGCGCTGTGGCAAATGGTCGGCTTTTATCTTGGCTGGATCGGGGGCGAAGGTCGCGGTCGCGCGCTTGGTCTGAACGAGCTGAAGTTCAGCGGCCAGGTGCTGCCCGAGGCCCGCAAGGTTGTGTACAACATCGATATCAAGCGCGTGATGCGTTCAAAGCTCGTGCTCGGTATCGCCGACGGGTGGCTTTCGGTCGATGACCAGATTATCTATCGCGCCAAGGACTTGAAGGTCGGCTTGTTCAAGCAGGGCACAAGCCTGAGCTAAGCGCATTACCAACCAGGCGCATCACCAGGAAGACAACGATTTAGGCGAGGCTGTCATGAGGCGGGTTGTGGTCACCGGGATGGGCATCGTCTCGTCCATCGGAAACAACACCCAGGAAGTGCTTGCGAGCCTTTACGAGGCGAAGTCGGGCATTTCGCGGGCTGAGAAATTTGTCGAGCTCGGCTTCCGTTCGCAGGTGCAAGGTGCGCCGACGCTTGATCCAGCAACCGTCGTCGACCGTCGCGCAATGCGTTTCCTCGGTCAGGGCGCTGCGTGGAATCACATCGCGATGGAGCAGGCGATCCAGGACTCCGGCCTGTCGTCTGAAGAAGTCTCCAATATCCGCACCGGTATCATCATGGGATCCGGCGGCCCGTCCGCCCGTACCATCGTCGAATCCGCCGACATCACCCGCACCAAGGGCCCGAAGCGCGTCGGACCGTTTGCAGTGCCGAAGGCGATGTCGTCCACGGCCTCCGCGACGCTTGCGACCTGGTTCAAGATCAAGGGCGTGAACTATTCGATCTCCTCGGCCTGCGCGACGTCGAACCACTGCGTCGGCAACGCCTATGAGACGATCCAGATCGGCAAGCAGGACGTCATCTTCGCCGGCGGCTGCGAGGAGCTGGACTGGTCGCTGTCGGTGCTGTTCGACGCGATGGGCGCGATGTCCTCGAAATACAACGATACGCCCGCCACGGCCTCGCGCCCGTACGACGTCAACCGCGACGGCTTCGTCATTGCCGGTGGTGCCGGCGTGCTGGTGCTGGAAGAGCTCGAGCATGCCAAGGCGCGCGGCGCGCGCATCTACGGCGAGATCGTCGGCTACGGCGCGACGTCGGACGGCTACGACATGGTCGCGCCATCAGGTGAAGGCGCCGAGCGCTGCATGCGCATGGCGATGTCGACGGTGAAGACCAAGGTCGACTACATCAATCCGCACGCGACCTCGACCCCCGCCGGCGATCCGCCGGAGATCGAGGCGCTGCGGCGCGTGTTCGGCGCCGGCGAGAAGTGCCCGCCGATCTCGGCGACCAAGGCGCTGACCGGCCACTCGCTCGGCGCGACCGGCGTGCAGGAAGCGATCTACTCGCTGCTGATGATGAACAACGGCTTCATCTGCGAGAGCGCGCACATCCAGGAACTCGATCCCGTGTTCGCCGACATGCCGATCGTGCGCAAGCGCATCGACAACGCCAAGATCGGCACCGTGCTGTCGAACTCCTTCGGCTTCGGCGGCACCAACGCGACGCTGGTGTTCAGCCGGCTGGATGTGTGAGCCCAGCACGCTGTCATGCCCCGCGAAGGCGGGGCATCCAGTACGCCGCGGCCTCGCGATTACCATGACTGTCTCGGAATACTGGATCGCTCGCCCCGGTGCGCAGCGCGCACAAGGCAGGCGATGACGTCGAGAATAGGAGCGACGGCTGCAATGCAGGAATTGATGAAAGGCAAGCGCGGTCTGGTCATGGGCATCGCCAATGATCATTCGATCGCCTGGGGCATGGCGAAGACGCTGCATGCCCACGGCGCCGAGCTTGCCTTCACCTTCCAGGGCGAGGCGCTTGGCAAGCGGGTCAAGCCGCTGGCTGAATCGCTCGGCGTTGATCTGGTGCTGCCTTGCGACGTCGAGGACATCGCCAGCGTCGACGCGACTTTCGCTGCGCTCCGCGAGAAATGGGGCCGCCTCGATTTCGTGATCCACGCGATCGGCTTCGCCGACAAGAACGAGCTGAAGGGTCGCTACGCCGACACCAGCCGCGAGAACTTTTCGCGGACCATGGTGATCTCCTGCTTCTCGTTTACGGAGGTCGCAAAACGCGCCGCCGAGCTGATGACGGAGGGCGGCAGCATGATCACGCTGACCTTCGGCGCCTCGGAGCGCGCGATGCCGAATTACAACGTCATGGGCGTGGCCAAGGCGGCGCTGGAAGCCTCCGTGCGCTATCTCGCCTCCGATTTCGGGCCGCGCGGCATCCGCGTCAACGCGATCTCAGCAGGTCCCATCCGCACGCTCGCCGGCTCGGGCATCGGCGAGGCGCGCGCGATGTTCGGCTTCATGCAAAAGCATTCGCCGCTCCGCCGCGGCGTCACGCTCGACCAGCTTGGCGGCTCGGCACTGTATCTGCTGTCGGACCTCTCCGGCGGCGTGACCGGCGAGATCCACTATGTCGATTCCGGCTACAATATCGTTCTGATGCCGAGGCCGGACGACCTGAAGACTTCGGACTAGAGCCATTTCCATTCCAATGGAATCGGAACGGGGTTCTAGATTCTTGTTTTGACGCGTTTTCTTTACGCGAACCGGTATCCACTTCGCTCGAAAACGCTCTAACCGGCCGCGATCTTCTCCGCGCGCTGGAACGCCGGCCGCGCCATGCAGCGCGCGATATAGGCATCGAAGGCCGGTCGCGACGGCACCATCTTGAACAGGCGCACCGCGTAATTCAGGCCCGAGCCGATCGTGATGTCGGCGGCGGAAAATTCCTCGCCGAGAATCCATGGCCCCTTGGCGAGCGCCGCCTCCAGCACGTCGAAGACCTGTGTGGCGCTGCCCCAGGCCGCGGTCGACGTCGGCACCTCGATCTTGGTGAAGATCTGGATGATGGCAGGCTCGATGCAGCTCGGCGAGAAGAACAGCCATTGCAGATAGCGGGCGCGCCGCGGATCGGTCGCGGGCGGTGCAAGCTTCGTCTCGGGATAGCAGTCGGCAATGTAGGCGCAGATCGCGGCGGCTTCACCCAGCGCAGCATCGCCGTCGCTGAGCGCCGGCACCTTGCCCATCGGATTGACCTTGAGGAAATCCGGCGCTTTCTGCGCGCCGGTCGAAATGTCGGTCAGCACGCGCTCATAGGGAAGGCCGCTTTCCTCCATCAGCCACAGCGTCGTGAACGAGCGCGAGCGGGGCGACCAGTAGAGCTTGATCATAGCGTGGAGCCTTCCATTCGTGTGAGAGGCGCCATTCATTGCGTTTTTGCGCAGGATGCGCAACGCACTACGCCTAGATGGATAAGCCGCTCTGCGAGCGACATCTTGATCAGCGCGACGGAGGCGGACGTTGGAGCAGAGCCGGCAGCGTCTTGTCGAGGCTCTTCGTCAGCATCGTGCGTACACCGTCGCGTAGCACGGGATTATTGACTGCGTCCGTCGGCTTCTCCGGAAACATCGCGCGATCCAACTTGGTCGACGGGCCACCGAGCGGATTGTGCATCACGCGCTCGATATACGTATCCTCCGTCATCATGGCGGGCGCCTCTTTGATCAACTCGAAGGTCTGGCCGTCATAGACCCGGATGTACATCATGGCGAAGAGATGCACGGGCCCGTTGTACGGGTATTGCGAGATGCCAATACCGTATTCTCGCTGCGTTCCGCCATGCCGGTGCACGACAACGTAACGGTCACAACGGACCTTTGGCGCGAGAAATTGAACAAAGCCTCTCACGTCAGCCGCGGCACGGTAGAAAAATGGATTCTGCTTTTGGCGGCCTCCGGACTTGAGTTCCTCCCTTGTGTAGGGAATTCTCCGTATGGAGCTGCCAGGTGCGGCGGCGCGGACTCGGGAGACGACGAGATCGTCGAGCGCCCATGCAGTAACCGAAGTTCGCGTATATTTATCAAGGAAGGTCAGCGGCCCGAATTTCTCGACCATGAAGAGGTCGCCGGCGATCGGAATCACGCCAATCTGGCACGGGCCGCTCTCCGCCGGCCCGCGTGGCGCGACGGCTGTCGGCCTCTTTACCGCAGGCTTGACCAACTCTGGCTTCGACGCAGGCTGCACCTGTCCCCCTGTCGGAGACAACAGCGCATATGAGACCATTGCGACAACGGCGAAAACGTTGATCGTCACATTCAGCTCGCGTCACTGCGCGAAATACGGCGGCAGGATCTTGTCCAGTCGTTTTGTCAGAAAATCGCGGGTGGTGTCGCGCAAGGCGGCGTTGTTGGCAGAGTCCGCTGCTGCCGCGGGGAACATGGACATGTCCACTTTCCGCAAAAACTCGTTGTCGACGAAGTTGTCGGCCAGATGCTTCATGACACCTTCGAATGTCACAGCGGGTCCCTTCCTGATCTCGAAGGTCTGGCCATCGACCACGATCACGCCGACGTAGACGAAGACATATGCGTAAGAGATGATACCGACACCTCGGCTGAAGACACCGACGCCGCTGAGCGTCTGATTGGTCCCATCAAGCTGCCCCTCATTGCGCATGACGATGACATAGCGCTCGCAGCCGGCATTGCCTGCGATCTCACGGACCAGGTTTGAGAGCTCTTCACGCCGGTTGCGAAACAGGCCGCCCTTGGGATGATAATAGGAATCGAAGGCGCCCTTGGCGTAAGGGATCCGCCGCACCGGGGTTGTTCCGGCGGCCGCGCGCACCCGCGCAAAGGTGAGGTCGTCGAGACCCCATGACACCGGCACTTCCGCGTAATCGTTGCCGAACACCGTCAGGCCGATCTTCTGGACGACGAAGAGGTCCTGCGTCGCTGCAATCACGCCGATGCCGCAGGGGCCAGTGCTTGCGGGCTCCGCGGGCTTGGCTGCTGCCTTCGGCTTCGTCACCGCCTTCTTGGCAGTCGGCTTTGCCGGTGATGCGGTCTGAGCGGGGGGCGCGGTGGTTGCGGGAGGGGTTTGCGCTGCTGCTGGAGCCAGAATGGACAGCAGGACGAGCACCGAGGCAGCAAATCGAAACATGGATTCCAGGGGATCGGAGGTAGGAGCTCATCGGACACTCCACACTAGGGTGGGATCGTGACAACCGCAAGCTGCGTCCGATGATCATTGCCTACCCGGCGGGTCGCTCCCGCTTCCACCGGTAATACTTCATCACGAACCCGTTCGACGGCTCGATCTCTTCCTTCTCGAACACAAAACCTTCGCGTTCGTACCAGCGCCAGGCCTTCTCGTTCTCGCGGACGCAGCGCAGGTACATCTCATCGGGCATTTGCGTTCGCGTGAAGGCGAGCAACTGGCGGCCGAGCGATTGCCCCTGATAGGCGGGCGCGACGAAAAGCATGTCGAGATAGAGCTTTGGCAGATGCAGCGCCAGCATCGCGGCGATCGTGCCGTTGTCGTCGGCGACGAACAGGCTCCAGCCGTTCTCGATCTCACGCCTGATACGCGCGCGCAGGTTCGCGAGCAGGAAGCCGCTCTCCTCCGCGAGCCCGGTCGAGACCCAGCTCTCCATCCAGACACGGCCGACCTCGTCATATTCGTCGGCGCGGGCGGGGCGGATGATCGGATGCGACATCGGGACCTCAGGCCCGCTGGCTGCGCAGCGATTGTTTCGCGCGCACCTTGCCGGCCGACAGGCACACGACTTCGGAAATCTGCAGGAGCTGGCGCGCCAGCGGGCTGGTCTTGCGCCAGACCATGCCGATGGTGCGCGAGGGCTGCGGGTCGCGGAAGCGCGCGAGCGAGACCGAGGCCGATCGCGTCTCCACCGGCACCGCCATTTCCGGGATCAACGTGACGCCGATGCCGGCGCTGACCATCTGGACCAGCGTTGACAGCGAATTCGCATCCAGCATCTCGCGCGGGGGCGCCGACTGCATGTTGCAGAAGGAGAGCGCCTGATCGCGGAAGCAATGCCCCTCCTCGAGCAGCAACAGCCGCATCTCCCGCATCATCTCGCGCGATGGCACCGGCGTGCCTTCATCCGAGCCCGGCCGCACCAGCAGGAATTTCTCGTCGAACAGAGCGACCTCGGTGAGCGAGGGCTCGGACACCGGCAGCGCAACGATGGCGGTGTCGAGCCGGCCTTCGACGAGCTCCTGGATCAGCCGCGGCGTCATCGTCTCGCGCACGCGGATGTCGAGTTCCGGATGCATGCGCGTGAGATTTTTGGTGATCTTGGGCAGGAGGTAGGGCGCGATCGTCGGGATCATGCCGATGCGCAGACGGCCTGCAAACCGGTCCTGCGAGGCGCGGGCGAAATCGCCGAGCTCATCGACCGAGCGCAAAATGTCGCGGACGCGCTGCGCAAGTTCCTCGCCGAACCGGGTCAGCGCGACCTGGCGTGCGCTACGCTCCAGCAGCAGGCCGCCGAGCGCCTCCTCCAACTGCTTGATCTGCATCGACAATGCCGGCTGCGAGATGGAACAGGCCTCCGCCGCGCGGCCAAAATGAGCGTGACGCGCCAAGGCATCGAAATACCGGAGCTGACGCAGCGTCACGTTGATCATCAGAAAATCCTATCGCAGCGATCATTAAAGTCAACTTCCCCTGATGGGACAAGCAGCTTAGAGTCGTTCTACCTGGTCAAAGGTGCAAGTTCGACGCCGCCAGAGGAGGTAATCATGGATGACACTTCGAAGTGCCCGTTTTCGGGCGGAAAACCCACGCGGGTGAACCGCGACTGGTGGCCAACCCAGCTCAGCATCGAGGTGCTGCACAAGAATTCCGGCTTGTCCGATCCGATGGGCAAGGACTTCGACTACGCCAAGGAATTCAAGACGCTCGACCTTAACGCGGTCATCAAGGACCTGACCGCCCTGATGACGGATTCGCAGGAATGGTGGCCGGCCGACTTCGGTCACTACGGTGGCCTGATGATCCGCATGGCCTGGCACAGCGCGGGCACTTACCGCATCACCGACGGTCGTGGTGGCGCCGGCGCCGGTCAGCAGCGGTTTGCTCCGCTCAACAGCTGGCCCGATAACGCCAACCTCGACAAGGCGCGCCGCCTGCTTTGGCCGATCAAGCAGAAGTACGGTCGCAAGATTTCCTGGGCCGACCTGATGGTGCTCGCCGGCAACGTCGCGCTGGAGTCGATGGGCTTCAAGACGTTCGGCTTCGCCGGTGGCCGCGCCGACGTGTGGGAGCCGGAAGAGCTCTATTGGGGTCCCGAAGGCACCTGGCTGGGCGATGAGCGCTATAGCGGCGAGCGCCAGCTCGCTGACCCGCTCGGCGCTGTGCAGATGGGCCTCATCTACGTCAATCCGGAAGGGCCGAACGGCAAGCCGGATCCCGTCGCCGCAGCGAAGGACATCCGCGAGACCTTCTTCCGCATGGCGATGAACGATGAGGAAACCGTCGCGCTGATCGCTGGCGGCCACACCTTCGGCAAGACCCACGGTGCGGGCGATCCGTCGCTGGTCGGTCCGGAGCCGGAAGCGGGCGCGCTTGAAGATCAAGGCCTCGGCTGGAAGAGCAAGCACGGCACCGGCGTTGGCGCTGACGCGATCACCGGCGGTCCCGAAGTCACCTGGACGCAGACCCCGACGAAGTGGAGCAACCACTTCTTCGAGAACCTGTTCAACTACGAGTGGGAGCTGACGAAGAGCCCGGCAGGCGCGCAGCAGTGGAAGGCCAAGGGTGCCGACGCATCCATTCCGGATGCGTTCGACAAGTCCAAGAAGCATCTGCCGACGATGCTGACGACCGACCTCTCGCTCCGCCTTGATCCCGCCTATGAGAAGATCTCGCGGCGTTTCCTCGAGAACCCGGATCAGTTCGCGGACGCCTTCGCCCGCGCCTGGTTCAAGCTCACCCATCGCGACATGGGTCCGATCCAGCGCTATCTCGGCCCGTTGGTGCCGAAGGAGACGCTGATCTGGCAGGATCCGATTCCGGCCGTGAATCACGAGCTGGTCAGTGATCAGGACATCGCCTCGCTGAAGACGAAGATCCTCGCGTCGGGCCTCTCGGTGTCCGAGCTGGTCTCGACTGCCTGGGCGTCGGCCTCGACGTTCCGCGGCTCGGACAAGCGCGGCGGCGCCAACGGTGCACGCATTCGCCTCGCGCCGCAGAAGGACTGGGAGGTGAACCAGCCGGCTCAGCTCTCGAAGGTCCTCGGCAAGCTCGAAGCGATCCAGAAGGACTTCAACGCCTCGGCCGGCGCGAAGAAGGTCTCGCTTGCCGACCTGATCGTGCTCGGCGGCACCGCCGCGGTCGAGAAGGCCGCCAAGGATGCCGGCGTCGACGTGAAGGTCGCCTTCACGCCGGGCCGCATGGATGCCTCGCAGGAGCAGACCGACGTCGAGTCCTTCGCGCCGCTGGAGCCGCGGGCCGATGGCTTCCGCAACTACGTCGGCAAGAAGCATCAGTTCCTGATGCCCGAAGAGGCCCTCGTCGATCGCGCGCAGCTGTTGAAGCTCTCCGGGCCTGAGCTGACCGTGCTCGTCGGTGGCCTGCGTGTGCTTGGTGCCAATGCGAACGGTTCGAAGAACGGCGTTCTCACCTCGAAGCCGGGGACGCTGAGCAACGACTTCTTCGTCAACCTGCTCGACATGGGCACGCAGTGGGCGCCAGCTGCCGACGGCACCTATGAGGCCCGCGACCGCAAGACCAACGCGGTGAAGTGGACCGGCACGCGCGCCGACCTGATCTTCGGATCGCACTCGCAGCTCCGCGCCTTCGCCGAGGTCTATGCCTCGTCGGATGCGAAGCAGCAGTTCGTGCAGGACTTTGCCAAGGCCTGGACCAAGGTGATGAACCTCGATCGGTTCGACATCGCGGTCTGATCCAGAAGCTCAGCAAGCGACAAACAAAAAAGGGCGGCCGAGAGGCCGCCCTTCGTGTTTCTGACCTGGTCGCGAGGCTTACTCGCCGGCCGCTTCGCGCGGAGCCTGCTGGCCATCAGCCGGCTTCTCCTTGCCCTCGAGGTCTTCGCCGGTGGTCTGGTCGACCACCTTCATCGACAGGCGGGTCTTGCCGCGGTCGTCGAAGCCGAGCAGCTTGACCTTGACCTTGTCGCCTTCCTTGACGACGTCGGAGGTCTTCTGCACGCGGTTGGCCGCGAGCTGGCTGATGTGGACGAGACCGTCCTTGGAGCCGAAGAAGTTCACGAAGGCGCCGAACTCCATCACCTTGACGACGGTGCCGTCATAGATCTGGCCGACTTCCGGATCGGACGCGATCGATTTGATCCACTTGATCGCGGCCTTCATCGCCTCGCCGTCGCTGGAAGCGACCTTCACGGTGCCGTCGTCCTCAATGTTGACCTTGGCGCCGGTCTTCTCGACGATCTCGCGGATCACCTTGCCGCCGGTGCCGATCACTTCACGGATCTTGTCGGTGGCGATCTTGAAGGTCTCGATGCGCGGCGCGTATTCGCCGAGCTCGGCGCGGGCCGCGGTCAGGGCCTTGGCCATCTCGCCGAGGATGTGGATACGCCCGTCCTTGGCCTGGGCCAGCGCGACGCGCATGATCTCCTCGGTGATGCCCTCGATCTTGATGTCCATCTGGAGCGAGGTGATGCCCGCTTCCGTGCCGGCCACCTTGAAATCCATGTCGCCGAGATGGTCCTCGTCACCGAGGATGTCCGAGAGAACCGCGAAGCGCTTGTCCTCGAGGATCAGGCCCATCGCGATGCCGGCGGTCGGCCGCTTCAACGGCACGCCGGCGTCCATCAGCGCGAGCGAGGCGCCGCAGACCGAAGCCATCGAGGACGAGCCGTTGGACTCGGTGATCTCCGACACCACGCGCGTGGTGTAGGGGAACTCGTGGTGCGGCGGCAGAACCGGGTGGATCGCGCGCCAGGCCAGCTTGCCGTGGCCGATCTCGCGGCGCTTGGTGCCACCGAGACGGCCGGTCTCACCGACCGAGTAGGGCGGGAAGTTGTAGTGCAGCAGGAACGTTTCCTTGTACGTCCCCGACAGCGCGTCGATGTACTGCTCGTCCTCGCCGGTGCCGAGCGTGGTCACGACCATCGCCTGGGTTTCGCCGCGGGTGAACAGCGCCGAGCCGTGGGCGCGGGGCAGCACGCCGACTTCGGCGACGATGTTGCGCACGGTCTTGGAGTCGCGGCCGTCGATGCGCTTGCCGGTGTCGAGGATGTTCCAGCGAACGATCTTGGCCTCGAGCTCCTTGAACACGCCGGCGATGCGCAGCTTGTCGTATTTCGGCTCCTGCCCTTCGGGGAAGTAGTGGGCGATCACCTTTTCCTTGACCTTGCCGACTGCGGCATAGCGATCCTGCTTGACCGGAATGGCGTAGGCGGCGCGCAGCTCCTGCTCGACGAGGCCGAGCATTTCCTTCTCGAGCGCGGCATTGTCGATCGCGGTGACTTCGCGCGGCTCCTTGGCGGCCTTCTCGGCGAGCTCGATGATCGCGTTGATGACCGGCTGGAAGTGGCGGTGACCGAACATCACGGCACCGAGCATGATGTCCTCGTTGAGCTCCTTGGCTTCCGATTCCACCATCAGCACGGCGTCGGCGGTGCCGGCGACGACGAGGTCGAGCTGGGTGTCGACCATCTCGTCGAGCGTCGGGTTGAGGATGAACTCGTCATTGGCGAAGCCGACGCGGGCTGCGCCGATCGGGCCCTTGAAGGGCGCGCCGGACAAGGTCAGCGCGGCGGAGGCGGCAACCAGCGCCACGATATCGGGATCGTTCTCCATATCGTGCGACAGCACGGTGGCGATCACCTGGGTCTCGTTGCGCCAGCCGTCGACGAACAGCGGACGGATCGGACGGTCGATCAGGCGGGAGACCAGCGTCTCCTTCTCGGTCGGACGACCCTCGCGCTTGAAATAGCCGCCGGGAATGCGCCCCGCAGCGTAGGTCTTCTCCTGGTAGTCGACGGTCAGCGGCAGGAAGTCGACGCCTTCACGCGGCGCCTTCGCCGCGACGACGGTGGCGAGCACCACGGTCTCGCCATAGGTGGCCACGACGGCGCCGTCGGCCTGGCGGGCGATCTTGCCGGTTTCGAGCTTGAGAGGGCGTCCGCCCCAGTCGATCTCGACTGAATGCTTATTGAACATAGAGGTCTTCTTTCATGGGTTCTCGAAAGAAGGGACGGCTCGAAAAACAAAAACCATGCGCAAGATTGCGGGACGCTGATCGAAGCGATGATCAGCGTCCTGCGATCCTGCCATGGTTTTCGGATTTCGGATGGCGTCCATCCTTTCGGGTCATACGGGCGCCTTGCCCGTTGTGCCCAGCCGCCGGATTGCTGCTGGACTGTCAGTTGGCATGAACGCGAACACCGAACCGCGGTCTTCGCCCATCACGCCTCGGATGCGAATCATCGTTGGCTCGCACCCGACGTGCACGCAGCCTCGATCAAAAACCTTTAAACAAACGCTTTCGTTCGAAACCACGCGCGAAAACGCGCGCCAGTGGCGCGCGCAGGAACACTTAACGACGAATGTTGTGCTTCTCGAGCAGCGCCTTGTACCGCGCCTCGTCCTTCTTCTTCAGGTAGTCGAGGAGCGAGCGGCGGGTAGAGACCAGCTTCAAGAGGCCGCGACGCGAATGGTTGTCCTTCACGTGGGTCTTGAAATGGTTGGTGAGGTTGTTGATGCGTTCCGAAAGGATCGCGACCTGAACCTCGGGCGAGCCGGTGTCGCCGGCCTTGGTGGCATTCGTCTTGATGACTTCCGCTTTGCGTTCTGCGGCAATCGACATCGTCAATTTCTCTCGTTGCGACCGGGGCTGGCAGTCAGGCCGGTCAGGTTGAACACACGCTTGGGGATGATTTCGCCATTGCCAACTTCAGCAAGCGCGAGAAGCCGGCCTGCCACCGTGACATAGACTGTGCCGCTACAAGTGGGCGCATCCCGTCCGCGCAACAAAACGGCCTGGCCCCGATGGAGCCTTGCCGCATCAGCCCGAGTGACGGCCAGTGCCGGGATGTCGTCCAGCGCGGTCTCAACGGGCAAAAGCGCGTCGGCGAGGCTGCCCTCGCCGGACGCGGCTCTATCGCACAAAGCCTCCAACTGATCCAGCGGAATCATGTCGTTCTCGCCAAATGGGCCGACCAGGGTCCGCCGCAGCGCGCAGATATGGCCGTAAGTGCCGAGAATCCGGCCCATATCGCGGGCGAGCGCGCGGACATAGGTCCCCTTGCCGCACTCGGCCTCGAACACGGCCCGGTCGTTATCTGGTTGATCCACAAGGGATAATTGGTGAATTTCGACCGGGCGGGGTGCCAGTTCCACGACCTCGCCGTCGCGGGCGAGGTCATAGGCGCGTTCGCCCTGGACCTTGATCGCGGAATAGCGCGGCGGGATCTGCTCAATCACCCCCGTAAAACGGGGCAGGAGGGCCAGGATGGCCTCCCGGGTCGGGCGCTGGTCGGAGGTCGCGGTCACCCGGCCCTCGATATCGTCGGTGTCGCGCTCCTCGCCCCAGCACACGGTGAACTGGTAGCGCTTGCGGCCGTCCATGACGAAAGGAACCGTCTTGGTGGCTTCGCCGAGCGCGATCGGCAGGCCGCCGGAAGCGAGCGGGTCGAGCGTGCCGGCATGACCAGCGCGCTTGGCGTTGAACAGGCGCTTGAGCACCGCGACGGCCTGTGTCGAGGTCATGCCGATCGGCTTGTCGAGCACGACCCAGCCATGGACGTCACGCCGGTCGCGGCGCGGCTGGTTGCCTTTCTGCTGCCTGGCGCGCGGGTCGTTGTTGACGCGGCGCGGCTCCTGGTGCGGTTGAGAATTGCCTCCCAAATCCGCAAAATTATTTTTCTGCACGTCGCGCTGATCGGCCTGTTCGCCGCCGATCGTGCCGTGAGCCGGGTCCATCGTCATTGTTCTTCTTCCCGATCCGAATCCGGATCCTGTTCCAGGTCCTTCTGCACCGCAGGTGTTCGCAAAAGCTTCTCGATCCGTTCCGCTTCGTCGAATCGTTCGTCGACGCGGAAGCGAAGGTCAGGTGCAAATTTCAGGTTAACGCGCCGCGCGACTTCGCCGCGCAGGAATTTCTTGTTGCGATCGAGCGCAGCGATGACGGTCTCGGTGTCGCGGCCACCGAGCGGCATCACGTAAACTGTTGCGAGTTTCAGGTCGGGCGACATCCGTACCTCCGGCACGGTGATGATGTGACCTTCGAGGTTCGCATCATGCACATTGCCTTGCGCCAGAATCTCGGCCATCGCGTGGCGAACCTGCTCACCGACGCGCAACTGACGTTGCGAGCCTCCGGGTGCGGAACTCTTCTTCTGATGGTGGCGTGGCATGGTCGAAAATCACCTCGTCGTGCCCGCGTTTGGGACACGAGCATTGTCATTTGTCCTGTTGAAACGAATGAGGCGCGGATGGCCGGGAAAAATCCGGCCATCGCACTCCCGCAATTTCAGTTCAAAAAGACCCGGGCGCTTCGGTAAGATTTGGACTTACAGGGAGCGCTGGATCGTCTCCACGCGATAACACTCGATCACGTCACCGGCACGCATGTCGTGATAGTTCTCGAAGGCCATGCCGCATTCCTGGCCGGCCTGGACTTCCTTCACTTCGTCCTTGAAGCGCTTCAGCGTCGACAGCTTGCCTTCGTGCACGACAACGTTGTCGCGGATCAGGCGCACATTGGCGCCGCGTTCCACGGTGCCGTCGGTGACGCGGCAGCCGGCGACCTTGCCGACCTTGGAGATGTTGAAGATCTCCAGGATCGCGGCATTGCCCAGCATGGTTTCGCGCAAGGTCGGCGCGAGCAGGCCGCTCATCGCCTTCTTCACGTCGTCCACGAGGTCGTAGATGATGTTGTAGTAGCGGATTTCGATGCCGTTGCGCTTGGCGGCTGCGGCCGCTTCCTTGTTGGCTCGAACCGAGAAGCCGATGATCGCGGCATTGAAGCCTTCCGCGAGCGTCACGTCCGATTCCGAGATGCCGCCGACGCCGGCATGCAGGATGCGGGCAGCGACTTCGTCGGTACCGAGCTTCTCCAGCGAGCCGAGGATCGCCTCCAGCGAGCCCTGCACGTCGGCCTTGATGATCAGCGGGAATTCCTTGCGGCCCGCCGTCTTCAACTGCGACATCATCTGCTCGAGCGAGCCGCGCATGCCGGAGATCGAGGCTGCCGCGTTCTCGCGCTTCTGGTGCGCGCGGTAGCTGGTGACCTGACGGGCGCGGGCTTCGTTCTCGACCACGGCGAGACGATCGCCGGCTTCCGGCGGACCGTTGAAGCCGAGCACCTCGACCGGCACCGATGGACCTGCCTCCTGCACCGTCTCGCCCTGATCCGAGATCAGCGCGCGGACGCGGCCCATCTCGGCGCCGGCGACGATGATGTCACCGACACGGAGCGTGCCGCGCTGGACCAGCACGGTCGCGACCGGACCGCGGCCGCGGTCGAGCTTGGCCTCGATCACGGTGCCTTCAGCCGGACGCTCCGAATTGGTCTTCAGGTCGAGCAGTTCGGCCTGGAGCGCGATCATCTCGAGCAGCTTGTCGAGATTGGTCTTGTTCTTGGCGGACACCTCGACGTCGACGACTTCGCCGCCGAAGGATTCCACCTGCACCTCATGCTGGAGCAGCTCGGTGCGCACGCGCTCGGGCTTGGCGTCGGGCTTGTCGATCTTGTTGATGGCAACGATGATCGGAACGCGCGCCGCCTTGGCGTGGTTGATGGCTTCGACCGTCTGCGGCATCACGCCGTCATCGGCCGCAACCACCAGTACGACGATGTCGGTGACCTTGGCGCCGCGGGCGCGCATCGCGGTGAACGCAGCGTGGCCGGGCGTGTCGATGAAGGTGATCTTCTTGCCGCTCTCGGGCGACAGCACCTGATAGGCGCCGATATGCTGGGTGATGCCGCCGGCTTCGCCGGAGACCACATTGGCATGACGAAGCGCGTCGAGCAGCGAGGTCTTGCCGTGGTCGACATGGCCCATCACGGTTACGACAGGCGAGCGCGTCTCGGTGTCGCTGGAATCGTCGACCTGGTCGAACAGGCCTTCTTCGACGTCCGACGCGGCGACGCGCTTGACGGTGTGGCCCAGTTCTTCGGCAATGAGCTGCGCGGTGTCGGCGTCGATCACGTCGGTGATCTTGTGCATCGCGCCCTGCTTCATCAGCATGCGGATGACGTCGACCGCGCGCTCGGACATGCGGTTGGCGAGTTCCTGGATGGTGATCGCTTCCGGAATGATCACCTCGCGGATGAGCTTTTCCTTCGGCTCGTTCGAGGCGTGACCCTTCAGGCGCTGGGTGCGGCGGCGGAACGAGGCGATCGAACGCTCGCGCACGTCGTCGGCATTGAACGCGGTGACGACGGTCAGGCGGCCGCGCTCCTTCTGCGGGCCGGGCTTGTGAGTGGTCTTGGGGGGCGGTGCGGGACGCGCGGCGCCGCCGGGGCCTCGACGGATCTGGCGCGGACCCTCGTCCTCGTCCGGTCCGGCTGCGACTGCGGGCGCGCGACCCGCCGGGCCAGCCGGCCGCTGCGTGGTCGTTCCGGGCCGTGCTGTCGTTGTTCCCGGGCGTGCGGTCGTGGTGGTTCCGGGCCGCGCCGCGGGCGCTCCGGGCCGCGGCGCAGGAGCGGCCGGGGCAACGGTAGCAGGGCGCGGGGCCGATGCCGGCTGCTCGCCTTCGCCAAAACGCTTCTTGGCTTCGGTCTCGGCCTTCCGCTTGGCTTCTTCCTCGTGGCGATGGCGCTCTTCCTCGGCCTTGCGGCGGGCTTCGGCGGCTTCGCGCTCGGCGCGTTCGGCGGCCTCGCGGACAGCGCGGCGCTGGGCCTCTTCCTCGGCCTGGCGGCGCTCTTCGACCTCGCGCACTTTGGCATCGGCCAGCGCGCTGGCGCGGGCAGAACGTTCGTCCTCGGTCAGCGTGCGGAGCACCACGCCGGATCCGGAGTTGCGCGGCTGGGCCGGCGGCGGAGCCCGACGCGACGGAGCGGGCGCAGCCGGTGCCGGCTTCGCAATCTCGGCCTGCGGCTCGGGGCTGCCGTCGATGCGGCGCTTGCCGCGCTTCTCGACCACGACCTGCTTGCTCCGGCCATGGCTGAAGCTCTGGCGCACAGTGCCCGTTTCGACGCGCGGCTTGAGCGATAGCGTCTTGCTCGGAACGCTCAGCTTCTTGTCGCCAGGGGTCTTGGTATCAACCATTCAGCAGTCCTAATCCTGATCTTGTTGTCGTTGTGCGTTGCCGCACCGTCACATCGGTTCGTCGTTGTCTTCAGAAATCCTGGCCGTGCTTTTCGGCAGTCTTGTCATCGTCCGCCATCCGGTATCGGACCAGCATCTGGCTACGTGACAGGAATGACTTGCTCGCCGGGCCGGCGAGCAGGGCAGCATGTATCACATTTGACCGGGTCAGTGCCAAATCCAATTCTATCGATTTCAGTGCGGTGACGACGGGAATCTGCGGCTTGGCGCCACGATTTCCGTCATTTTGATGCGCCAACACGTCCAATTTGCGGATTCCGTCCGCGGCCCCGTCGCTGGCATGGATCAGGACCTCGACCGTGCCTTCCCTCAGGGCGCTCTCGACCTTGCCGAAGCCGGCCACGACCTGGCCAGCTTTCGCGGCAATCCCAAGAGCTTCGGTCACGCTCCGGACCAGGAGCGCCTCGACGTCGGCGGGAAGCGTCTGGGGAATGCGCAGCTCGCGCTTGAAGGCTTTGTTAAATTGGTGACGCCGAACGGCTTCCGCAACCGCCTTTCGCGAGGCGGTGATCCACATGCCGCGTCCGGGCAGCTTGCGCTTGAGATCGGGAACTACGTCGTTCTGGGGCGAAATGACGAAGCGGATCAGTTCGTCGATCGGCCGGACCTCACGACTGACCGCGCACATCCGCATGGTCGCGGACCTTTCGGTCCGCGGCCCATGGTCGAGTTCGGGGTCAATGCTGGCGAGCATCCGGGCGACATCCTCCTTAGCCCTTAAACCGGCTGATCTTCGGTCGCCTCTGCCTCTTCAGCGGGCTTGGCGAGATCGGCCTCGGTGATCCAGCCGGCCTTGACGCGGGCCTGCATGATCATCGCTTCAGCATCGTCACGGGAGATGTCGATCCCGTCGAGAGCACCCGGATATTTGGTCTGCTCGCCGCCTTCCTTGCGTTCGGTCCAGCCGACCAGGTCGTCGGTGGCGCAGCCGGCGAGGTCGTCGACCGTCTTGATGTCGTTCTCGCCGAACTTCACCAGCATCTTGGAGGTGACGCCGGGCACGTCCTTGAGGGCGTCCTCGACGCCGAGTTCCTTGCGCTTGGCCTCGAGCTCGGCTTCCTGCTGCTCGAGATATTCGCGGGCGCGGTTCTGGAGTTCCTGCGCGGTCTCCTCGTCGAAGCCCTCGATGCCGGCGAGTTCCTTGACGTCCACCATGGCGAGTTCCTCGACCGAGGTGAAGCCTTCGGACGCCAGCAACTGGCCGACCACTTCGTCGACGTTGAGCGATTCCATGAAGACGCGGGTGGAGTTCTCGAAGTCGGCCTGGCGGCGCTCCGATTCCTCCTGCTCGGTCAGGATGTCGATGTCCCAGCCGGTGAGCTGCGAGGCCAGACGTACGTTCTGGCCGCGGCGGCCGATCGCCAGCGAGAGCTGGTTGTTGGTGTCGGGCACGACGACCTCGATGCGCTCGCGGTCTTCGTCGATGACAACCTTCGAGACTTCGGCCGGCGCCAGCGCGTTGACCACGAAGGTCGCGATGTCGGGCGACCAGGGAATGATGTCGATCTTCTCGCCCTGCAATTCGTTCACCACCGCCTGCACGCGCGAGCCTCGCATACCGACGCAGGCGCCGACCGGATCGACCGAGGAATCGCGGGAAATCACGCCGATTTTCGCGCGCGAGCCGGGATCGCGGGCCACCGCCTTGATCTCGACGATGCCGTCATAGATTTCCGGCACTTCCTGCGCGAACAGCTTCGCCATGAACTGCGGATGGGTGCGGGAGAGGAAGATCTGCGGGCCGCGGGTCTCGCGGCGGACGTCGAAGATGTAGGCGCGGACGCGGTCGCCGTTGCGGAACACTTCGCGCGGCAGCATCTCGTCACGGCGGATGATGGCCTCGCCACGGCCGAGATCGACAATCACGCTGCCATATTCGACGCGCTTGACGACGCCGTTGACGATGTCGCCGATGCGGTCCTTGAATTCCTGGTATTGCCGGTCACGCTCGGCCTCGCGCACCTTCTGCACGATCACCTGCTTGGCCGATTGCGCGGCAATGCGGCCATATTCCAGCGGCGGCAGCGTGTCGGCGATGGTGTCGCCGACCTGCGCGCCGGGATTGGCGCGCTGCGCGTCCACCAGCGAGATCTGGTTGGAATGGTTCTCGACCTTGTCGACGACCAGCATGTGGCGCGACAACCGCAGCTCGCCCTTCTTCGGGTCGATCTCGGCATGGACGTCAGTCTCGCTGCCGTAGCGTGCGCGCGCCGCCTTGGCGATGGCGTCCTCCATCGCGGCGATGACGATGCCACGGTCGATCGATTTCTCGCGCGCAACGGCATCGGCGATCTGCAGCAATTCAAGTCGATTGGCGCTGACTGCCATGGCTAGTCTCCTTCGTCAGGCTCGATCTCGCCACGCCGCGCGCGTTCGGCGGCCAGGCGATGTTGCTTGGTGTTCTTCGGTGCAGGCTTCTTTTTCGGCTTGGTGTTATTGGTCGTCTGTTCGCTGATTTTCGCGTGCGGCGCCTGTGGCGGCTCCAGGCCGAGATTGCGGCGCATCTCGCGCGCCTCGGCCTTGCCGCGGCGCATCGACTCCGCGATCAGCTCGTCGGTCAGCACCAGCCGTGCCTCGCCGATATCCTCCATGGTCAGGAGAACGTCGGGATCGTCGCCCGCCTTGACGTCGTCGCGATGCAGATGCACGCGGTCGCCTTCGACAGCACCGATGGTGCCGCGGAACCGCTTCCGGCCCTCATGGGCGACGGCCATCTCGACCTTCACCAGATGCCCGGAATAGCGCTCGAAATCGGAGCGTCGCACCAGGGGGCGGTCGATCCCCGGCGAGGAGATTTCCAGCCGATAAGCGCGATCAATGGGATCGGCGACATCGAGCACGGGCGACAGCGCCCGGGAAATCGCTTCGCAATCCTCGATCTGCATGGATCCGTCCGGCCGCTCAGCCATGATCTGCACGGTGCAGCCGGCTTCCCCGGAAATGCGGATACGCACCAGACGGTAGCCCATGCCCTGCAGCACAGGACCCGCAACCGCGGAGACCCGTGCCGCGACGCCCGGCTCGACCACGAGCCTCGGCTCGGCCAGCAGTTCGGCATCCGTGGAACCAGTGTTCGGTTCGGTCATATCCAGGGTCAAGGCGCTCGATGGTTAAGGCTTGGTTACGACTGCAAAGCCCGCTTCAGAACTCTCCCGACAGATGGTCGGGCCGGCATCTTCCGCCAAGCCGCGTTCAGGTAATAAAAAAAGAGCGGGTCCTTTCGGGCCCACTCTCACTACGCGGATCGTATGAGAAGATGAATTGGCGCTGATATAGCCCTTTCCACTCTTCCGGACAAGACCCATCGCAGGGGAGACGAGGCTTTTTGCGTCCGGTCTGCTGCCTTCCGCGCAACGCTTCCTTCATCAACCAGGCCTAAATTGCGTGATTGTGGGGCGGCTTGGACCAAGGGCGCACCCGCGGCGTGCCCTGTTCGAGTTGCGTTTCATGACCGTTGCCACGTCGCTCATTCCCGGATTGGACGATATCGTCAAACGCGGTGACCCCCGGCGTCGCGGCGAGATCGCGCGCGCTATCGCCGAATTGTTCTTCCGGGATTCCGCCAGGCTCCGTCCCGAGCTCATCGATCTCTTCGACGATCTCCTGATCGATCTCGTCCCGCATGCCGAGCTCGCCTCGCGCGTCGATCTCGCAGAGCGCTTCTCGGAGCTGAACAATGCGCCGCGGCATCTGGTCAGTCAGCTCGCCCGCGAAAACGAGATCATGGTGGCGGGCCCCGTGCTGCGCCGCTCGCCCGTGCTCGACGAGGCTGCCCTGGTCGAGATCGCGCGGCTGAAGGGTCAGGGTCATCTGCTGGCGATGACGGAACGCCCCGCCTTGTCGGCCGTCATCACCGACGTGCTCGTCGAGCGCGGCGATCGCGACGTGGTGCGTCGCGCCGCGGGCAATGCCGGTGCGGTGTTCTCACCGGCCAGCTATTCCGAGCTGATCAAGCGCGCGGCGCAGGACGGCGTGCTGACGCTCAAGATCGGCCAGCGCAACGATCTCTCCGGCGAGCACCTGAAACAGCTTCTCGACGGCACGCTCGACGTCATTCGGCGCCGCCTCTCCAGCGTGGTCAATCCCGTGCGCCAGGTCGAAATCAAGCGCGCCATGGCGTCGATCGAGGAGGCTGCTCTGCCGCCGGGGCCGCGACGCGATTTCTCGGCGGCACAGCGCACGGTGCTTTCCTTGCTTCACGGGGGGCATCTCGGCGAGAGTGCACTGCTCGGCTTCGCCAAGGCGCACAAATACGAGGAATCGATCGCTTCGCTTGCGACGATGACCGGCGTCCGCGTCTCGATCCTCGACCGTCTGATCGCGGGCGACCGCTACGATCCGATACTGATCCTGGGGCGCGCGCTGAATCTCGGCTGGCCCACGGTGCGCGAGCTCATCCTGCTGTGGTACGGTCCGCATCGCACGCCGGCCGATGCCGACATCGAGGCCGCGCGCATGAACTTCACGCGCCTCATGCCGACGACCGCCGAGCGCGTCGTGAATTTCTGGCGCAACCGGCAGACGATCTGAGATTCTCTTGCCGGTCATTCCGGGGCGATGCGAAGCATCGAACCCGGAATCTCGAGGTTCTCAGGTGCGCAAATGCGGTCGCGCTTTGCGCGCCCCGGAACGACGGTCATTTCCGCCTGAACCGCAGATACGCCGCCTTGCGGCCCTCGCGCGCGGCCTTCCGGCCGTAGCGCGTCATGGTGTAGCCCGCCCACGGCTGCCGGAAATCGTCAGCGCGTTCCGCGAGCCAGGCGAAATCCGGCGAGCGCGCAAGATGCGACAGCGTCCAGGCGCAGTAATCGTCGATGTCGCAGACGAAACGGAATTCACCGCCCGGCCTCAGCACGCGCGCCATCGCTGCGATCGTCCTGTCCTGGACGAAGCGCCGCTTCCAGTGCCGGCGTTTCGGCCAGGGATCGGGATGGATCAGGTCGATCCGCGACAGCGAGGCCTTCGGCAGCCAGGCCAGCAGCTCGGCCGCATCGCCAGCAAACAGGCGGATGTTGCCGATGTTGGCGGTCTCGATCTGCGCGAGGATCTTCGCCATGCCGTTGACATAGGGCTCGCAGCCGATGAAGCCGGTCGTGGAGAAGGTTTGAGCCTCCGCCGCAAGATGCTCGCCGCCGCCGAAGCCGATCTCGAGCCGCAGGTCGTTCGCCGCGGGATCGAAGATCTCGCTCGCCTTCGCGGGCGCCTCGCTCGCGATGTCGAGCGCAAGATGCGGCAGCAGATGATCGATCAGCTCGGCCTGATGCTGCCTGAGCTTGTGGCCCTTGCGACGCCCGAAGAAGGCGCGCTCGCTGTCATCGCGATCGGGGTCTGATTTGCGCTCGTTCATTGCAGCGTCTGATACAGGCGATAGAGCAGCCGCGCGCGCGGTTCGAGCGACGAGACATAGAGCTGCTCATAATGGGTGTGCGCCCCCTTGCCGTCGACGCCGAGCCCGTCGAGCGTGCCGGTATGGGCCGCCGTGAAATTGCCGTCCGAGCCGCCGCCGGTGTGAGTATCGATCAGCTCGAAGCCGATCTCCGCGGCGAGCGTCCTGGCATGCTCGTACAGCGAGGCGCCGGAATTGTTCTTCTCGTAAGGCGGACGATTGAGCTCGCCCGTGACCTTAACGGTGACGCCGTCCGTCTTCGATTTCAGCCCGAGAATCTTGCCGACGAATTCGTCCGCGTCTTTGAGGCCCGGCACGCGCAGATCGATCTCGGCATAGGCCTCTTCCGGCGTCACGTTGGCACGGGTGCCGCCGCGCACAACACCGACATTGACGGTGACGCCGCGCTTCAGGTCGTTCATCCCTTCCAGGGCCTGGATGACGTTGGCGAGCTCGCGGACTGCGCTGCGGCCGTCTTCGGGCCTTGTGCCGGCATGCGCGGGCACACCCTTGATGAATACCTGGAAGCGTCCGACGCCCTTGCGTCCGGTGACGATCTTGCCGCCCTCGCGCGCCGGCTCCGTCACCAGCACGTATTTGGCCTCGCGCCCCTCCTTCTCGATCAAGGTGCGCGAGGTGGGACTGCCGATCTCCTCGTCGGAGGTGAACATGTGGGTGATGCCGAGCGGCGAACGATCGGCCGTGGCGCAAAGCGCGCGAAAAGCGTGGTGGGCGATGTAGGCCCCGCCCTTCATGTCGTAGATGCCGGGGCCGAACGCGCTGTCGCCCTCGACCTTGAACGGCAGGCGCTCGATGAATCCCATGGGATGAACGGTATCGAGATGACTTAGCACCAGGATACCCGGCCGATCCTGGCCCCAGGTGGAACGCGCGATGAGATGATCGCCGCAGCCGTCGACGCCGGCGACGCGTTCGAGCGTGACAGGCAGATCGCGATAGTGATCCGCAACCATCGAGACCAGCTTGTTGACCTGTTCCGGAGTGTCCGTCGGCGTCTCGATCTCCACCCAGCGGCGGATGCCATCGAGAATAGTTTGAGAATCGAACCAATTGGATTTGGTCATGGACGCATCTGTGCCTTTGAACCGCATCATCTCAGAGAGCGCGCATCAAGGCGCGGCCACAAATGACGACATAGGCCAGATTTGACGCAGTCTCAAATCGGATTGAGAGGCCGCGTCAGCGCTTGTCGGGGCCTTCGCGGGCCGCAATCTGCTCGACGAGATCGACGATCGAGCGGCGCATCTTTGAATCAGTGATTCGCGTGAACGCCTTGGTCAAGGCGAGACCTTCAGACGTGGCGAGGAAGTCCGAGACGTAGGACGGCGAGGCGCCTTCGCTGAAGCCGTCGGGGCCAGGCGTGCCGCTTGGTCCGCCCTCGAACAGGAACGACACCGGCACCTGGAGAATCTCGGCAATCTGCTGGATGCGGCTCGCGCCAACCCGGTTGGTGCCCTTCTCGTACTTCTGGATCTGCTGGAACGTCAGGCCCAAGGCTTCACCGAGCTTTTCCTGACTCATGCCCAACATGATGCGGCGCATGCGCACGCGACTGCCGACATACTTGTCAACAGGGTTGGGCGCTTTCGACATTTCCTCAGCCCTCCAAACACCACCCTTCGGCGCAATCGAATCAACTGCCTGAGGTGTCAGCGACGTCAAACTTCACTCTGATTGGGGAAACATTGCGGAGAAATTCAGCAACGCCCACTGTCTTTTGCAGCCGGTGCAGAATGGGGAGGCCGCCTGCAATCTGTCAACCGGGGGGCTGCGATTGTCAAAGGTTTCCGGCCATTTCGGCAAGGACCGAGCGATCAGGGGTACCGTTTGGCAACACGCCGCCGTACCGCCAGAATCACAGCCAGTGCGACCAGCATGGCTGCGGGGATGTCACCAACTCGCGCATAGATGGTGGGCGAGATTGCGGCGGGCAGGTTTGAATCCAAAATGCCTTCGATTCCGAGACCGAGGCTGGCAACGGTTCGCCCCACCGGATCTATCACCGCGGAGACGCCGGTATTGGCGGAGCGGACCAGCGGCAATCCGAGCTCGATCGCGCGCATCCGCGCCTGCTCCAGATGCTGAAAAGGGCCGGTCGAGATGCCGAACCAGCCGTCATTGGTGAGATTCACGATCCAGCCCGGACGTTCGTTGCGTCCAGCCACCTCGCCGGGAAAGATTGCCTCGTAGCAGATCAGCGGCAGCGCGGGCGGCGCGCCCGGCACCGGCAGCGCATGCCGCACGGTACCGGGAATAAAGCCGCCGCGCATGCGCGTCAGCTGCTCGAAACCGAGCTTCTCCATCAGGTTCTGGTAGGGCAGAAATTCGCCGAACGGCACGAGGTGCAGCTTGTCGTAGACCGCGAGCACGCTGCCGTCGTGATCGATCGCATAGATCGAATTATAGGCGCGCGTGACCGGCGTGCCGGGCGGTAGGTCGGGCGCGCGGACCGAACCCGTGATCAGCACCGTGCCCTTCGGCAGGAGCTCTGCGATCTGCGCCATCGCGTCGGCTTCGCGGGTCAGGAAAAACGGAAAGGCGGATTCCGGCCAGATCAGGATGGTGGCATCGCGCACGCCGGTCGATTGCGGTCCGGAGGCGCGGTCCGACAAGGCCAGGTATTTCTTCATCACCTGTGCCTTGGCGGCGTAGTTGAATTTCGCGTCCTGCTCGAGGTTCGGCTGCATCAGGCGCAGCTTGGCGCCTGCGACCATCGTGGTCGGATGCAGCGACAGGCGGATCGCGCCGAAGATGCTCATGACAATCAGGAGCGCGACTGCTGCGGCCGGCACGCGCCACGCCGGGCCGCGATCGGGCGTGCGGTCGATCAGCGTCGCAGGGCTCGCGAAGATCGTAACCGTCAGGAATGTCATGCCCCACAGGCCGACCAGCGACGCTGTCTGCGCCAGCGCCAGCGGCTCGGACAACGCATAGCCCAATGCGTTCCAGGGAAAGCCGGTCAGCGCGTGACCGCGCAGCCATTCGCTGATGGTGAGGCTTGCTGCGAGCGCGAGCACGCGCGTGGCGTTCTTGGTCCAGAGCAGGCGGGCGAGCGCGAAGCCGATCGCCGTGAAGATGGAAAGATAGGCCGGCAGGCCCAGCACGGCGAAGGGTGTCAGCCAGGCGAACACATCGGCGTCGACGAAGAAGGCATAGCCGATCCAGTAGAGGCCGGGGACGAAATAGCCGAGCCCGAACCAGTAGCCGGTCAGAGCCGCGGCGGGGATGCCGCCAAAACGTCCCCCGCCGGCGCCGTCGATCAGCCAGACCAGCACCGGGAACGTGATGAACAGCACCGGGAAGGCGTTGAACGGAGCCAGCGCCAGCACCGAGAGCGCCCCGGCCGCCATGGCGATCAGCGCGCGCTTCCATCCCCAGGCGAGGATGATGGCGAGGGCGATCTGCCGAAATCGCTGGAACGGGCTCACTGCGGGCCGGCCCCGTCGCTTGGCGGCGGGCTGGGCGTGTCGCTGGAAGGCGGTTGACCGCTCTCCGGCGTGGCGTCGCGGCGCCGGCTCTCGCGCTGGGTGCGTGGCGCGGGACGCTCCTTCCGCGTCGAGATGCGCAGCCGCTTGACGCGGCGCGGATCGGCGTCGAGCACCTCGACCTCGTAATTGCCGGGGCCCGAGATCACCTCGCCGCGCACCGGCAGGCGGCCGACGAAGCTGACGAGATAGCCACCCAACGTCTCCACCTCCTCGCCGGCCTCGCCGGTGACGAAGTCCTCGCCGATCACCGTACGGACATCGTCCAGGCTGGCGCGGGCATCGGCAATGAAGGCGTTGTCGGGCAGGCGTACGATCGAGGGCGGCTCGTCGCTGTCATGCTCGTCGTCGATCTCGCCGACGATCTGCTCGACGATGTCCTCGAGCGAGACCAGTCCGTCGCTGCCGCCATATTCGTCGACCACCAGCGCCAGGTGAATGCGCGTGGCCTGCATCTGCGCGAGCAGGTCGATCGCGCGCATCGATGGCGGCACGTAAAGCAGCTTGCGGATGATGCGCGCATCCTCCAGCGGCAGCGCGAGGTCGACCGCCCGCAGGTCGAGCCCGGCCGGCAGCGGCTTCCTGCGCTTGGTCTTGGCGGCTTCCGACACGCGCGCACGCGCGGTCATGAAGGCAAGCAGGTCGCGGATGTGGACGATGCCGACGGGATCGTCGAGCGTCTCGTTGTAGACGACGAGGCGCGAATGGCCCGCGCTCTCGAAGCGGTCCATCAATTCGCCGAGCGGGATGTCGCGCTTGACCGCGATGATGTCGGCGCGATGCACCATGACGTCGGCGATGCGGCGCTCGTGCAGGCCGAGGATGTTGCGCAGCATGGTGCGCTCGACGGCGGAGAAGCCGGTGTCATCCGGCGTCGTGGCGTCGAGCACGACCTGGAGGTCGTCGCGTACCGAGCCTGCCTTCCAGCCGAACAGCGTGCGGATGGCGCGCAGCAGCCAGCCTTCCGCGGTCGGGCGCATGACCTCGCCGGGCGTCACCACGGCCGGCAAATTCGCCGTGTTGCGCGGATTGTCGTGGGTAGGTTCGGAATCCGGCATCTCAGTGCGTCCCCGGGCGGTCTGCATAGGGGTCGGGAATGCCGAGATCGGCCAGGATCTGCGTCTCCAGCGCTTCCATCTCCTCCGCGTCGTCGTCGTTCTCGTGATCGTAACCGATCAGGTGCAGGAACCCATGCACGGCGAGATGACTCAAATGATGATCGAACGGCTTCTGTTCCTCGTCCGCCTCGCGCCGCATGGTCTCATAGGCGATCGCGATATCGCCGAGCATGCGCGGCGCGTCGCCCGGCTTCCATTCACCCTCCGGCTGGAGCGCGGGAAACGACAACACGTTGGTCGGCTTGTCGATGCCGCGCCAGTTGCTGTTGAGGGTACGGATGCCGGCATCGTCGGTCAGCATGACGGCGACTTCCGCCTCTGCGACGTCTTCGTCGACAGTCTCGGCAGCGGCCGCAACGGCGCGCTGGATCACGGCTTCGGCTTCAGGCTCGCGCTGCCAGCAATCGGCGACGACGAGGATCTCGGTCATGGGAAGATTGGGGTGTGACATTGTGTTGTCTGGGACGGAAGGGCGCCGAGTCGGCGCCCATAGGTCCGGCTGTTGTCTCGTCAGGATTTACCGGTGGCGGGCCGCTGCGGCGAACCTTCGTAGGCGGCGACGATCCGCGCCACGAGCTCGTGGCGGATCACGTCCTCGGCTTTGAAATGAACTTGCGCAATGCCTTCGACACCGCTCAGGAGGCGGGTCGCCTCTGCCAGGCCCGAGGTCTGGCCGTTCGGCAGGTCGATCTGCGAGGGATCGCCGGTCACGATCATGCGGCTGTTCTCGCCGAGACGGGTCAGGAACATCTTCATCTGCATCGATGTCGTGTTCTGCGCCTCGTCCAGGATGATGGCGGCATTGGTGAGCGTGCGGCCGCGCATGAAGGCGAGCGGCGCGATCTCGATCTCGCCGGTCTGCAGCGCGCGCTCGACGATGCGCGCGTCCATGAGGTCGTAGAGCGCGTCGTAGATCGGGCGCAGGTACGGATCCACCTTCTCGCGGAGATCGCCGGGCAAAAAGCCGAGCCGCTCGCCGGCTTCCACCGCCGGGCGCGACAGGATGATCTTGTCGACTTCCTTGCGCTCGAACAGTTGCGCGGCATGCGCGACCGCGAGCCAGGTCTTGCCGGTGCCGGCCGGGCCGATGCCGAACACCAGCTCGTGGCGCTTCAGTGCGCGGATGTAGGAGTCCTGCGCGGCCGTGCGTGCGCGCACCGGACGCTTGCGCAAATTGATGCTGTCGAAGGTGGATTTCGCCGACTTCGCGTCGAACTCGAACAGCGAGCCCTGCGCGATCACGGCGCGGATCGCGCCTTCGACCTCGCCCTGGTCGAGGTCCTGGCCCTTCACCGCCTGGGCGTAGAGCGTCTCCAGCACGCGGCGCGCGGCATCGCAGCCGTCGCGCGTGCCGCCGATCGTGATGTGGTTGCCCTTGGAGTCGACGATCACGCCGAGCCGCCGCTCGATCTGCGCGAGATTCTGGCCGTAAGGGCCGACCAGCGCGGAAACGGCGCGGTTGTCGTCGAAGTCGATGACGACCTGGGTCTCGGGCGGAACTTGCATGTCGCGGTCAAATTTGCGGCTGGGAGCGAAAGAAGACGAATCCGATGCGCTTTTTGGCAAGGGTTCAGGCTCCAGTGGCGATTGACGATAAAGCGGGCTCGCGCGCGGTGCGCGGTGTCACGAGCTCACCGAGAAAGCTGTAGCGCTCGAGGCTGTCGATCCGCACCGGCAGGATCTGTCCGATGATGTCGGGCGAGGCCATCACATGCGCGGGCTGGAGGAATGCGGTGCGGCCGACGATCTGACCCTCCTTGCGGGCCGGACGCTCGAACAGCACGTCGACCGTTGAGCCAATCGCGGCCTTGTTGAAGGCCGATTGCTGGCTGTCGATCAGTTCCTGGAGCCGCTCCAATCGCTGGTCCATCTCGGCGGGGGACACCGTCTCCTGCATGTCCGCTGCCGGCGTTCCCGGCCGGGCGGAGTATTTGAACGAATAGGCCGCAGCGTAGCCGATTTGCGTGACAAGCGCGAGGGTGGCGAGAAAATCTTGCTCGCACTCGCCGGGGAAGCCGACGATAAAATCCGATGAAAAAGCAATGTCTTGGCGCGCGGCCCGGAAACGGTCGATGACACGCCGATAATCATCGGCGGTATGTTTGCGGTTCATGGCGGCGAGAATCCGGTCCGAGCCCGACTGCACCGGCAGGTGCACGAACGGCATCAGGGCACCGAGATCGCGATGGGCTGCAATCAAACTGTCATCGACGTCACGAGGATGGCTGGTCGAATAGCGCAGCCGCGCGATACCGGGGATCTTCGCCAGATGTTCGAGCAGCTTGCCGAGCGGCCAGGTTGTCCCGTCCGGTCCGTCGCCGTGATAGGCGTTGACGTTCTGTCCGATCAGCGTGAGCTCGCGCACGCCGTTGTCGGCAAGCCGTTTCACGTCGTCGACGATCTTCGCCACCGGGCGCGAGACTTCGGCGCCGCGCGTGTAGGGGACGACGCAGAAGGTGCAGAACTTGTCGCAGCCTTCCTGCACCGTGACGAAAGCGGAAATGCCGCGCGCGCGGATCGCGTCGGGCCTGGGCTGGGCGAGGAAGCCGAACTTGTCTGCCGCGGGAAATTCGGTCTCGATCGCGCGGCCTTCGTCGCCGGCGCGCTTCAGCAGCTCCGGCAAATGATGATAGCTCTGCGGGCCGACGACGACGTCGACAACGGGCGCACGGCGCACGATCTCCTCGCCTTCGGCCTGCGCCACGCACCCTGCGACCGCGATCTGCATGGCGCGGCCCTCGCGCGCGGCCTCGTCCTTGGCAACTCGGAGCCGGCCGAGCTCGGAATAAACCTTTTCCGATGCCTTCTCGCGGATATGGCAGGTGTTGAGGATGACGAGGTCGGCGTCCTCGGCGCTGGCCGTCTCCACGAATCCTTCCGGAGCCAGCGTGTCCACCATGCGCTGGGCATCGTAGACGTTCATCTGGCAGCCATATGATTTGATGTGCAGCTTGCGCGGCGGCTTCATGGAACCCGGAATTGAGGTGAAAGACGGCCCCCAGATATAGGCTGGAGGGGCGAAAATCCAGCGAATGGGACCCAGACGGTCATTCCGGGGCGCTCGCAGCGCGAGCGAACCCGGAATCCAGAGGTTTTAGCGCGAGATTCTCAGGTGCGCGAGTGCGCACCATAGTTCGATGCTACTCATCGCCCCGAAATGACGGCAATGGCTAGCCCGCCAGGGCGTCCGCGCCGACCCGGCGGACCAGCTCCGGCAATTGATGCATGTCGGTAAAGGTCAGGTCGGCCCCGGCCTGGCGCAGGGTCTCGGCATGGCCATCCCCGCAATGGCTGCCCCCGTAAAAGCCGAACACGGTCATCCCGGCCGCCCGCGCGCCGGCGATGCCGGCGAGGCTGTCCTCGATCACGACGCAGCGTTCCGGCGGCACGTCCATTTCCTTGGCGGCGAACAGGAACAGGTCCGGCGCCGGCTTGCCGTGCTTCACCTGCGAGGCCGAGAAGATATTCGGCGCGAGGCGGTCATAAAGACCGGTGCTTCCGAGGCTCACGCGCATGCGCGGATGCGAACCGCTCGAGGCGACGCAGACCGCTTGCGTGACGGCATCAAGCACATCACGGATGCCGCGGATCGCTTCGAGGTCGGCTTCGAACGAGCGGAACAGCTCGTCCTGCAAATCGCCGTGATAGGCCTCGGGCAGCTTGCGGCCGAGCTCGGTCTCGATCTCCAAATTGGCCTGCCGCGTCGAGCGCCCGAGGAAGCGCTCGAACACCTGCTCCGAGGTGATCGGATAGCCGTGCCGCGTCAGCACTTCGGCATGCGCGCGACAGGAGATGACCTCGCTGTCAACGAGCACGCCGTCGCAATCGAAGATGATGAGATCGATGGGCACTAAGGCATGATCCGGACAAGTGTCGAGCGGTTTTCCCGCGCGACCAACGCGGAACGCGTTTGCGCGGAGATCATGCCCAATTAAGACGTCGGCTTGTCGTCGTCGAGCGGGACGCAATAGAGCTCGAGCCGATGGTCGACCAGCTTGTAGCCGAGCTTGCGGGCGATCTCCGCCTGGAGCTTCTCGATCTCCTCGGAGGTGAACTCGATCACCTTGCCGTCGCGCAGATTGATGAGGTGGTCGTGGTGGCTGTCGCGCATTTGCTCGTAGCGCGCGCGGCCCTCGCGGAAATCATGGCGCTCGATGATGCCGGCATCCTCGAACAGCTTGACGGTACGATACACGGTCGAGATCGAGATCTTGTCGTCGACGGCAACGCAGCGCCGGTACAGCTCCTCGACATCGGGATGATCGACCGCTTCCGCAAGCACGCGGGCGATGACGCGCCGCTGCTCGGTCATGCGCATGCCGGTTGCGGCACAGCGCGCCTCGATGCCGGACGCCTTGGATACAGAAGAAGGTTTCAGTGCGGTCATGGGTTGTCTGCCTGCGGGGCGCTTTCTGCCATCAATGTTACGACAAGTCACGTCGCATCAGAAGGGCGTTCAATTGTTCCCCGTTCGGCTGCTTATAGTAGCGTTCGCGGCGCCCGACCACCATGAATCCGCTCCGGTCGTAAAGCTGTCGCGCCGGCTGGTTATTTTCCTCGACTTCAAGAAATATTGTGCGGACGCCACGTCCTGCGAGGTGGCCGAGATGGGTCATCAGCAGCGTGCGGGAGAGGCCGCGGCCGCGATGGGCTCGGTCGACCGCGATCGAAAGGATTTCCGCTTCGTCAGCGCCGATCCGCGACACGGCGAAGCCGATCGTCCTGCGGCCGAGGCGCAGCCGATGCACGAGCGTATTGCGCTCGCCGATCATGCCCTCGAACTCGCCTTCACCCCAGCCGCGCGCGAAGGATTCGCCGTGAAGCTGCGCGAGCCGCGCGGCGTCGCGTGCGGAAGCGGGCTCGACGGCGGCCGTGCCGCCGCGCCACCATTCCGAAAACCATTTCATCATGAGGTTGCGGCTCGTGCTGCGAGCGGCGGCTGTGCGGCCGGCTTTGCATCGGGCGCGCGCAGATAGAACGGTCGCGCCGGCGTGGCGTCGGGATCGGCCGCAGCGCCAAGCCACGCGACCCAGCCGATGTCGGGCGCAGGTTGCGCGTCGACGGCGACTGGCTGTGGCGCGTCTTTCGGCCAGCGCTCGGCAAGGATATTCGCGGCATTGCCGACCAGATGCGGCGCTCCGAATTGCGAGGCCGCGATCGCCTCGTCGATGGGAGCGACCCTCGGCCGCACCAGTTCGCTGCCGTCACCCGCCACGATCTGGAAATAGACATGGTCATGCCGCGCATCGATCGCCGAGATCACCGGCGCCGTTCCGGTCCTGCCGACGATGCTGGCGGCATAGGCCGACAAGGTGGTCAGGCCGACAGCGGGCCGCTTCGCTGCGAGCGCAAGGCCGCGCGCCGCCGAGATGCCCACGCGCAGGCCAGTGAAACTTCCGGGGCCGACGGTGACCGCGATGCGGTCGAGCGAGGTGAAGGCGAGATCGGCCGACTGCATGACGCGAGCGATCATCGGCATCAGCGCCTCGGCATGGCCGCGCTTCATCAGCTGCGATTCCTGCGCAAGCAGCTCACCGGCGTCGGTGTCGAGAACGGCGGCCGCGCACGCCTCCAGCGCGGTATCAATGGCAAGGATCAGCATGGCGGCAATCTAGTCGGTTCCGGGCAGCCTGAACCAGAGCAAGTTCGCTCACTGCACAACTCGCGCGGAACGCGACAAATCGACCTTTCCCGTAGTTCTACGTGTTCGGGGAAAGCATGCAATTTGGGTTCCCTTGTCTCGGTGTGGACATGACAATTGCCGCCTCCCTGGAAGTCTAAGTTATTGAAATCATGTGTTGTTATTCGTTGACTGCAATCAAATGAGACCTTCCCGGCGCGGAAAGCCGAGTCAACGGTGACGCGGGCAATGCATTTTTGGCAGGTCTGGCCACGTGCATTCCGGGCCTTTGGGAAGGAATTCATTAATGTTTTTTTTCGACGAAGCGGATCTTCGGCACGCGAGGCCGTGGCCCAGCTCAACGCACTCTCGAAATCCCAGGCGGTCATCGAGAGCACGGTCACCAACGAGATGTCGGCGAGCATGCGCAAGGCTGCGGAAGAGGCCGCCAGCATCGGCCAGGCGGCGTGAGAGAAATGTCATTCCGGGGCGATGCGCAGCATCGAACTATGGTGCGCAATTGCGCACCTGAGAATCTCGAGATTCCGGGTTCGGTCCTGTCGGACCGACCCGGAATGACTATTTCATCGTTACATCGGCCGGACTTCGACCACATCGGGCACGAAGTGCCTGAGCAGGTTCTGGATGCCGTGCTGAAGCGTCGCGGTCGATGATGGGCAGCCGGAGCAGGCGCCCTTCATATTGAGATAGACGATGCCGTCCTTGAAGCCGCGGAAGGTGATGTCGCCACCGTCATTGGCGACTGCGGGCCGCACGCGCGTCTCGATCAGATCCTTGATCATGTCGACCGTCTCGGCATCCGCCTCGTCGAAGAACTCGTCTCCGTCGTCGAGATCGACGTCGTTTTGAGCCGCGCCGTCGGCGAGCAGCGGCGCGCCGGACATGTAGTGCTCCATGATAGCGCCGAGGATCGCGGGCTTGAGCTGCTGCCATTCACCGTTCGCCTTGGTCACGGTGATGAAATCCGATCCGTAGAACACGCCGGTGACGCCAGGCACGTCGAACAGCTTTTCGGCGAGCGGCGAGCGCGCCGCGGATTCGCGGCTCGAAAACTCCATCGGGCCGCCATCGATCACGACGCGGCCGGGAATGAACTTCAGCGTGGCAGGATTGGGGGTGGCTTCGGTTTGAATGAACATGGTTTTCTCCAGACGTCACCGGTTCAAGGCCGGCGCGTGAGCTATCCACTAGCAGATGGCGACGCGGAACGCACGGTCAAGGGGCGTAAGAGCCGTTCCGTTGTTATATCAGCGGGTTAGGGTGCCCAAAAGTTTCTCCGTCGTCATGGCCGGGCTTGTGCCCGGGACAAGCCCGGGCAAGACGAATATCTGGCTACTTCCAGACGAGGAGACTTACGACAACGAATCCACACTCTGGTCGCTCAGCGCGCCGGAAATGATCGTCACGGGAATCGGGAAGGTTCCGACCGCGTGCGCAAGCAGCGCGACCAATGGCCCCGGTCCTTCGCTGCCGGGGTTCGCGGCGAGCACCAGCATGCCGATATCAGGGTCTTCATCGATCACCGCGAGGAGCTGTTCCATCGCAGCGCCCTCTCGGATGACGCGCTCCGGCGTGATCGCGGCAATGCCGTTGGCGCGGCCGGCGGCGCGGTCGAGCGCGGCTTCCGCCGCCTCCTGCGCCTCGGCGCGCATGATGTCGGCGACACCAAGCCATTCCTGGTCCTGTCCGTCGGTCTCGATGATGCGCAGCATCACCACGCCGCCGCCGGCGCGGATCGCCCAGCGGCTCGCGTAATAGACCGCGCGATCCCATTCGGCGGTATCGTCGACGATGACGAGGCATTTGGGCTTGTGACCCGGCTCGAAGCAAAGTCGCTTGCTGGTCATGCATGTCCCGGCGTGTGCACGGTCGACATGCTGCCACACTCCCTCAGGCTTTGGGAGAGGTTTGGAGTGGGGAAGCGGCCGGCGCTGCCGCGTCGGCCGGATTTCGGAAATGCGGTCGTCAGCGCCGACGGATGAAACCGACGACGTCCTTCGACAGCTTCATGGTCTCGTCGGCGATCGCACGGGCCCGGTCGGAGCCATCGATCAGGATCGCATCGATATGGCCGGGATCGGCGACGAGGCGCTTCATCTCGCCGGCGATCGGCGAGAGCTTCGTGACACAGAGTTCCACGAGCGCGTTCTTGAAGCTGGAGAACTGGCCGCCGCCGAAATCGCGCAGCACGTCGGCCTTCGAGCGGCCGGAGAGCGCGGCGAAGATGCCGACGAGATTGTCGGCCTCGGGCCGCGGCTCCAGCCCCTTCTCCTCCGACGGCAACGGCTCCGGATCGGTCTTCGCCTTGCGGATCTTCTGCGCGATGGTGTCGGCGTCGTCGGTCAGGTTGATGCGCGAATAATCGGAGGCATCCGACTTCGACATCTTCTTGGTACCGTCGCGCAAGGACATTACGCGTGTCGCCGCTCCCATGATCAGCGGCTCCGGCAGCGGGAAGAGCATGCCATCATTGGCGCCATGACTACGGATGGAATCGCCGAAGTCGTTGTTGAACTTCTGCGCGATGTCGCGCGACAGCTCGAGATGCTGCTTCTGGTCCTCGCCGACCGGCACGTGCGTGGCGCGATAGAGCAGGATGTCGGCCGCCATCAGCACGGGATAGTCGTAGAGCCCAACGGAGGCGTTCTCGCGATCCTTGCCCGCCTTCTCCTTGAACTGCGTCATGCGGTTCAGCCAGCCCATGCGCGCGACGCAGTTGAAGATCCAGGCCAGCTCGGCGTGGCCGGAGACCTGGCTCTGATTGAAGACGATGTGCTTCTTCGGGTCGATGCCGCTCGCGATGAAGGCGGCGGTCACCTCGCGGGTGGTGCGCGCGAGCTCGGCCGGCCCGCCCCAGACATCCATCCCCATCGTGATCGCATGCATGTCGACCACGCAATAGATGCAGTTGTGGGTTTCCTGCATCTTCACGAAGTTGACGATCGCGCCGAGATAGTTGCCGAGGTGCAGATTGCCCGTCGGCTGTACGCCCGAAAAGACCCGTTCAACGAATGGCATGGTTAGTTTTCCTGGCAAGCCTTACCATAGGTAATCGGCCGTCGTTTCCAACAGCGGCGCTGCCCCGTCAAGGGTATTTCGAAGGCGTCAGGCGCGCTGATCCTGCGGGGCGGGCCGTTTCAGCGTGTTAACCGCCTCGCGCCAGGAGGCGGCGCCGAGGATTTGCAGGAGCAGGCCGTAGACAGCGATTCCGGCCCCGATCTGCAGGCCCAGCACGATGAAGCGGATGAGGCCATGCGCCCCGGCGGGTGAGAGACCCGTCGTCAGCCACAGAAGGGCGCCCATGGCGGCCGCGGCGAGCACGATCCGCGGCAGCCGCTTGCGGGCGGTGGCGTCGACCGAGAAGCCAAATTCGCTGGTGCCTTTGCGGAGCAGCGAGAGCGCGCTGCTCCAGGCGCCGGCCGCGATGCTCGCAGCGATCCCGCTCGCGCCGAAGAAGTGCCCGAGCAGAACCGCGAGCGCGACGGCGACCACGAAGCCTTTGGCCGTTGCCAGCAGCGGCGTCATGGTGTCGCTGCGGGCGTAGAAGGCGGGGGGACAGCGCCTTGATCAGCACGTGCGCCGGCAGGCCCAGCGCCAGCCACATCAGCGCGCGCGCAGTGGCGACGCTGTCCTCGGCGCCGAAGGCGCCGTGCTCGAACAGCAGCCGCACGATCGGCTCGGCCAGCACGACCAGGCCGAGCGTGGCCGGCAGCGCAAGGCCGGCCGCGAGCTCGAGCGCACGCGATTCCGCATGCGCCACCGCATCGCGGTCGCCGCTGCCGACGGCGCGCGTCAGCTCCGGTACCAGCACCGTGCCCATTGCAACGCCGACGATGCCGAGTGGCAGCTCGATCAGGCGGTTGGCGAAATAGAGCCAGGAGACGGCGGAGGGCGTCGCGGAGGCGATGATCGCGCCGGCCACTATCAGCCATTGCGGCCCCGAGCTTGCGATCATGCCGGGGACAGCCTTGGCGAAGAAGCCTCGCATTTCCTTGTCGAAGCTCACGCGCAGCGGCGTCGCCAGACGCGCGCTTCGCTGCGACAGCAGCATCAAGAGCTGCAGCAGCCCGGCGATGCCGACGGTAGCCGCCAGCATCCACGCGGCGAAGGTCGCATCGGCATGCCAGACGAGCAGCGTTGCGATGGCAGCGATCAAGGCGATGTTGAACAGCAGCGGCGAGAACGCGGTGAGCGCAAAGCGCCCCTGCGCGTTGAGCAATCCCATCAGCACCGTGACCGGACCGGCAAAGGCGAGATAAGGCAGCATCAGCCGCGCGTTCTGGACGGCGAGATCGCGCGTGCCGCTGCCGAGGAATCCCGGCGCGATCACCGTGATGATCAGCGGCATCAACAGTGCAATCACGATCGAGATCACGATCAGGGCCGCGCTGACTGTGCCGAGCACGCGCCCGGCAAATGCTGCCGCGGCGTCCTCGCCGTCGCGTTGGCTGACGCGCAGCCAGGCCGGGATCAGCGCCGCATTCAGCGCCCCCTCGCTGAGCAATCGCCGCACCACGTTGACGAGCTGGAATGCGGCCAGAAACGCATCCGCCACGGCCCCGGTGCCGAGCAACGCCGCGATCAGGGAGTCGCGGGCAAAGCCCAGCAGCCGTGAAGCCAATGTTCCCGTCGAGACGGTCAGGAAGGAGCGGATCATCGGGCTGTCATACCATAGCGTTTTCGAGCGAAGTGGTCCCGGTTCGCGTGAAGAAAACGCGTCCAAAGACAACTCTCGTTGCTTGCTCGTGCAGGCCCGGTCGTGATAGGCCGCGAGCCAGATTTCAGGCCGACAGGAAGCGGATTTCCCCGGTAATCGCAATCCGGCAACAGGATCAAGGTGAATGGCTGACGTGAAATATGACGTTCTCGGGATTGGTAACGCGCTGTTCGACGTGCTGGTCAGGACCGATGAAGCTTTTTTGGCCAGGCACGGCATGACCAAGGGCGGCATGTCCCTGATCGACGAGGCGCGGGCGGCCGCCATTTACAAGGACATGGGCCCGGCGACGGAGGTCTCGGGCGGCTCGGCCGCCAACACCATTGTCGGCATCGGCAGCCTGGGCGCGCACGCCGCCTATGTCGGGAAGGTCAAGGATGACCAGATCGGCAAGCTCTACGTCCACGACATCCGCGCCGCCGGCGTCGCCTTCAACACGCCCGCGGCCAAGCACGGCCCCGCCACCGGCTGCTCCTACATCCTGGTGACGGGCGACGGCGAGCGCACCATGAACACCTATCTCGGCGCAGCGCAGGACCTGTCGCCGGCCGACATCGACCCGGCCGAGATCGCTTCTGCCGGCATCGTCTACCTCGAGGGTTATCTCTGGGATCCGAAGAATGCCAAGGACGCCTTCGTCAAGGCCGCCAAGATCGCCCATGATGCCAAGCGGAAGGTGGCGCTGACGCTGTCGGATTCCTTCTGCGTCGATCGCTACCGCGACGAGTTTCTCTCGCTGATGCGCGACGGCACCGTCGACATCGTGTTCGCCAACGAATCCGAGCTGCACTCGCTCTACATGACGTCGGACTTCGATACCGCGCTGAAGCAGCTGCGCAACGACGTCAATCTCGGCGTCGTCACCCGCAGCGAGAAGGGCTGCGTGGTGGTCTCGCCGGGAGACGCCGTCGCCGCGCCCGCGTTCCCTGTCAGGCAGGTGGTCGACACCACCGGCGCCGGCGACCTCTTCGCCGCCGGCTTCCTGTTCGGCCTGGCGCGCAACCTGGCGTACAAGCAGTGCGGTGAGCTCGGTGCGCTTGCCGCTGCCGAAGTGATCCAGCACATCGGCGCGCGTCCGCAGGTGTCGCTGAAGGAACTTGCCCAGCAGCGCGGGCTGACGGTTTAGGGAAGTCGCGCCTCAATCTCCGCTGTCGTCGCCCGGCTTGACCGGGCGACCCAGTATTCCAGAGGCGTTAGTGGGATACGGAGAAGCCGCTGCGTACTGGATTCCCCGCTTTCGCGGGGAATGACAGTGTTGGTGTGGCGAGATCACTCAGCCACTCACGCGGTCTTCGCGGCCTTCAATCCCAGCTTCTCCTCCACCGCCTCGCGCATCACGAATTTCTGGATCTTTCCGGTTACGGTCATCGGAAATTCGTCGACGAACTCCACATAGCGCGGGATCTTGTTGTGGGCGATCTGGCCCTCGCAGAAGGCCCGCACCTCCTCGGCGGTCAGCTTCTCGCCCGGCCTGACGCGGATCCAGGCGCAGAGCTCTTCGCCATAGCGGGTGTCCGCAACGCCGAAGATCTGGACGTCCTGGATCTTGGGGTGACGGTACAGGAACTCCTCGATCTCGCGCGGATAGAGATTCTCGCCGCCGCGGATCACCAGGTCCTTGATGCGGCCGACGATGTTGCAATAGCCCTCGTCGTCAATGGTGGCGAGATCGCCGGTGTGCATCCAGCCGTTGGCATCGAGCACGTCCGCCGTCTTTTCCTTCTCCTCCCAATAGCCCAGCATGACGCTGTAGCCGCGGGTGCAGAGCTCGCCGCGTTCGCCGCGCGCGACGATCTTGCCCTCGAGATCGACCACCTTGACCTCGACATGCGGATGAATTCGTCCGACGGTGGAGACACGCCGCTCGAGCGGGTCGTCGACCGCGCTCTGGAAACTGACCGGACTGGTCTCGGTCATGCCGTAGGCGATGGTGACCTCGCGCATGTTCATCTCGGTGTTGACGCGCTTCATCACCTCGATCGGGCAGGGCGCTCCCGCCATGATGCCGGTGCGCAGCGAGGTCAGGTCGAATTTTTGGAATTCGGGGTGGTCGAGCTCCGCGATGAACATGGTCGGCACGCCGTAGAGCGCAGTGCATTTTTCCTGCTCGACCGCCCGCAGCGTCGCGAGCGGGTCAAATCCCTCGCCGGGATAAACCATGGTCGCGCCGAGCGTGACGGAGGCGAGATTGCCCATCACCATGCCGAAGCAGTGATAGAGTGGCACCGGGATGCAGATGCGGTCCGCTTCGGTCAGTTGCATGGCGCGGCCGACGAAATAGCCGTTGTTGAGGATGTTGTGGTGGGTCAGCGTAACGCCTTTGGGCGATCCGGTGGTGCCGCTGGTGAACTGGATGTTGACGGGATCGTCGAACTGCAAGGCGATACCAAGCGCGGCGAGTTGCTCGCGATGCTGGGCTCCGCCCAAGCGCGCGACCTCCGCGAAGGGAATCGCGCCCGGAGCCGCGGGGCCGCCGATCTGGATCACCATCCGCAAGTCCGGCAACCGCGCCGCCTGCAATTGTCCGGGCGTGGCGCTTGCCAGTTCGGGCAGCAGCGTGTTGAGCATCTCGATGTAGTTGCTGGTCTTGAACGCCGTCGCGGTGACGATTGCCGCACAGCCGACCTTGCGCAACGCGAACTCCAGCTCGCTGAGACGATAGGCGGGATTGATCGTCACCAGGATCAGGCCGGCCTTGGCGGCGGCGAACTGGGTCAACGTCCATTCCGGCCGGTTCAGCGACCAGATGCCGATCCGCGCTCCACGCGCGAGGCCCAGCGCGAGAAAGCCGGTGGCGAGCGCGTCGACCTGTTCGGCGAATTCCTTCCAGGTCCATCTCACGCTGTGGCTGGGCGAGACCAGCGCCTCGCGCTTGCCCCAGCGCCGCACGGCGTGGTCGAGGCTGCGACCGACGGTGTCGCCGAGCAGCGGCGTGTCGGAGATGCCGCAAACGTAGCTATTGGCCTTGCCTGCCAGATCGTCCGCCAAGTTCGTCTCCTTCAAGTTCGTCTCCTTGAAGCCGTTGCCTCGTGCCTGAAGCCGGTGGCTTTCGGGCACGAGGATATCCGTTGCATTGAAAGCGCGCGATGAGGTGCGCCTCATACTAAGTGGTTAGGCCGCCTTCTTCCCGCTCCCCGCGGCGTCGAGCCCGGCATACACTCCGCGCTCGAATCCCGCGAACGCCTCCAGGCATTTCGCGTCGGCGAATGGCAACACCTGCATCAGGATCACCCCGGTGACGTCGCGTGACGGGTCGATCCAGTAATAGGTGTTGGCGAGCCCCGCCCAGAACAGGCTGCCGGGGCTGCGGCCTTCCGCGGTCTTCGCGGTGTTGATCATGAAGCTGAGGCCCCACTTCTTCACTTGATCGGGGAGCACATCGACGTCGTTGGTGTACATCGGCGCCGCCGTCGTCATCTTGCCCATGCTGAGATCGCCGATGTGGTTCTGCCCCATCGTCGCGATCGTCTCTGCTTTCAGCACCTGGTTGCCGTTGCCGCGGCCCTTGTTCAGGATCATCTGGGTGAACTTGATGTAGTCGCCCGCGGTCGAATAGAGGCCGCCGCCACCCATATGGAACTCCGGCTCCTGCTCGAGCTCGAACGGGATCGAGGCGAGCTGGCCGTCCTCGCCGCGCGCATGCATGCCGACCAGCCGCTTGCGCATATGATCGGTGATCTTGAAGCCGGTGTCGCTCATGCCGAGCGGCGCGAACAGATTGTCGCGCAGGTAAGCATCCAGCCGCTTGCCGCTGACCGCCTCCACGGCCTTGCCGACGAAATCGATGTTGATGCCGTACTCCCAGCGCGTGCCGGGATCGGTCATGATCGGCGTCTTCAGCGCCGCGTTCTGGCAGGTGGTGATCGCGGGGATTCCTGTCTTCTCCGCATAGACCGCGAAATCGCCATTCCACATGTTGTAGCAGAAGCCGGCGGTGTGGGTCATGAGCTGGCGCAGCGTGATCGGCGCCTTCGCCGGCCGCAGCTTCGGCTCGCCCTTGGCGTCAAAGCCTTCGAGCACCTGCGGCTTGGCGAGGTCGGGCAGCACCGAACCGATCGGCGTATCCAGCGAGAGCTTGCCCTGCTCGACGAGCTGCATTGCGCCGGCGGCGGTCACCGCCTTCGTCATCGAAGCGATCCAGAACACGCTGTCGGCTGTCATCGCATCGGGCTTGGACAGGTCGCGCTTGCCGAACGCGCCCTGATAGAGCACGTCGCTACCGTTGGCGGCGATGGCGACGACGCCGGGAATCTCCTTGGCGTCGCTCTTCTGGCGCAGAATCTCGTCGATCTGGGCTTTGCTTTGCATACGCGTTTCCTCCGGTTTGATTATTGTTGGAAGCACTCGATTGTCCTCCCGCAGGTCGTGTGCGGCAAGCGCCTCAGCCTCCACTGAGGTCGCGATGTCGTGACTTGACGGCCCGCGCCACACGCAGGACGACAAGAACACCGAACTGCAACACTCCATCACAAACTGGATGGATGGCCGCACGTCGCCGTGGGCGGGGCGGGACGATATGTTTGAGCGTTTGAAACACTTGAAACATTTTGTGCGTTGCGGCGTTTGGCTCATGGCCCAATCGGCCGCCGACGTTAGAAGTTGATACAAATTTTGTGGCCGGCACCGGCCGCGAGGGGGCCTCAGATGATTTCGACCTGGAACGAATGGAAGCGCTATCCCCGTCCCGGACGGGGCGACAATCTCGAGGCGCCGATTTCGCCCGGCATTTACGAGGTTCGCATCGCCGGCACCGGCGCGCTCTATTCCTTCGGCGCGGTCGACAATCTGGCGCAGGCACTGGCGCTGCTGCCGGTCGGCTCGAAGTCCTGGTTCGGCCGTCGCGACACATCCGACGTTCCCGATCTCGAATACCGCACCTGCGCAACGTCCTCGAAGGCCGACGCCAAGGCCGCGGCCGAGCGCATGATCGGCCGGCGCGAGACCTATATGAGCGGCGCGGCGTAGTCACCGACAGCATCAACTTCACCTGCCTCCGCGTTCACGGTGCCCCATCTCTCCCCGCTGGGGAGAGGTGGGGGACCCGCGGCCCTCAGCTTAACTCCCAGCAGATTTGCGTTGCTGGACGATGCATTGCGCGCCGTCTGTCCCTATATTCTGGGCCGATCCGATTGCCCCAGGAGCAACGCCATGACCTCGACCGCCGCCCGCGCCCCGCAAGCCACCGCCACCCTGCGCGACCGGTTGAAGGACCCCTCGCTGCTGAAGGAGGCCTGCTATATCGACGGCGCCTGGGTCGGCTCGCCGGTATTCGCGGTGAACAACCCCGCCACCGGCATCGAGCTTGCGAAAGTCCCGCAGCTATCGGCGGATGATGCGACCAAGGCGGTCGAGGCCGCCGAACGTGCGTTTCCGGCCTGGGCCAAGCACACCGCCAAGCAGCGCTCCAACATCCTGCGCAAATGGTTCGAGCTGATCGTCGCCAACCGCGAGGACCTGGCGTTGATCCTCACCTCCGAGCAGGGCAAGCCGCTCTCCGAGGCGCTCGGCGAGGTCGACATCGGCGGCGCCTATGTCGAGTTCTTCGCGGAGGAAGCGAGGCGCGTCTATGGCGAGACCATCCCGACGCAGCGTCCCGATGCACGGCTGCTCGCGATCAAGCAGCCGATCGGCGTCTGCGGCGCAATCACGCCGTGGAATTTCCCGAACTCGATGATCACCCGCAAGGTTTCGCCGGCGCTGGCGGCTGGCTGCACCGTGGTGCTCAAGCCCGCCAACGAAACCCCGCTCTCGGCCCTGGCGCTCGCCGCGCTCGCCGAAAAGGCCGGCGTCCCCAAGGGTGTCTTCAACATCATCACCGGTGATGCGTCGCCGATCGGCAAGGTGCTGTGCGAGCATCCGGCCGTGCGCTTCGTCGGCTTCACCGGCTCGACCGCGGTCGGCAAGATTCTCTACCAGCAGGCCTCCGTCGGTGTGAAGCGGCTCGGCCTCGAGCTCGGCGGCAATGCGCCGTTCGTGGTGTTCGACGACGCCGACATCGACGCCGCGGTCGAAGGCGCGATCGTCTCTAAATACCGCAACATGGGCCAGACCTGTGTCTGCGCCAACCGCCTCTACGCCCAGGACAAGATCTACGACGAGTTCGTGCAGAAGCTGTCGAAGAAGGTCGCGGCGATGAAGATCGGCGACGGCACCGAGAGCGGCGTTACGCAGGGCCCGCTGATCAACATGAAGGCAGTCGACAAGGTCGAGCGCCACATCGCGGATGCCGTCAAGCGCGGCGCCAAAATCGTCACCGGCGGCAAGCGCAGCGAGCTCGGTCGCTCCTTCTTCGAGCCGACCGTGCTGTCCGACGTCAAGCCAGACTCGCTGGTGGCCCAGGAGGAGACCTTCGGGCCGCTCGCGCCGGTGATCCGCTTCAAGGACGAAGCCGACGTGATTGCGATGTGCAACGCCTCGCCGTTCGGCCTGGCGTCGTACTTCTACTCCCGCGATCTCGGCCGTGTCTGGCGCGTCGCCGAGGCGCTGGAATCCGGCATGGTCGGCGTCAACACAGGCCTGATCACGACGGAAGTCGCGCCCTTCGGCGGCGTCAAGGAAAGCGGCCTTGGCCGCGAAGGCTCCCATCACGGCATGGAAGAATATGTCGAGATCAAATACGTGATGATGGCGGGGGTGTAGGGCACACCTGTTGTAGCCCGGATGGAGCGCAGCGAAATCCGGGACTCCCGCCTCGCATGAGAAACCCGGATTGCGCCGCGCTCCATCCGGGCTTCGCGCGCGTTACCTCCTCAGCACCGCGATCGTCCGGTTCGCAAACGTCAGCCGCTCGGCCATGACCGACACGAAATAGGTCAGGAGCTTGTGGCTCAGCGCGGGGTCCTCGTCCCTGATGGCGTCGAACTGGTGCGTGTTGAGCACGTAGAGCACGCTGTCGGCCTCGGCCTGGATCGTCGCGCTGCGAGGCGTGTTCGACACCAGGCCCATCTCGCCGATCGTGGTGTACCGCCCGAGGCTGCGCACGCGCGTGGTGCGGTCGTCTTCGGCGGGGACCATGATGCCGACGCGGCCGTCGAGGATGAAATGCATGGAATCGGCAGGATCACCCGCCTGCACGATGACCTCGCCCGCGTCGACCTCGATGCGCTGGCAGCGGCGGATCAGCTTGTCGGCATCGTCCTCACTATTGAGAAGCCCCGCGAACCAGTCGTGGAGGCTGGCTTCTTCCTGTGCCAGTCCCTGATGCTGCGCGATGATCTCGTTCTCGCACCATTCCAGCGCGTGATCGAGCTCGGGAATGATGGTGACGCGTTCGCCGACGAAGTCGCTGGAGCGCAGCACCTTCTCGGCCGCCGCCGACAGATGCACCAGGATCAGCTCGACGCCGAGGTCGGCCGCGCTGCGCTTGATCTGGGCGAAGCTGTAGGCGGCCGACGAGTCAACGCCGGTGACGAGCTTGAAGTCGAACAACAGGTAGCGGCACTCCGGACGCTCCTGGAGCAGCTGCTTGACGTGCTGATAGAGCCGGTTGGCCGATCCGAAGAACAGATAGCTCTGCAGGTTCAGGCCCTGGATCTTGCCGCCATGGGCAAGCAGCACGTCCTGGTCGTCGCGCGAGCGATCGAGCGAGGAGCGATATTCCGAGCCGTCGAAACTGTATTTGATCGATTCGACCCGCGCCGCGCTGAATGCAAAGGTGGCGCAGCCGATGATCACGCCGATCAGGATGCCCGGCACGAAGCCCCAGACGACGATGATCGCGATGATGGCGATGAGCGACAGGTATTCGAGCTTCGAAAGCCGCTTGCGCGATTCGATGATCCATTTGTGCAGCTGGTCGGCGCCGAGATAGAGCAGGAGGCCGCCGAGCACGAATTTCGGAATGAAGCTGAGCAGTTCGGGTGCGACCGCGAGCATCAGGAGCGACAGCGCCGAGACGGTGAGGCCCGACAGGCGTCCGCGGCCGCCGCTGCTGAAATTGAGGACCGAGCGGCTGATCGAGCTGCAGCCGGGGTAGCCGCCGAGCACGCCGGCCACGATGTTGGCGGCGCCGGTTACATTCAGCTCGCGCTCCAGATTGGCTTCGCGGTGCAAGGCCACCTCGATGCCGGTGGTGTTGAACAGCGTGCTGGATGCAGTGACGAAGATGACCGCAACGAGGTTGCCAAGCAGGTCCGGTACGGCGAACCAGGGATAGTTCGCGAGATCGTCGATGTGCCAGGGCACCATGAAGGCCGCCTGCGGCGGCGGCGCAAAGGTCCAGCCCAGGGCATGAGCCTCATCGAGCGAGACACCTGTGATCCAGAACGCCATATGCGCCGTGAGCACGCCACCGATCAGGATGATCGGCAGCCCGAACGCGCTGCGCGAACGATGCCAGGTCAGATACAGCACCAGCGCCATGGCGCAGGCCGCACCCAGCTCCAACAGCGCGATGCCGTTGGCGAGGCGCGTCAGCGTCGCGAACTGCACGGGATGATCGGTGATCACCCGGATCGCGCCCATGACGATCAGGAGGCCGGTGGCGCCGAGGAAGCCGCCGACCACGGGATAAGGCACGTAGCGGATGGCGCGGCCCATCCGCGTCAGGCCCAATGCGCACAGCATCACGCCGGTCAGCGCCGTCGATAGGCCGAGCGTGATCAAAACCGGCGAGAGCAGCGGCGCCGACGGATTGGCGGCCTGTATCCGCTCGACCAGCGAGGCCGCCAGAATGCCTGTTATCGCTGCGGTCGAGCTGTCAGGTGCGGCAATCGCAAAGGGCAGGGAGCTGCCGAGCGCGACGATGGCGGCAAGCACCGCCGAGCTGATGAAGGTCGCCGCGATCCCGTAGGACAGGTAGGGCGAGAGCGGGCCGGCGAAGATCAGCAGCGCATAGGACAGGCCGAAGGTGACAGTCAGAACGCTCGCAGCCGTTCCGCCCAGCATATCGTTCAGCGCACGCTTGACGGCCGGATCGAATCGCGACGCCGGAGTGAAGGTAACTGCTGGATCGGTCACGCCCTAACGCTCGCCCCTGAAAAGTCCCGTCCGAGACGTAGACGACTACAGGCTTAGCGCAACAGGATTCTTGTAACTATGAAATATCTGACAGTTCCGCCGCGATCCGGCGAGGATACGCTTCACGGTATGTGAACGGCGGATCACCTGCGGCAGGCGGGATGGTCGAGAGACGTGCGGGCCCCTCCGCGTCATTGCGAACCACCGGGTCCGCGCGAAGCGCGGCCCCGGTGGCTCGCAATGACGGAGCGAGAGGTGGCGACGGCCGGGCTAGATCTTCAGCTCTTTCCCCGTCACGCGCCGATACGCTTCGAGATACCGCTTGCTGGTTGCATCCACGACGCTGGCGGGTAGCGGGGGCGGCGGGGCGTCGCCGTTCCAGCGGCCGGCGCGGCGCTCGGCGTCGAGATAGTCGCGCAACGGCTGCTTGTCGAAACTCGCCTGCGGCTGGCCGGGCTTGTAGGCATCGACCGCCCAGAAGCGCGACGAATCCGGCGTCATCACCTCGTCGATCAGGATGATGCGGCCGTCCTTGTCGCGGCCGAACTCGAACTTGGTGTCGGCAATGATGATGCCCTGCTCGCGCGCCAGCTCCTCGCCGAGCGTGTAGATCGAGCGCGTCATGCTCTCGAGCGTGTAGGCGACCTCGTCCCCGACCACCTCACGCATCCGCGCAATGGTGATGTTCTCGTCATGGCCGGTCTCGGCCTTGGTCGCAGGGCTGAAGATCGAAGGCTCGAGCTTCTCGCTCTCGACGAGGCCGGCCTTCAGTTGCTCGCCGGCGAGCGTGCCGCTGGCCGCATATTCCTTCCAGGCCGAGCCCGAGAGATAGCCGCGGATCACGCATTCGATGGGGAACACGGTGGTGCGGCGCGACAGCATGGCGCGGCCGAGGATCTCGGCGCGGTGCGGCTTCAATGCCGGCACGGCGGCAATGATCTCGTCGGTGTCGGCGCTGATCATGTGATGCGGCACCACCCCTTCGAGCTCCCTGAACCAGAACGCGCTGATCTGCGTCAGCACCGCGCCCTTCATCGGGATGGTCTCGCCCATCACGACGTCGAAGGCGCTGATGCGGTCGGTGGTGACGAGCAGCAGGCGGTCGTCGTCGATGGCGTAGATATCGCGCACCTTGCCGCGGCCGATCTTGGGCAGGGGCAGGTCGCTGGAGAGCATGGTGGTCATCGGCAGGGCTTTCGGAGACAAGGCCTTCGGACAGGAAATCCGGCCGCGCCTGATGGCGCGACCGGAAACCGGATTAGCCTATTCCGGCAGCGGAATGAACTCATGTTCCTGCGGAACCGCCGCGAAGCGGCCGGTTTTCCAGTCCTGCTTGGCCTGCTCGATCCGCTCCTTGCTGGAGGAGACGAAATTCCACCAGATGTGGCGCGGGCCCTCCAGCGCATCGCCGCCGAGGAACATCATCCGCGTCGGCGTCACGGCCTTCACGGTGATGCGGTCGCCGGGGCGGAAGATCAGCAGCCGCGGCCCCTCATAGCGCTCGTTCGCGATCTCGACCACGCCGTCAACGAGGTAGATCGCGCGCTCCTCGTGATCAGGATCGAGCGGCAGGCTCGCGCCGGCGGCGGCCGTGACCTCGGTGTAGAACCAGGGCGAGACCATCGAGACCGGCGAGGTGATGCCGAACGATGAGCCGGCGATCACCCGCGCGGTGAAATCGCGCTCGGAGATCATCGGCAGGTCGCCGGCACCGTAATGCTGGAACGACGGCGCGATCTCTTCGGATCCGGCCGGCAGCGCGATCCAGCTTTGCAGGCCCAGCATCTTCTGGCCCGAGGCGCGCTGCGCATCCGGCGTCCGTTCGGAATGGGCGATGCCGCGCCCGGCCGTCATCAAATTCATCGCGCCGGGCTGGATCTCCTGGATGTTGCCCTCGCTGTCGCGGTGCATGATCGCGCCGTCGAACAGATAGGTGACGGTGGCAAGCCCGATATGCGGATGCGGGCGCACGTCCATGCCCTTGCCGGAGACGAACTGCACTGGTCCGAAATGGTCGAAGAAGATGAAGGGGCCAACCATCTGCCGCTTGCCATGCGGCAGCGCGCGGCGCACCGCAAATCCGTCGCCGAGGTCGCGGGTGCGCGGCACGATGACGAGGTCGAGCGCATCGCAGGACAGGGGATCGCCGAGCACGGGATCGTTGCAGGGTTGCCAGCTCATGGTGGACTCCTTCTTTGCGGCGGCGATCGTAACAGGGTTTGATCGGGACGTCGCGCCGGTCGCTGCATCGGCGCGATAGTCTATTTGCCGCCGCCACGGGATGGCGGCGAGAGCAATGTTGGAAACCGGGATGGGTGATGGTTTCTCCGATCATGCCGGGTGCCCACGCGCAATCGCTGGCGGTGACAAGGTTCTTGAAAAAGCCGACACGAGCGACGATGTTCGGCGGATTGCAGCCTTCGACCGGTCGCGCTGACTGATGACTCCTGCCACCCTCGAACTTGCCTTCCGTGCCGCAAGCGTCGCATTGCTGCTGGTGCTGGCGGCATCGCTCGCCAGCGACTTCCGGAACGTGCTGGCCGGCCGGCTCGCCATTGCGCTCGCGCTGGGCTCCGCGGCACATGCCGCAAGCGCTTCGATCGGCGCGCCGACTTTGGTCTCGGCCTGGCACGCGCCGTTGATCGCACTGTCGACCGGCAATGTCGTGGTGTTCTGGCTGTTCACGCGCGCGCTGTTCGACGATGAGTTTCGCCTGCGCCGGTGGCATGGCCTGGTCTGGGCGCTCGTGGTCGCGTTCAGCTTCGCGAGCTGCCTGCGGATCGCCCCAGGCGGCAATGTGCGGATCTCAGTTATAGCGACCAATCTGATCTCGCTCGGTTTCATCGCGCTCGCGGTCACGCAGACGATCGCGTCGTGGTCGGCCGATCTGGTCGAGCGTCGCCGCCGTGTCCGCGTCTTCATCGTTGCGGCGGCTGCGCTCTATGGCGGCCTGAACGCGCTGCTGCAGATGCTCGTCGTCGGCCGGGACGCGGGCGATGTTGTCAATCTGATCAACGCCGGTGCGCTCGCGTGTGTCGTCGCCGCGATCTCCTGGGCGATGATGCGCGTCGATGGCGCGGACCTGTTTCCGGTCTCGGTCGAGATCGCGCCAGCGATCGTTCCGAATCCGCCGGCGGCCGCCGAGGAAGCCGCCGATCAAAAGCTCATCGATGCCTTGATGCGCCTGATGGCCGACGAGCGGATCTATCGCCAGGAGAACATCAGCATCGGCATGCTGGCGGGCCGCCTGAAGATTCCCGAATACCGGCTGCGCCGGTTGATCAACCAGCGGCTCGGCCATCGCAACTTCAATGTGTTCCTGAACAACCACCGGATCGAGGAAGCCAAGGCCGCGCTCGCCGATCCCGCCCAGGCCGAAGTCCCCGTCATCACCATCGCCATGGACGCCGGCTTCCAGTCGCTCGGCCCCTTCAACCGCGCCTTCAAGGCGGTCACGGGCGTGACGCCGACGGAATATCGGCGGCTGAAGGTGAAGGCGGCGTGACCTCTTTCTTCGCCTCTCCCCGCGTGCGGGGAGAGGCCGGAATTTGCGAGAGCAAATTCCGGGTGAGGGGGCTCCCCGCGAGTCCAGTTCTCACCGCCCTTGTGGAGACTCCCCCCTCTCCCCGCAGGCGCGGAGAGGGAGTAGACCAGCGTCCGAGGCGCGCCTTACCATTAAGTATCTGAAACAAAATAGTAATTCCAGAATCGGCTAGCTCCCGCCGATTTCGACAAGGTCATTTTCCAAATCCGGCGAGCGGCCATCCAGCCGCTCTGGCCTCATCTGCAGCACACGTCCCGAAGCCGGAGAAGCCCGTGACCCGCCGCCGCAAGATCGTCCTCCTCGCCTCCACCATCGCCTGTATCGGTCTCGCGCTCGGCGCAGCCCGCGCCCGCAACGCGCCCCGGGTCGCTACCGGCTTCCTCGCCGATATTCTCTGCGCTGAGACGTTCGTCTCCGGCCTCGATCCGCAGCGGACCTTCGCCCAGACCACCGACGCGATGCCCGGCACCGGGCTGATCACCTGGGCCATGGACTATCAGGTCGATCGCACCCGCAAGGACGTCACCGTGATGCTGTTCGGCTTCAGCCGCAGCCGTGCCGTCTATCGCGAGGGGCTGGGCTGCACGCTCGACCACGGCGCGGCGCTTGCCGATGTGACGGTGCCGGCGGAAGACAGGCAGCCCGCATTGCTGCCCGAGATCGCCGGCCCCGCGATCGTGCTGCCGCAAACCCCGGAGCTGGCCGCCGCGCTCGACCGCGCCTTCACCGAGCCGACACGGCCGCCCTACCGCCGCACCCGCGCCGTCGTCGTCATGAAGGCCGGCCTCATCATCGCCGAGCGCTATGCGGACGGCGTTGGACCGGAGACGCCGCTGCTCGGCTTCTCCATGACGAAGTCGGTGATATCAGCGCTAACCGGCATTCTCGTGCGCAAGGGCAAGTTGAATCTCGACGGACCCGCGCCGGTTGCCGCGTGGACGAATGCGGACGATCCGCGCCACGCCATCACCGTCGATCAACTGCTACGCCACACCGCGGGGCTTGCGCTCGGCAGCTCGCTGCAGGCTTCGCTCGGCTCCGCGTTCGAGCCGGTCAATCGCATGAAATTCACCGAAGACGACATGGCCGCCTATGCTGCGAGCATGCCGCTCGCGACCGCGCCGGGCACGGCGTGGAATTATCACGACGGCAACACCATCATGCTCGCGTACCTGATCCGCAACGCCGCCGGCGGCAATCCCTCAGACGCACTTCGCTTCGCGCGCCGCGAATTGTTCGCCCCGCTCGGCATGCGCCATGTCACGCTTCAGCTCGATGGCGCCGGCACGGTGGAGGGCTCGAGCGAGATGCTCGCATCAGCGCGCGACTGGGCGCGTTTCGGCCAGCTCTATCTCAATGACGGCGTCGCCGGCGGCAGGCGCATCCTGCCGGAAGGCTGGGTGAGCTACTCCGCCACGGCGACGCCAAATGCGTGGGTCGGCATCGGCGCCGGCTTCTGGACCAACCAGGGCGACAGTTTTGGCGCAAACTTCCGCGTCGCGCACGGCTGGCCGCGCGATGCCTTCTTCGCCAAGGGCTCGATCGGGCAGTACACGATCATGATCCCGTCGGAGGGCCTGGTGATCGTGCGTCTCGGCCGCTCACCGAACGCACCGCCGGAGGCGGATGGCGTGTTCGATCTCGTGCGCGATGTGGTGGCAGCGACGCGCGAGAAGGGGAAACTGGCGGGGTAGATGACGGCTTCCTGCTCGACCAGAGGCACGTCGCCTACCTGCGATACCTGCGGCGCGAGCATCGCCGGTCGCCGCGTACGGCAGCCGACGTCGCGCACGTCAAGGCCAAAACCGAATTGCTGCAGATCAAGATCGAGGAGAAGAAGCGCACCTTGGTGCGGCGCGACGCGGCCGATGAACTAATCGACCAGATCGCTGGCACCACGCTGACGCACTTGTCCGGAATGGCCGCGCGCTGCTCGCGCGACCTCGCAGTCAGGCGCAACATTGACGCGGTGGTGGATCAAGTCCGGCGCGAGATCGCGTCAGCCTGTCTTGCCAAAGCGAACGAATGGAGCGAGCCGCCGCTGCGAAAAGCAGGACTGAGGCTGCAGGCGCTGTTTCTCAGGCGCGCGGGTATCCTGCGAGCGCATGGACAGTACGGTCTCCCTTACCACGAGTACCGCACGCCGAAGTCGCCCTTGACGCCATCGCGCCTGCCGCCGTCGGTGCCGCTCACTGCGAACTGGTAGCCTGCCTGCGCATAGAGGCTAAGGCCAGGAAGAATTTTCGCGCTGAACCCGCCGGCGAACTCCAGCCGCGTCGTCCGCTCGAGCAAGGGCACCGCGTCAATGCCGAACATCGTGTTCGCGTTGGCGCCCCAGTCACGCCAGATATTGCCGAGCACGTAAGGTTGCCACACCCGCCCGGCGGGATCGTTGATGGTCCACTTGCCGCGCAGGCCGAGCCGTCCCGTGGCGCCGGAGGTGGTGCCGAGCGCGACCGGGCCCAGGCCGTCATTGTTGGCGTCGAAGGAAACGCGCTGCCAGATGATTTGCCCTTCCGGCTCCAGCACGAAGCGCGGTCCAAGCCATGGCAGCGGGATGGGATAGCCCGCCTCCAGCGATGAGGTGAAGCCCGTACCGTTGGTCGGCAATCTGGCAAACTGGGTCGAGGCGTCGCCGTTGTAGAACGAGCCCTGCAGCACCGCGTCGATGTACCAGCCTCCGGGGCCATAGTGGGTCCAGTAGCCGCCGACCGAATAGGCATTGAGATTGAGCGAGCCGGTGTGCTGCAGGACATAGGCGGTCGCCGCCGCGTTGGTGACGAGCCCGTTCACGCCGACGTTGCCATTGCCATAGGCGAAGTAGAGGCCGGCGGTGTCGCTGTGGCCCGGGATCAGGCTGCCGCGCCAGACATCGATGCCGGTCTGGATGCCGGCAACTCTGCCGGTGGCGCGCGGGTCGGCGAAGGCCTGGTAGTGGTTGTCGATCTGCTGCCCGAACAGGCGGCCCCACACGGCCTGCTGGCAATTGGCGTACGGCAAGGGTGGGGCCTTGGTGATTGGTGGGGCCTTGGTGATGATGGCGCTGTAGTCTGGCGTGGCGTTCAAGCACGCGGCGTCTGCTGCCGCATCGCCGACGCGCTCATGCAGGGTGCCAAGGGTGGTGAGACCTATCTGCCGCGCAATCGGCTGCACTACGCCATAGGTCGCAAGCTCCGGCCCGATGATCGGCCAGGCGCCGGGCGGCAGCGTTTGCGGCGGCGGATCGGTCGGCAGGTTCGGCCCCGTCGGCGGTAGGGGAGCAATCGGCTCCGTCGGCGGCACGTCCATAGTGTTGCGCAGGAACCAGTCACTGGGATTGCTGCCGCTGACGCCACCAAGGAAGAGACGATAATCGAAGGAGCCGCCGCGCACCTCCATGCCAGCAGCGAGCGCGAAAACGTCGGGTGCCGAACGGCTGGGGTCGAGCACCTGAACCACCAGGATGCCGTCGCCGACAGTTAGCACACCCGTGCCGCCGGCATTGCGGATTGCCAACCGTGTTGCGCCGCCGGGGCCGAGGGATGTGCTATCGACCACCAGCACGTCAGACTGTGATGCGGGGCCACCTTCGTTCAGCACCGTGTCGAGCTTCAGCGTGCCGCCGTTGGAGATGAAAGTCCCGGGGCCTGGACCCGCGATCAGCGGCATGGGCGTCGAGCCGACCTGGCGTCCGGTGATCACGAGCACGTCACCTGGCACCGAGTTGGCCTGCAGATCGATGGTGCCGGAATTGGTGAACGTGGTCGCACCGAAAATCTGGCCCTGCACGGGGCCACTCAACGCCATGCTGTTGAAGGTCAGACCCAGCGGCAGATATTGGCCGGCGCTATCAAGCCTGGTTGCGCCGGGACCGCCCAGCAATGCCAAGGTCCCGTTGTTGGTGAAGGTGCCGGGGCCAAGGTCCGTAACCGCAACGCGGAGCGTGTCGCGCACGCCATCCCCATTGGTGTCAGCGAAGTGCCGCAGGTTGAACAGGCCATTGTTCTCGATGCTGTTATTGTCGCCGACGAGCTGCACGAAGCCCGTGATGGTGCCGTTGTTGATGATGCTGGTGTTGTTGCTCGGGAAGAGCGAAGTATTTGCGACCGCACGATCGGACAACGCGCCGATGGTGCCGTCATTGGTCAGAGTGGCAGCGCCAGCGGATGAACCGAGGACAACGCCGGAGGCCTGTAGACCGTAGGTCGGGCCGAGGCTGGTAAGTTCAGCCTGCCAACCGCCCATCACCGATCCGGCCTGAACGTTGACCGTCACGCCGCCACTGCGGCTCGTCGCGCTGATCCCGGCGCCGAACTCCCCCTGGGCGAGAACATCCTTGCTCGTACTGACTTGCACCGAGCCAGTTATCGCCGTCGACACCGGATTTATCGACTTGATGTCCGTCAGTAATCCAGGAATTCGACGGAGTATCGTGCCGCTGCTGTCGGCGAGTATGCCGACTGCGTTTGACCCGGTCGTCGTGTTGATCGGCCCTGTAGAGTTCACCGCTATGCTGCCGGTGCCGGAAGAAAGGGCTGTGATGCCGGTGCCGTTCCCGCCAGAGGTTGTAATGCCCGGGCCGGTATAGCTCACATCGATTTGAGCACCTGCAGCCGCCACGGCTCGAATACCAGCCGGTAGATTGCCGGAGCTGGTGGTCTCCGGCCCGGAACTCGTGATTTCCGATGCCACGTTCGCAGTTAACTTGTTCGCCGCGGTGGCCGTCTCAAAACCCGAAAAGACATAAACACCGGGGCCTCCACGTTCCGTGCCGCTCACGTTGATGACGGTGCCGGCCGCGGTGCTGGCCGTAGCCGACCCGTTGCCATCAACCCACACGAGGATGCCACGGGGCCGGATTGCGCTCACGTTGAGCGTGCCGCTATTGAATGTCACCGACGCATCGCCGGGCCCAGAGGAGCCAAAGAGTGCATCGCCGGCATGAGCGAGCAAACCGTACTGGGTGGTACCGGGGCCAGCGTTTCGCAGGACACTGATATCCCCCGAAGCCACGAGGGTTGCGTTGCCAGTGCCGCGGTTGTCCACCTGTATGGCGCCTCCTTCACTTCCGACAGTGGCTATGATTGTGCCTTGAAAGTTTACGCTCGCCAAATCAGGTCGCAGCGCCGAGTTTCGGTGCGAGAAATTCAATATCGCCCAGGTGCTGTCGGTGCCGCTCACGTTAATTGTGGTGTTTGTTGCACTAATGATGGCGTCCCCGCTGGACTGAATCCGAAGGCCGGTGTTGTTAGCGGTTGTGGGATTGGCTGTATTGTTGATGGTCACGCTATCTGCAGTGATGGAGACGTCAGCGGGGCTGGACACGCCTCCCGTGTTAGCACCGTTGACAGCGTTAACGCTGCCTGGGCCTTGCGGGATGGTGACAATGACACCGGGCTGAAGCGTGAGGTGAATGGGGGAGTCGGTGGGGTCGTAGTTGATGCCGTTGGAATAAGGGTTGCCTGCGGTAGGACAGGTAGCGCTGCCGGAGGCATCGAGTAACCCGCACTCGTTGCTCGCCCGTGCAGGTGATAGCCCCACGTCGAAAGCGGCCACCGTGGTTACAAGAACGATTAACGAAGCCCTCGATAGCAGCCGATAACGGAGCAAACGAAATGAACCGGAAGCACGTGCTTGCTTAGTACGCGCGATCCTGAGTCGATCGGGATGTACTGCAGGCTTGCAGGAGTAAGCACTGGACGCCCGACGATCGGTAACGGACATGCATTCCATCGCTGTTCCCCATAGCGGTCAATTGCCATTGCAAAATCGGGACAACGAAAGGGCGGAAGCGCCGGTCGTTCGGGCGCGCAAAATCTAATTTCATTAGGCCGATCAAAGGCGAGACGCGCAGAATTCAAATATCTATGCAGAGTTGTTGAATGAAACGCCGCAACTGTGGCGAACGGAAGCTATTTGAATTTTTCTCAATGATTGTTGCGGCTTAGCGACATTGGGGACAGTGATGCTGACCAATTATTTTCATACTATTCAAACCGCAAATGTGGGCAAAGCTCGTCCCTAGCTCACATCGCAGTCTGATTTCGATCGGTCGTCAGCGGCACATCCGCCTGATGTAAGGACGAATAACGAAAGAACCGCCGGATCAGGGGTCTCTATCCGCGAATTCAACTGCGTGAAGGTGCTCGCGGAGAGAGATACCCCTCACCCGTCTCGCCGCTATCGCTATAGCCGATGCGAAGCATCGGCGTTCTAAGGACGGTGGCCGAAGGCCGCCTATGCCACCCTCTCCCACAAGAAGGGGAGAGGGGAAGAACGCGCCGAGCGCTAGCTCGAAGTCACTACCTCCCCAGCTCCGTCGCCTTAGCCACGCGGTCGAACCGCTCCAGCGTCATGATCGCATCCGCGAATTTCTCCGCGCGCGCGTTCAGCACCGGGCGCGCCAGCGTCAGGAACTTCTGCTGCATCGCCTGCGCGTCGGGGAAGGAGGTCGGCTCGCCCGAGGGATCGGCATAGAGGCGCTCATGCACACCATCGTCGGTGGTGATGCTGACACGGGCGCCGAACGGATGGGTGCGGCCGACCTCGAGGCGGTCGTCCTGCACCACGTCGAACTTGTCGGCGAGCGCGTCGATGGCCGCATCGCCGAGACGGTTGTAGTCGTCCCAGCCGAAGCTGCCCTGGTCGAGCGCGAGCGCGCCGGTGAAGAACATCGAGAACTGGCCGCCGACGATCGAGCGCGGATGACGCTTGGTCGCGGCATCGCCGGTCAGCGTGATCCCGTTGCGGTGCAGCCCGATCTCGACGCGCTTGACCTGGTCGGGCGTCAGATTGTGCTCGCGCCGCATTGCGATCAGCGCGTCGATCGCGGCGTGGGTGTAGCGGCAGCTCGGATACGGCTTTACGCCGATCTTCATGGTCTCGTAAGTCTTGCCGAGCTCGGCGACTGCCTTGTCCGGATGCGCATCGTCGGTGTAGCCGGCGAGCAGGCCGTGCTTGCCCTCGACCGATTCGGTCGAGCCGACGAAATCGTTGCGCGCCAGCGTCGCGGCGATCACGCCGTTCATCGCGGCGGCGCCGACCTGGTAGCGCTTGTTCCAGGCGCCGTTGACGAGAAATTGCAGCGAGCCCGCGGCCTGGCTGCCGGAGATGCCGAAGGCGGCGATGATCTGCTTCTCGGAGAGGCCGAACAGCTTGCCGGCTGCCGCCGCCGCGCCATAGGTGCCTGCGGTCGCGGTCGGATGGAAGCCGCGCGCATAATGCGAGGTCGGATCGAGCGCGTTGCCGAGCCGGCAGCAGACCTCATAGCCCGCCACGATCGCGGTCAGCACGTCGCGCCCGGAGGCGCCGACCATCTCGCCGACGGCGAAGGCGGCCGGGACGACCGGCGCGCTCGGATGCAGCGAGGAATCCGCATGGGTATCGTCGAAATCGAGGGAGTGGCCGAGCGCGCCGTTGAGGAGGGCCGCAACCGCCGGTGTCCAGGTCTTGGTGTCGCCGAACACGGTGGACTCGCCCTTGGTGTCGAGCGCGAGCGCTTCCAGCATCTTCAGGATCGACGGGGTGGATTCCGCCTCGGACCTGGCCCGGATGGCGCTGCCGAGGAAATCCAGTGTCAGCACTTTCGCGCGATCCAGCACCTCCGCCGGAATATCCTGGTATTTCAGATTGAAGACGTAAGCGGCGAGCGTTGCGGTTTCGTGGGCCATCGTGTTTCCTCGTTTTGGCGCGCAAATTAGGCGGGCTGATTTGGCCTTTCAAGCGGCCTCGGGGCCGTGGGCATCAGCTATGCTTTTGCCTGGCTTTATGAGGATCGGACCGGGACATTCGACGATGGCACTCGCAAAGGAGCTGTTCGACCGGATCCGGTCGCGAAGGACGCAGCTGGGGCTGGCGATCCGGGTCACGGTGGCCGCGACGGCGGCGTATGCGATCGCGACGGCGCTGCATCTGTTGCTGCCGCTCTGGGCGGTCCTGACCTCGCTGATCGTGACCCAGATGAGCGTCGGCCGCTCGCTGAAGGCGACGCGCGACTATATGCTCGGCACGATCGGCGGCGCCATCTATGGCGGCGCCATCGCGATCCTGCTTCCCTACCACAGCGAAGCGGGGCTGTTGGGCCTGCTGGTGCTGGCGGTCGCGCCGCTCGCCTTCATCGCCGCGATCTATCCGACCCTGAGCACCGCCACCGTGACAGCAGTGATCGTGCTGCTGGTCCCGACCATGCATCATGCCGATCCGCTCGCGTCGGCGATCGACCGCGTCAGCGAGGTCTCGGTGGGTGCTATCACCGGGCTGCTGGTCTCCTTCCTGGTGCTGCCGTCGCGCGCGGTGCGGCAGATCCGCGCCAGCGCGGCGATCCTGCTCGAACTGATCGCAGACGCCTTCACCGAATTGCTTGCGGGCCTGACGCGCGGCCGTGACAACGACGCGCTGCACCGGATCCAGGACGGCATCGGCACCGCGATTGTCGGCCTCAACGCCATCGGCAGTGAGGCCGAGCGCGAGCGTTCCGCGCGCCTGTCCGGCGGTCCGGACACCGGCCCGCTGCTGCGAACGATCCTGCGGCTGCGCCATGACGTCGTGATGATCGGCCGCGCCACTGTGGTGCCGCTGCCGATCGAGGTGCAGAGCCGGCTTGCGGCCCCGCTGACGGAAGTCTCGACCGTGATCGCGAGCTTTCTTCGCTCCGCCGCCGCGGCTTTGCGCGAGGGCGTCGGCGCGCCACCGATCCATCCCGTGCACGTCGCGCTTCAGCACTACGCCGAGGCAGTCGCCGGCGTCCGGCAGGACGGCCTTATTCGCGGCCATCCCGGCGACACTGCGGAGCGCTTCTTCGCGCTCGGCTTCTCGCTGGAGCAGATGCACCAGAATCTCTGCGATCTCGACCGCGTCGTCGGCGAATGGTCGGAAGCGGCCGCCGACAAGCCCGCGCGCGTGGGCAGATGAGGGCCCGCAGATATACTGTTGTTGCTGCCGCGCTGAGTGCGAGTCTCGTTGCCGCATCCAGCATAGCTCGGGCCGAATGCGACCCCGCCAAGCCAGTTGAGCCGGTCGCATCGCGCTTCGAGGTCCGCGGCGACACGGCCTATGACAGGAGTACCGATCTCACCTGGACACGATGCAGCTATGGGCAGCAGTGGACAGAAGGTGAAGGTTGCTCTGGCTCGGTCAGGTTGCTGGATTGGGACAGCGCAATGGAACTTCACTTGCAGGGCGACGCAGCCTGGCGACTTCCGCAGCGAGACGAACTGCAAACCATCGTGGCAAGCCACTGCAAGAGGCCCGCGATCAACGAAACGGTGTTTCCCGGGACACCGTCGATCCAGTACTGGACAAGCACGGCAAGCGGACCGTCCTATGCGTGGGTCGTGTTCTTTCGGACGGGCATGCCGACGTGGAATTTTCTGAAGACGCGCCGTTTGCCGTGCGCATGGTGCGAACTGGCCGGTAACCGACCCGCTCAGCATCTCTCAACACCGCCGCGCGAGCCCCATGCCCTGCATGCGCCAGACCAGGAGATCGATGCGGTCCTGGCCGAAGAACGGCTCGTTCTCGAACACGAAGGTCGGCACGCCCCAATGGCCGGAGGCGGCGTGATCCTTCTCGTTCTTCGTGATCACCTGCTCGTAGCGATCCGCGTCAGCGGTGATCGCGGCATCCATCGCGGCGAGATCGAAGCCCGCCTGTTCGGCGGCGCGCGCGAGATGATCGCCATCGTTCCAACCCGCAACCGAGCCGTCCCAGAGCATGCGTGCGATCGCGTAGGTGAATTCGAGCGAGCGGCCTTCGAGCTGCGCCATGGCACCTAACCGGGTCAGGCGGTGGATGTAGGGCTGCTCGGCCGCGACATCGAGTGTCGTCATGTCCTGCACGACCGGATCGGGCCGCGGGAAGCGGAACGGAATCCCCTCGTGCTCGGCGACGCGGCGGGAGTCCAGCACGATGTAGCGGGCGAACTGCGGACTGGCCTTCTTGAAGAAGCCGGGCACGCGGACCGCGAGCGGATAGACCGGTCGCAAATTCACCGCGAGGTCATACTGTTCGACGAGCTTGAGCGTCTTCGGCAGCGCCAGATAGCTGTAGGGACTGCGGAAAGAGAAGAAGAGGTCGACTGACAGCGTCATCGGGCCGGCTCCACGATGCATCCCATCATGCCGCGGACCACGAGCTTGTGGAAGGGCATGATGAGGGTGAGGTAGGTCCGGCCGAGGAGATTATGCGTCCGCACCAGCGTGGTCGATGTGACCTGACGGTCCGCCGCGTGGCCGGTCACGTCGATCACGACGCGAAAATCGAGGTGATGGTCATCGAAGCCGGCGACCAGCCGCTCCGGCGTCTCGCTCAGCACCGGAAACAGGCCGATCAGGCCGCCGGGCGCCGGCGCGCCTTCGCCCGATGTCTTCAGTCCGAGCGGCGCGACCGCGATGTTGCGCAGGCGCAGCAGCGCATCGATCCAGCGCGGCCCGTGCAGCACCATCCTTGTGCAGGCCTCGCGGGCATTCACCGGTGTCGAGCCGATCGCCACGCGGAAAGCGTCGATGAACTGTGCACCGGCCAGCAGCGTGCCGGCGTCGATCTCGGGGGTGACTTCGCGAACAGTTCCGGTCATCCCGCCAGTCTGCGCGTCAGCATCCTGAAGCGCAAGATCAGCAGGCCGGCATAGACGAACGATCCGATCGACAGCCCGATCCAGACGCCGACCGCGCCGAGGTCGGCGTGGAAGGCCAGCATCCAGGCGATGGGGAAGCCGACGCACCAATAGCCGATCGCCGCGAACACCAGCGTCATTTTGGTGTCGTTGATGCCGCGCAGCGCGCCGCCCATGATGGTCTGGAGCGCATCGGCGATGAAGAAGGTCGCGCCGACCAGGAGCAGCGTCGCAGTCAGCTCGACGGTTGGCGCACTCGCCTCGCTGCTGCCGAAGAACAGCCGCCCCAGCTCATAGCGGCCGAGGATGATCGCGACGGTCAGCGCCGCGACGAGCGCGATCCCGAGCAGCGTCGCCACGAGGCCGGCGCGCCTGACGCCCTCCGGCTCGTTGCGTCCGAAGGCGTGGCCGACGCGCACGGTCGCGGCCATGCCGATGCCGAGCGGGACCATGAACAATACGGCCGTGACCTGGAGCGCGATCTGGTGCGCGGCGAGCGCCGTGGTCGAGATCAGCCCCATCAGCAGCGCCGCCGAGGAGAACAGGCCAAATTCCAGCAGCAGGGAGAAGGAGATCGGAGCGCCGATCGCGATCAGCTGACGCATCAAGGGCCAGTCGATCCGCCAGAGATGGGCGAGCAGATGATAGTCGGCGAACGGCTTGCGCCATGCCGCGATGGCAAGCGCGGCGATGAAGGTGCCGAGATTGACAAGGCTGGTGGCGAGCCCCGCGCCGAGCAGGCCGAGCTCCGGCAGGCCGAACAGGCCGTGGATCAGGCAATAGACCAGCGCGACATTGGCGGGGATCGCCGCGATGGTGATCCACAGCGGCGCCTGCGGCCGGTTCACCGCGCTCATCATGCTGCGCAGCGCGATGAAGCCGAGCGCCGGCGCGATGCCCCAGGCCAGTCCGTTCAGATAGCGCTGGGCGAGGCTGGCTGAATGCGGCGCCTGTCCGAGCGCAATCAGGATGTGCTCGCCATAGAGCGGCGAGGCCATCATCGGCAGCGAGATCAGGAGCGCGACCCACAGGCCGACGCGTAAGGAGCGGCGGATGCGCCTGAAATCACCGGCGCCAAACGCCTGCGCGGCCAGCGGCGAGACCGCAGCCATCAATCCGAGCCCGAAGGTGAAGCTGACGAAATAGACCGTATGCGCCAGCGCGGCCGCGGCGACCGCATCCTCGCCGAGCCGCCCGATCAGCACGAGATCACTCGTGATCATCGCGATCTGCCCGAGCTGCGTCAGCATCATCGGCACGGCCAGCCGCAGTGTCTCGACGAACTCTTCGGCGAGATGATTAGGTGGCACGCCGGCTTGCGGCTGCGGACGAGGTTGAACGGTGTCGAGCATGGCCGGTCAATAGCACAGACACACGTCGAAAACATGGCCTGCGTTATCGTGTCCCGGACGCGCGTGGCGCGAGCCGGGACACGGGAGCCGCAGGCGCGGGCTTTTGCCGCATGGGCCCCGGCTCAGCAGCGCATCACTTACGTGCTGCGCTGCGTCCGGGGCACGCGACCATGAAGAGAAGGAGCCTCAGCTCTTCCGCTCAGGCACGCGCTTAATCTTCGCGCCGAGCGCATTCAGCCGCTCCTCGATGCGCTCGTAGCCTCGCTCGATCTGGTCGGCGTTGTTGATGGTCGATGTGCCCTCGGCGCAAACCGCGGCGAGCAGCATCGCCATGCCGGCGCGGATGTCGGGCGAGGTCATCACTGCGCCGTGCAGCCGGCTGGGCCCCGCGATGATGGCGCGGTGCGGGTCGCACAGCACGATGCGCGCGCCCATCGCGATCAGCTTGTCGACGAAGAACATCCGCGATTCGAACATCTTCTCGAACATCAGGATCACGCCATCGCATTGCGTGGCGGTGACGATCGCGATCGACATCAAATCGGCCGGGAAGGCCGGCCAGGGCTGGTCCTCCAGTTTCGGCACGTGGCCGCCGAAATCGTCCTGGATCTTCAGTGTCTGGTTGGAGGGCACGATGATGTCATCGCCTTCGACGCGGCAGACGATGCCGAGCCGCTCGAAGCCCATGCGGATCGAGCGCAGATGCTCGACGCCGGCGCGCGTGATGCGAAGCGACGAACGCGTCACGGCGGCAAGGCCGATCAGCGAGCCGACCTCGATATGGTCGGGCTGGATCCTGTAGGTCGCAGAGCCCAGCGTCGCCGGGCCATGGATGATCATGGTGTTGGTGCCGATGCCCTCGATCTTGGCGCCGAGCGCGACCAGGAAATTGGCGAGGTCCTGCACATGCGGCTCGGAGGCCGCGTTGCGCAAATAGGTGACGCCGTCGGCCGCGACGGCTGCGACGAGCGCGTTCTCGGTCGCGGTGACGCTCGGCTCGTCCAGGAACACGTCCGCGCCAGCGAGCTTGGCCGCACGGAACTCGAGCCGGTCCGTCGCGGTGACCTTGGCCCCTAACTGTTCGAGCGCGAGCACATGCGTGTCCAGACGGCGGCGGCCGATGACGTCGCCGCCCGGCGGCGGCAGCATCACCTCGCCGCAGCGTGCGAGCAGGGGGCCTGCAAGCAGGATCGAGGCACGGATGCGCACGCACAGCTCCGGATCGAGATCGGCGGAGCGGATGCTCTTGGCATGGATGTGAAGCGTATTGCGGGCGGTCCATTCGGCGGACGCGCCGACCGAGCGGATCAGCTCCACCAGCGTCTCGGTGTCGCGGATGCGCGGCACGTTCTCCAGCGTCACCGGGTGCTCGGTGAGCAGCGCGGCGGCGATGATCGGGAGTGCCGAATTCTTGTTGCCGGACGGCTCGATCGAGCCCGAGAGCCGCTGACCGCCCTCGACGATGTACTGAATGGGCGCCACGTGGGTTCTCGCTGTCCTGTTGGGGGGCGGGGCTGCTTCGGAGGCGGAAAATACAGAGATTTGAGCGAGGTAGCAATTGCGCTCGCCGCGGCTTGAGCCCGTCAGTTAGTTCGGAAGAGGCTCTCAGATCCTCATGGTGAGGAGCGCGGAACGCGCGTCTCCGGACGATGCTCGGCATCGCCGGGCGAACCATGAAGGCCCAGATATCGCCTGCGGCCATCCTTCGAGACGCCCGCTGTCGAATGATTGTCGCGGAGCAAAATTGGGCTGGCTTTCAGAACAGGCCGATGCATCTACGCCGCTTCGTCGCGATGGCCGCCGGCGAGATTCACCGGCAGCCAAAAGCGCCTCAGATATCGATCGTCGCGCTGAGGGAGTGTTCCTGGATGAAGTCGCGGCGCGGCTCGACCACGTCGCCCATCAGCTTGGTGAAGATGTCGTCGGCCTCGTCGACCTCCTTGACCTTCACCTGCAGCAGCGAGCGCACGTCGGTGTCGAGCGTCGTCTCCCAGAGCTGCTCCGGGTTCATCTCGCCCAAGCCTTTGTAGCGCTGCAGCGTGATGCCCTTGCGGCCGGCCTCGGTCACCGCTTCGAACAGGTCGACCGGTCCATGGACCATGTGCTCGCTGTCCTTGCGCCGCAGCTTGCCGAAGCGAGCATAGACGTCCTGGAGTTTCGTCGTGTACTCGTCGAGCTTGCGGGCCTCGGCCGAGCCCAGGAACGCATCGTCGATGACCGCCGCTTCCTTGACGCCGCGCACGGTGCGCTCGAACTGGAAGCCCTGGCCCTCGACGAACTGCCCGACCCAGCCGCGCTCGACCTCCTCGGCCTGGTTGTCCAGCCGGCTCGCGATGTATTGCGCCGCCGCGGCAGCGTTCTCGGGATTGCCGTAGATCGGCTTGTTCAGCACGCCGGTGATGGCGGCCTGCTCGATGACCTTGCGGTTATAGCGGCTGTGCAGATTGCGCAGGATGCTGCGGACGACGCGGGCGTCGTCGACCAGCGCGCGCAAATCGCGCCCGGTGCGGTCGCCGCCGGTGCCGGGGACGAAGACGCAATCGTCGAGCCCGGCGTCGATCAGATAGTCCTCCAGCGCCCGCTCGTCCTTCAGATACTGCTCGGACTTGCCGCGCGAGACCTTATAGAGCGGCGGCTGGGCGATGTAGAGATAGCCGCCGTCGATGATGTCGCGCATCTGCCGGTAGAAGAAGGTCAGCAGCAGCGTGCGGATGTGGGCGCCGTCGACGTCGGCGTCCGTCATTACGATGATCTTGTGATAGCGCAGCTTCTCGACCGAGAACTCGTCGCTGATGCCGGTGCCGAGCGCGGTGATCAGCGTACCGATCTGCTCGCTCGACAGCATCTTGTCGGGGCGGACGCGTTCCACGTTGAGGATCTTGCCGCGCAGCGGCAGCACCGCCTGGAATTCGCGGTTGCGGCCCTGCTTGGCGCTGCCGCCTGCCGAGTCACCCTCGACGATGAAGAGTTCGGATTTCGCCGGGTCCTTTTCCTGGCAGTCGGCGAGTTTGCCGGGCAGCGAGGAGACCGAGAGCGGGCTCTTGCGCGTCAGCTCGCGCGCCTTTCGCGCGGCTTCGCGGGCAGCGGCGGCCTGGATCACCTTGCCGACGATCGTCTTGGCTTCGCTGGGGTGCTCCTCGAACCAGGCCTGGAGCGCTTCGTTAAGCACGTTCTCGACCACGGGACGCACTTCCGAGGACACCAGCTTGTCCTTGGTCTGCGACGAAAACTTCGGATCGGGCACCTTCACCGACAAAACGGCGGTGAGGCCTTCGCGGCAATCGTCGCCGGTCAGCGCGATCTTTTCCTTCTTGGCGTTGGCCTCGGCATAGCCGTTGACCTGGCGCGTCAGTGCGCCGCGGAAGCCGGCAAGATGGGTGCCGCCGTCACGCTGCGGGATGTTGTTGGTGAAGCACAGCACGTTCTCGTGGTAGCTGTCATTCCACCACAGCGCGGCCTCGACGCCGATGCCGTTATTCTCCGCGCGCACCATGATCGGCGCCGGCACGATCGCCTTCTTGTTGCGGTCGAGATATTTGACGAACTCCTCGACGCCGCCGGAATAGTGCATTTCCTCGCGCTTCTCGACCGCGTGACGCATGTCGGAGAGGGCGATGTTGACGCCGGAGTTGAGGAAGGCGAGCTCGCGCAGCCGGTGTTCGAGCGTCGCGAAATCATATTCGATGTTCTTGAAGGTCTCGGTCGAGGCGAGGAATGTCACTTCCGTGCCGCGCCTGCCCGGCGCATCGCCGACCACCTTGAGCGGTGCGACGGCATCGCCATGGGCGAATTCGATGTAGTGCTCCTTGTCGTCGCGCCAGATCCGCAAGCCAAGCTTGCTGGACAGCGCATTTACGACGGAGACGCCGACGCCGTGCAGGCCGCCGGAGACCTTGTAGGAATTCTGGTCGAACTTTCCGCCGGCGTGGAGCTGGGTCATGATGACCTCGGCCGCCGAGATGCCTTCGCCCTGGTGGATGCCGACCGGAATGCCGCGGCCGTCGTCGCGCACGGTGACGGAATTGTCGGCATTGAGCACGACGTCGACGCGCGTGGCGTGGCCCGCCAGCGCCTCGTCGATCGCGTTGTCCACGACCTCATACACCATGTGGTGCAGGCCGGAGCCGTCGTCGGTGTCGCCGATATACATGCCCGGGCGCTTGCGGACGGCATCGAGACCCTTGAGCACGCGGATCGATTCCGCGCCGTATTCGCTCGCGTTGGAGGGCTCGTTTTCGGCACGCGGCTGCCGAGCAGGTTCTGTCATGAGAGGCCTTCGAGGATATCGCCCGAATCAGCGGCACAAAAGGCGCTGATGTGCAGCTATTTGTGCCATGAAAGACCGCTTGCGCCTAGCGCAAAGTATCTCCTGGCAACCCTTTGAGCAGATAGGGTTTTTAAGTCGCTTTTCAAGGCTTTTTAAGGCCGATTTGGGCGCCTGAAAAAAGCGCGATTCGAAGTCCCGTTTTGGGCCTCTCGGAGGCGTGGTTTTTGCGGGTCCCGGAGGGTGGTTCCGAGGCGCCGGGGGCGCATTCACAGGTCGTCGTCATGCCTGGGACAAGCCCGGCCATAACGGTGCGGAGAATTCAGCGTTCCAGCAAATGCGTTGCGTCCTGCCGGAACGCACAAGCTCAGTACATCTGCAGTGGCAGCACGTCTCCGGTCGGTCCCACCATGAGACCCCAGGCATCGCCTGCGGCCACGGTGAGGGTCTCGGTGCGGGCAGGACGCCCAGGCAGGCGCAACGCGTACTGATACTTGCCCGGCGGCAGATCGAGCATCGGGCCTTTCGGCGATTGCGGGCCGCCGGCGCCGGCTGCGATCTTCACCGTCTGATTGTTGATCGTCAGCGAAGCTTCCTTCGGCCCGATATTGCCGAGCATCAGCCTCGCCTGTCCCGCTTTCGGCATGATGTCGGCCTTGGCCGCGGCCTGCGGATTCCGCTGCACCAGGTTGACCGTGGTCTCAGTCCCGGCGCGGCCGAGCTTCAGCACCGCCGGCCCCTCCGGCGAGGTGAACGCCAGCTCTGCCCGCTCGGCCGTCAGGAGCGCGCCGTCGGTCTTCTCCTGCCAGCCGCGTTTGGAAAGCTCCGCACGATAGAAGGCGAGGACGTCGCTGAGTTCGGCGGGGATGCTGGCCTCGAGCTCGGTCCGGAACGGCTGATCGCTGCCGGGCAATTTCGTCGAGCTGATCCCGGTCGAGCTGTGCAGCGTCGGCACGGGCAGGGCGGCATCGGGATCTGGCTTGAGCGGCTTGGTCGATTTGGCCTGTACCGACTTGGCTTGTGGCGGCTTCGCCGCAGCGACGATGAGGCCCGAGCCGTTGGCGCTGACGTTTACCTTCGGGCCCATTTGCATCACGGTCATGGAGATCGACTTGCCGCCCTTGGAAAATTCCATCACCACCATGTTGGGCTGGCTGATGACGGAGGGCTGCTCTTTCCAGCCGGCCGGCTTCAGCGCTGCGCGATAGAACGCGGTGAGCGCCTTCACGCTCGACGTGGAGGAGAATTCAAGCCGGCCATCGTCGCCTTCGAACTCCACGTCCTCGGCGGTTTCGGGCAGCGGCAATGGCGTCTTGCTGTCGGCGAGCGCATTGAGCGGCGCATCGGATAGCGCGGCCGCCTGCACCTTACGCCTCGCTTCGTCGGCGGCGATGACCTGTTTGGCCGCTGTCTCCGCATCTTTGAAGAACCTTTCGTCGGCCTCCTTCTTCGCCTTGGCGCGGGCGGCAAGCGTCGATTCCTTCACCTGAGCGGTCAGGCTGATCATGGTGAAATCATACTTGCGGCCAAGCCGCAGCAGGCCCGTTTCCTCGGGCGAGGAAATCTTGATCGCGACCTCATCGCCGGGCGAGAGCGGTGCGCTGCCATCCTCCTGCCAGCCGCGCGCGGCGAGCTCGCGATGATAGAAGGCGAGCACGGCGGGCAGCTCAGCCATCGCGGCCGCCGTCATCTCGCGCTTGTTGGAGCTTGCGCTGCCCAGGCCCATCGACGTCTTGGTGAAGCTCGGCCGCGGCAGGCCGGCGGCGTCGCTGTCGGCCTTGAGATCGATCGGAAGCGCGAAGGGAGCAACCCGGATGTCGACATTGGTCCGGCCGTCATCGCGGCGCGTCAGCGTCAGCATGACCGGCCTCTGCTTGTAGAAGCCGGTGACGTCGCTATCGGGATGGTCGTAGAACACGCGCAAACCGTTGGGGACGGTCTCGTCGAGGCCGGCATTCGTCCAGCGCGCGGCCGTTTCCAGCGTGAGCTTGCGCCAGCCGATCGTATCCATCTGGCTGGTGTAGAAATCCGATGTCGCATCGAGCGCGTCGGGTGCGATGCAGCCGAGATAGGGCCTGGTCCCGTCGAACACGATGTCGCTCGCGCCTTCGGGAAACGGCACGTTCGAATAGATCCGGTCGGTCGTGTAGTAGACCACGGACTGGTCCGGCCGGCCGAGGGCTTGCGTGAAATGAACGGAAAGACCCTGCCGTCCCTTCCTGAATTTCAGCGTCGTGCTCTTCTCCTCCAGAGGCAGCACATAGGGCACCCAGCCGTTGGCGCTGAGCAGTTTGCGGACTGCGGGCAATGTCACCGCCTGCGGCGTCGGCGCGCGATATTCCACCCGGTAGGGATCGGGGCGCGAGGTGTCCTCCACCGCACCCTCGAGCTGCGGCAGCGCGTGGACATCGACGATACCCTCGTCGGCGCCGGCCGCGATCGAGCAGCTCGCCACCAGGAAGAGGCCGCATGCAAGCAGCCGCCATCGTGCCGGGATTTGCGTCCCGCGCCGGACCATCGACATCGTCAAAACTCCTGGATTTCGCACGCCGCCCTGGCTCGCGCGCGATTGCAACGGCTGCGACACCGTCGGCGCGGGCTCAGACGACTAGTCGCGGCGGAAACCCGTGAGGTTCAAAGAGCAGGGCTCAAGAAGAGGGCTCAATATAGCTGGAGCGGCGACCACAGGTCTCCGTCGGGCCCGACCGTGACGTCCCAGGCATCGCCGGCCAACAGCTCGATCGTCGTGTCGCGGTCCGGGCAGCCTTCGACCTTCAATGCGTAGGCGTACTTGCCCGACGGCAGATGGAACAGCGGAGCCTCGGGGCGTTCCTTGCCGGCCCGGGCGGGAAGCGTGACGGTCCGGTTGTCGATGGTGAACACGGCGTCCTTGTCGGCGAGATTGGTGAACATCAGCGCCGCCAGGCCGGGCCTGGGCATGACGCGCGCCCTGGTTGCGGCGTCCTGATTTCGCTGCACGAGATGGACCGAGGTGCTGCTGTCCTTGCGGACGAGCTCCAGCGCCGCCGGCCCCAGCGGAGAGACGAAGGCGAGCTGGACGCGATCGGCGGCGACCACCGCGCCATCGTGCTGTTCCTGCCAGCCGAGCTTTCCGAGCTCCGTGCGGTAGAAGGCGAGGACGTCGCTGAGCTCTGCGGGGATGCGGGCTATCAGCTTGGTTCTGAGCGGGGCTTCGACGCCGAGCATCGTGGTGGTGTGGGTTCCTCTAAAGCCGTAGCGGGTCGGCGCCGGCAGGGTGGCATCGGGATCCGGCGTGAGCTCGCCCGAAAACAGCCGCGGCAGGTGTGGCGCCCAGCTGCTGGCGCTTGCTGCGAGCATGCAGATCGTGAGCAAGAAGAGGCCGCACGCAAGCGCCAGCCATCGTGCCGGGGCTTGCGCCCCGGGCCTTACCGTCCGCATCTCACTCTCCAGGGATGTCGCGCGTCATGTCATTGCGCGATGGCAAAGGCTGCGACACCATCGCCGCGGCTTCAGCAGCTAGTCGCGGCGGGAAACAGTCGGGTTCAACGACGAGGTCTATCGCCGGGCGGAGACTCGCCCGCTCTCGACGTCAAAGACCTCGCCGCCGGCGCCGATCTCGGCAAACGCGGCCGGGTCCGCGCCGGTCAGCCAGACCTGCGCGCCGAGCTTGCGCAGCTCATCGAACAGCGCCGCGCGCCGGTTCGGATCGAGATGGGCGACGACCTCGTCGAGCAGCAGCAGCGGTACGATACCGGTCATCTCGGCGACCAGCGTCGCATGCGCCAGCACGAGGCCGATCAGCAGCGCCTTCTGCTCGCCGGTCGAGGCATCGCGCGCCGGCATGCTTTTCGGCGCATAGATCACCTGGAGGTCGGTGAGATGCGGGCCGTCGGTGGTGCGGCCGGCGATGGCGTCGCGCGGTCGGTTGTCGCGCAGGATCTGGCGGTAGCGGTCCTCGACCGACGTCGCGGTCTCGGTGAGCAACGCGTTCTCCATCCAGCCGTCGAGCGCGATCTGCGCCGAGGGAAAGGCGGACGCCTGTGCGCGCGCATTCAGCATGCCTGTCAGCCGCGCCGCGGTCTGGCCGCGCGTCGCGGCGACCGCGACCGCAAGCTCGGCGGTCTCGCGCTCGATCGCATCACACCAATGGTCGTCGTAATTGCGCGTCTCGAGCAGGCGGTTGCGCGAGCGCAAGGAGCGTTCGAGCGCGGAGATGCGGCTGGAATGCTCGTTGTCGATGGCGAGCACCAGGCGGTCGAAGAAGCGCCGCCGCTCGGAGGCCGCGCCCATGAACAGCCCGTCCATCGCCGGCGTCAGCCACACCATGCGGATGTGGTCGCCGAAGGCGGCCGCTGAATTGACCGGCTCGCGGTCGATGCGGCAGCGCCGGCTGACCGCGGCATCAGTGCGCGGCGCGTCGATCCCGGTGCCAAGCGTGGCGAGCCCGAGCGCGCCCTCGACCTGCGCCGAGACCGCCCAGGAGCCGTCGCCCTGATTGTCGGCAACGTCTTCCAGCGTGGCGCGCCGCAAGCCGCGACCTGGCGAGAGGAACGAGATCGCCTCGATGCAATTGGTCTTGCCCGCTCCATTCGGCCCGACCAGCGCCACCATGTCAGCCGCCGTCTCGAGCCCCGCCGCCCGGTAGTTGCGAAAATGCGTCAGCGTCAGGCGATGAATGCGGGAGGGGGTCATGTTAGCTCGTCATTGCCGGGCTTGACCCGGCAATCCATCGCCCGCGTCAGCGGGCAATTTCATCATATAGGTCTTGCCACGCGGGATTGCTCTTCACGATCAGATCGATCTTCCACTCGCGTGACCAGTGCTTCATGTTCTTTTCGCGCTGAAGGGCAGCGGCGATCGTTTCGTGCGCTTCGAAATAGACCAGAGTCTTCACCCCGTAACGTTTGGTGAATCCGTCTGCCCGACCTTCGCGATGTTCGAAAACGCGTCGGACCAGATTGTTCGTGACGCCGATGTTGAGTGTTCCACCGGGCTTGCTGGCGAGGATGTACACCCAATAAGTCATCTTGTTCGATGGATGGCCGGGTCAAGCCCGGCCATGACGAGAGGGAGAAATATCCTCACACCCGCATCGGCATCAGCACGTAGAGGGCGCTCTTGTCGTCGCGGTCCTGGACCAGGGTCGGCGAGCCGGGGTCGGCGAGCTTGAGGGTTGCGACGTCGCCTTCGATCTGGGCGGCGATGTCGAGCAGATAGCGTGAGTTGAAGCCGATATCGAGGGCGTCCGAGGCGTATTCGACCTCGAGCTCTTCGGTCGCGCTGCCGGAATCCGGATTGGTCACCGACAGCACCAGCTTGCCCGCCGACAGCGACAGTTTTACCGCGCGACCGCGCTCGCTCGAAATCGTCGAAACGCGGTCGACCGCGTTCTCGAAATCCTTCTTGTCGACGACGAGTTCCTTGTCGTTGCCCTGCGGGATGACGCGGCCATAATCGGGAAAGGTGCCGTCGATCAGCTTCGAGGTCAGCACCACATTGCCGATGATGAAGCGGATCTTGGCCTGCGACAACTCGATCGTCATTTCGGCCTCGGTGTCCTCGATCAGGCGCTGCACCTCGCCGACGGTCTTGCGCGGCACGATCACGCCGGGCATGCCGGCCGCTCCCTGCGGCTGAACCAGGTCGAGCTGGGCGAGGCGGTGGCCGTCGGTGGCGACGCCGCGCAGCGTCGCGGCCGTGGCGGTGCCTGCGGCGTGCAGATAGATGCCGTTGAGGTAATAGCGCGTCTCTTCGGTCGAGATCGCGAACTGGGTGCGGTCGATCAGCCGCTTGACGTCCTTGGCGGCAAGATTGAATGAATGCGTCATGTCGCCGGCCGCGAGATCCGGAAAATCATTCTCCGGCAGGGTCTGGAGCGTGAAGCGCGAGCGGCCGGCGCGGATCGCCAGCACGGCGCGGTCGCCGTCGGCCTCGAGCACGATCTGCGAGCCGTCCGGCAGCTTGCGCACGATGTCGTAGAACATGTGCGCCGGCACGGTGGTGGAGCCCGCGGTCGCGGTTTCGGCGGCGAGTGTCTCCGTCACCTCGAGGTCGAGATCGGTCGCCTTGAGCGATAATTTCGCGTTCTCGGCGCGGACCAGCACGTTGCCGAGGATCGGAATCGTGTTGCGGCGCTCGACCACGCGGTGGACATGGCCCAGCGACTTCAGGAGTTGCGCGCGTTCGACCGTAACCTTCATTGCACTACCCGCCCGATCCCCAAGATGGAAAAGCGATGGAAAAGCCGGGCGGCCGGAAGCGCGCCACGGCACCGAAGACCCCGGAAAGCCGGATCATCCAGCCGATATGACCAAAGCCGCCGAGGTCGCGCAAGGTGGCGCGGAAAGCCATCCGTTTCAAGGGATTGGGGGCCAGTTCCCCACGATTTACCGGCTATTTCGGTGTCGCCATGGCGAAGCTCCGCCCCCTCGCCCCGCTTGCGGGGGCGCGACGAGCTTCGCGCGCGCTGAGAGCGTTGGGGTGAGGGGAGTCCCCGCGAGAACGGTGAGAGTTGGATGCGCGGAGGCTCCCCCTCACCCGAATTCGATCTGCGGTCGAATTCGACCTCTCCCCGCAAGCGGGGAGAGGTGAAACAGATAGGCGTTTACTCCTGAAGCTGGCGCTTCAGCGACTCGACCTCTTCCGACAACGCCGTGTCCTTGGAGACCAGGGACTCGATCTTGCGCACGGCGTGCAGCACCGTGGTGTGGTCGCGCCCCCCGAAACGGCGGCCGATTTCCGGCAGCGAGCGCAGGGTCAGCGTCTTGGCGAGGTACATCGCCACTTGCCGCGGGCGGACCACGTTGGCGGTCCGGCGCGAGGACAGGAGGTCGGAGCGGCTGACATTATACTGCCGCGCCACGATGCGCTGGATGTCCTCGATCTTGATCCGCTTCGGCTCCTGCGGCCGGACCAGGTCGCGTACCTCGCGTTCGGCCATCTCCAGCGTCACCGGCTGGTTGTTCAGCTTCGAGTGGGCAAGAAGCCGGTTGATCGCGCCTTCGAGATCGCGGCCGTTATGGGTGATGGTGCGCGCCAGATAATTCAGCACCTCCTCCGGTGCGTCGAAGGTCGCATGATGGGTGCGGGCGGCGGCGACGCGCGATTTGAGGATGCCGAGCCGCAGCTCCTCGCCGAGCGAGCCCATCTCGACCACTAGACCGCCGGCCAGCCGCGAGCGCACGCGATCATCCAGGCTTTCGAGATCGGACGGCGGACGGTCGGCCGCGATCACGACCTGGCGGCCGGCGTCGATCAGCGCGTTCAGCGTGTGGCAGAACTCGGCCTGCGTCGACTTTCCCTGCAGGAACTGGAGGTCGTCGATCACGAGCACGTCGATGCCGCGCAGCGCTTCCTTGAAGGCGAGCGCCGTCTGCGTCTTCAGCGCGGCGACGAAGCCGTACATGAATTTTTCCGCGGTGAGATAGAGCACCTTGCGCTCGTTGCCGGAATTGCCGGCCCAGGTCACCGCCTGCAACAGATGCGTCTTGCCGAGGCCGACGCCGGCATGGATGTAGAGCGGGTTGAACATCACGGGATCACCGCGACGTCCTTCTGCCACCTGGCGCGCGGCCGCATGCGCCAGCGTGTTGGAACGACCGACGACGAAGCTTGCAAAGGTCAGGCGCGGATCGAGCGGCGAGCCGCCGAGCGCGTCGTGATTGGCCGAGACCGGTGCAGTCGCAGTCGAGCGCAGCTCCGGTGCGGGGACGCGTCGCGTCTCGACCGGCGCTGGCGCTTCCTTCGTCTGTGCGACCGGGCGCACCGCCGAACGAACGGTGAGATCGATGCGATGCACCTCCGGCATCTCGGCCTGCCAGCACGACAGCACGCGCTCTGCATAATGAGCCTGGATCCAGCTCTTCAGGAAGCGCGTCGGGACCGAGAGCCGCACGCTCTCGTCCTGCACACCCTCGAGATCCATGCGCGCAAACCAGCTCGTATAGACGTCTTCACCAACGCTCGAGCGCAGCCGACCCTTCACGCGTGACCAGCGATCCTGTTCCGATGTGTTCATCGTAAAAAAACTTCTCTTGAGAGGTAAAGTTGCGTTGTGAGCGCCATGCAGGGGTCCTGCCATCAGGGTTCCTGTCATGGCGCGACCTCAAAGCGAGTCCATCGTCAGGCATGGCTCGACCGTTCGGCGGAAACGCCGCGTCCGATCAGCGATGTCAGAGATGGAGGGGTCGCGAGGTCAGCGCGTACTCGGCGCTCCGTCACATGCCGGAGGCTGGAGGTCGGACTGATCTAGAACGGCATCGTTGGAATTGGAAGTGTGATTAAATACCGCGTTGAGTCCGTTAGACATGATACCTCCCCATCCTGCCGTGATCGCTCACGGCAAGGTACTACGTGTCCTGAAGACAACCGCACCGGAAACTCCGTCACGGATGTCCTGCCCGTCTGCACTAATCGTTCACCCGGCTTCGCCATCGCGCATGTCGGGTAGCTTCATTGTGTCTCTCACTTTCCCCCTTTTGCGCTTGGCGCGAACGAGATGCGTAAGATCTCGCTTGGAGACATTCAGACAAAGAGCTACCGTTCCCACATTGCTATGGGTTTTGTACCGACAATCGCTTGTTGAAGCGTCGCCAACGTGCACACCGCCGCCGATTTGCACGCTCGCCCCGATTCCAAAACCGCGCTGGTCTCAAGATCGTGGGCGCCGCGAACGGCTTAAGGAATACACTAAGCCGAAAGACTCGCAACGGAATTGATTCAGACTCGCGGCATCTAAAAACTTGAACTGCGTTAACGCCGCGCGCGACTTGTGCACAAGCTTGAGAGCAAGTTTTTGAATCCGTGCACAGATTCGAAAACCAAACGCGCTGTGTGACAATTGACGAGCAGCAGCCAAAAATATTTTACAAAACCTTCACGCACGTCCCGCGCGAGGTCATTTTCCAAATGCTTGGCCTCGCTATGTGGATAAGTGATTATCCAAACATCGTTTTTCGAGTCTCGTTTCACAGGGTAACTCCGCCGCTGTGAATCTGCGGTGTGAAGGGCTGTCTTGCCCGGCGATTGCATTTGTGCCCGTGCCGCAGGAGTTTTTCGCAGCGCAATGAAAGTTTCCGCTGTTGCAAAATCACCCGCGGTAAAACTGGCTGACGCATCGTGGTGCCGGCGATGCAAATCTTCCAATCGTCGATTGGCCGTGGCGCGACTGCTCTTGCGAATATGACAGGCAATAAAAAA
>NZ_LGHM01000148.1 GCF_001908185.1 Bradyrhizobium sp. AS23.2
CCGAACACGACGGCGCCGATGCGGTCGCCGATGCCGCAGCACCCGCCACGCCCCGATCGCGGCGGCCTCGGCCGCCGTCACCGACTTCATTGCGCGGCGGCTGCCGAAGAACATCGACAGGCGCTGGTCGACCACGATGATCGTCTGCCGGTCGCGCTCCTCGTTGAAGACGCGGATATGCGGCTTGCGCAGGCGCGCGGTTACCTTCCAGTCGATCGAGCGGACGTCGTCACCTGCGCGATAGTCCCTGATCTCCTCGAAGTTCAGACCGCGGCCGCGCATGCGCGAGGCGAAGCGGCCGGAGAGCAGGCTGTGCACCGGCTGGCGCGGCAGGAACGAGACCTTGCGTCCGCGATATTCAAGCGCGATCAGGTCGTCGAGACCGACATAGACACCCGGAAATCTGACTGATGTCCCGGTCATGGCGGCCTCAGGCTGCTGCGACCAGCTCGGTGATCTTGTCGATCACCTGGTCGGGCGTGACCCCCTGGGACACTGCCTCATAGCTGAGGATGATGCGGTGCCGCAGGCAGTCGTGGATCACCGCGCGCACGTGGTCGGGTGTCACGAAGTCATACTCATCGAGCCAGGCGCGGGCGCGTGCGCAGCGGTCGAGTGCGAGGCTGCCGCGCGGGCTGGCGCCGACCTGGATCCATTTGCTCAAGGGCTCGCCATAGCGGTCGGGGAAGCGCGTCGCGTAGACGACGTCGACCATGTATTTTTCGGCGAGGTCCGACACGAAGATGCCGTCGATCTCGCCGCGCGTATCCAGGATCGCCTGTTGCGGGATCGGCGATGGCTCGGAGGTGTGGTCCTTCGGTGCCTGCGCGTTCTCGGTGCGGTTGAGCCTGATGATCTCGCCTTCCGTCGCTTCGTCCGGATAGGTGATGACAACATGCATCAGGAAGCGGTCGAGCTGCGCTTCGGGGAGGGGGTAGGTGCCTTCCTGCTCGATCGGGTTCTCGGTCGCGAGCACCATGAACAGCGCAGGCATCTTGTAAGTCTTGCCGGCGACGGTGACCTGGCGCTCCTCCATCGCTTCCAGCAGTGCGGACTGCACCTTGGCTGGCGCGCGGTTGATCTCGTCGGCCAGGACCAGATTGGCGAAGATCGGCCCCTTCTGGAATTGGAACTCGCCGCCCTTGTCGGTCTGGATGTAGATCTCCGCACCGGTCACGTCCGATGGCAAGAGGTCCGGCGTGAACTGCACGCGCGACAGGTCGGCAGCCAGATGCCTTGCCAGCGTCTTGACCGCGCGCGTCTTGGCAAGGCCGGGCAGGCTCTCGATCAGAAGATTGCCGTTGGCAAGCAGCCCGATCAGCATGCTCTCGACCAGATGATCCTGGCCGAGAACGGACTTTCCGATCCGCGACTTCAATTCGAGCACCGCGTCGCGGGCCGGCGAGCTCTTCTTACCTTCGGGCTCTGTCAAGACTTTCAACTGGTTTCCGCGGGAATCGGGCATGGCTGGAATGAATGGACTGGCATGAACTCCGGCCGCCGGGATGGGCGGACGGAGCGTACGTGCTCGTCGGATTATTTCGGCGCCGTCTTATCCAGAGTCTTCATCAGCGCATCGATCATCTGGTCGATGCTGAAGCTCGCCGGCCGCTGGCTCGGCGGATACTCCTTGAAGGTCTGAAGGAACGGAGCAACACGCCAGACGCCGTACTGGATCAGATAGGCGTTCTTCGCCAACCAATCGTAGTATTGATCGGAGACGATGTCGGCGCGCTCGAACGGATCCATTCGCAGGTTGAACACCTTGGGTGCGCGCAAGCAGGTGAACGGGTTCGCCCAGACCTCGAAGCCGCCCGGCTTGCGCTGTTCGCAGAACACGATCTTCCAGTCGTTGTAACGATAGGCGACCATGTTGCCGTCATCGTCGAAATAGTAGAACTCGGTCCGCGCCGATTTCGGCTGCTGCCCCGTCAAATAGGGCAGCTGATTGTAGCCATCGAGATGCACCTTGAAGGTCTTGCCGCCAAGATCGGCGCCCTTGAGCAAACGATCCTTGACGTCGGTATTGCCGGCCGCGGCGAGCAGTGTCGGAAACCAGTCGAGGCCGGAGACCATCTCGTTGGAGACTTCACCTGCCTTGATGTGGCCGGGCCAGCGGACCATCGCGGGAACGCGGAACGCGCCTTCCCAGTTCGTGTCCTTCTCGCTGCGGAACGGCGTCGTCGCCGCATCCGGCCATGACCATTGGTTGGGACCGTTGTCGGTCGTATAGACCACGATGGTGTTGTTGGCGATACCGAGATCGTCGAGCGCCTTGAGAAGCTTCCCGACATCTCCATCGTGCTCGATCATGCCATCAGCATATTCGTTGCCCGGCATGCCGCTCTGTCCCCGCATTGACGGGCGCACATGAGTGAACACGTGCATGCGCGTCGTATTCATCCAGGTGAAAAACGGCTTGTTGGCCTTCGCCTGCCGCTGCATGAAATCAATCGCCGCGTCCGTGGTCTCGTCGTCGACGGTTTCCATTCGCTTGCGGTTGAGCGGACCGGTATCCTCGATCTTGCCGTCGGCTGAGGCCTTGAGCACGCCACGCGGCGAATTACTCTTGGTGAAGGTGGTATCGTTCTTGGGATAGTAGGGACGCTCCGGCTCCTCCTCGGCGTTGAGATGGTAGAGGTTGCCGTAGAACTCGTCGAAGCCGTGCGTGACCGGCAGATATTCGTCACGGTCACCAAGATGGTTCTTGCCGAACTGGCCGGTCGCGTAGCCGAGCGGCTTCAGCGCTTGGGCGATGGTGATGTCGCGATCCTGCAGGCCCACGGCCGCCCCGGGAATCCCGACCTTGCAGAGGCCGGTGCGCAAGCAGACCTGCCCCGTGATGAAGGTAGACCGGCCGGCGGTACAGCTGTTCTCCGCGTAGTAGTCAGTGAAGATCATGCCTTCATTGGCGATGCGGTCGATGTTCGGAGTCTTGTAGCCCATCACCCCCCGCGTATAGGCGCTGATGTTGGACTGGCCGATATCGTCACCAAAGATGACGAGGATGTTGGGCTTGGCCGTGTTTGGCTGCTGCGCGATTGCAGGCGTCTTGGCGAAGGGAGACAGGCTTGTCGCGACCAGAGCCGCTGTCAGCAGGCCGCGAAGCAGCGGCGTCCGGCGGCCAGCGGCCTGTGCCCTAGCTCTTTTTTTTGTTTTTGACGTCGTCGCGCATTTCATACTCCCTGCTTACCGGAAAGTCCTTGTGACGGCGGAGGATCGGGCCGCCGCACCACACATCTGAACCCGACATGACTGGTCGAGGTATCGACAGGTTCGGCGTGACGCGCGGCCGGACGATAGCGGCGGCAGTAGTTCGGCGCGCAGAGATGCGAGCCGCCTTTCAGGACTTTCCGCGGGATGCGGACGTTCGGCTGACATGGATCAAAGCTCGCCTCCTCACGTCCCCCGCGCGGGTTGCGTGGAATGCAACAGGGCTTCGCAGCGTCCGCCTGGTGCTTCTCCGACCACCAGTCGGAGGTCCATTCCCAGACATTGCCGATCATGTCGTAGAGACCATACCCGTTCGGCGGGAAGGCCATGACCGGCGAGGTACGCTCGAACCCATCCTCGCCAAGGTTCTGGACGGGGAAGTTGCCCTGCCAGGTGTTGGCCATGTGCTTGCCGCCCGGCATCAGAGCATCGCCCCAGGCGAACTCCTCGCCATCGAGACCGCCGCGCGCGGCGAACTCCCACTCCGCCTCCGTCGGCAGATCCTTGCCGGCCCAGCGGGCGTAAGCCTCCGCGTCGCTGTAGGAGACGTGGACGACAGGATGATCGTCGAGCCCTTTGATGTTGCTGTGAGGACCATAGGGACGGCGCCAGTTGGCGCCGCGCATGAAGGTCCACCACTGGCTCCAGTCCTTGAGATCGGTGATGCGCGGCAGTGGCGAGAACACCAGCGAGCCGGCGTAGAGCATTTCCTTCAATGCGCCGGGATAGTTCTTTGGATCGGGAACGATTTGCGCTTCAGTGACATGGCCGGTCGCGTTGACGAATTGCTTGAACTGCCGGTTGGTGACCGGCGTGCGATCGATCCAGAAGCCGTCGACGGAGACGCGATGGCTCGGCTTCTCCTCGGGATAATGGTGATCGGATCCCATGCGAAACGTGCCGCCGGGAATGAAAACCATCTCGCCGGTCTTCACGTCATCCGGCAACCACTCGCAGTGATCGAGATCCGCCCTCAGCATGGTGGAAACTCCAATACGCGCATTCCACTTGGTGCTACGGCTCGGAATTCAGCAGATTTCGGCTACGGCACGTCACCCGGCACGTTGGACGCATTATCTGTTCCCCCTTCCTTAGTGCGCGGGTTAGAAGATCGAGATGCTGCATTGCGTCAACATGCCTTCCTCTTTCGCGCGCACGTCTTCGAGCACGCGGCAAACCCCTGCCGCGCGCGCTCTGCACCCGCAGAGCGGTTCCGATGAAAAACGCTAAGGTTGCAAACGGTATCCGAAGATAGGGCGGCTGTGATGTGCAGTTTGTGCCACTGCGCCGGAGGGGCCGGTGAGGCTTAACGCCCCATGTCGAAAACCGCTCAATCGGCAGCGTCGTGCGGATATCTGGCGTCAAATTCAGCAATGATTTGCCTCAAAGGTGAAGTCAGTTTGTCGTCCCCAATTCGCGTTGTGGTGGTATTGTACTCCCATCTGCCGCAGAATTGTCGCGCTTCAGTAACAGGGTACGACATGGGGCAATTTCTTCTCGTCGATTCGCGTAGGCTCGACGGCTTTGAAGGTCTTCGCGAGGCTGTTCACGGCTCGCATGTCGACGTGATGCAGCTCGGACGCGGAAGGTTGCGCGGGACGCTGTCCCATGTCGGCATCGGGGACTTCTCGCTCAGCATCGGCAGCTTCAATGTCGGCATGCGCACACAGCGTATCTCGAGCGATGACAAGCTGATTGTCGGAATGCTGCTGGCGGCCGAAGAGCGCGTCGCCCACTGGTCGTTCGACATGCAGCTCAACGACGTGCTCGTCATTCCGCCGCTGCTTGAGCATGACGGGGTCTTTCACGGCGCGTCCGCTTACGCCGCGATGCGCTTCGACCTCACCGAGGTCGCATCCCTGTTCGGCGGCGAAGCTCGGCTGAGCGATCCTGATACCTGGCGTAGCCGCGGCCATTTCCGCGCGGACCCCGAGACCGGCGCGATCGCCTCACGCCGTCTGGTCCGGATCATGTCGCATCTGCGCACCCATCAGCACCGACTGACGCCGTCGACAGCCGATTTCTGGAAGCGATCGATTGTCGAATGCATGGGGGCCAACGTCATGTCGTCGCTGCCGCCCGATGATGCGGGCTGGCTGCCGTCGGCAAGGCGGTTGATCCGCAGGGTCGAAGACTATCTCGACGAGGCCGGCACGCGCCCGGTGCATGTTTCGGAGATCTGTGCGGCACTCGGCGTATCGCGACGAACCTTGCATCGCGCTTTTCAGGAGGTGTTCGGCCTCGGCCCGGTCAGCTTCCTCAGGCACAAGCGCCTGTGTGCCGTTCATTCCATCCTGCACGAGAGTGCTCCGGGTTCGACTACCGTGGCGGCCGTCGCCATGGACCAGGGCTTCTACGAGCTCGGGCGGTTCTCGCAGTACTACTTTGCGATGTTCGGGGAGCGTCCGTCGCAGACCCTTGGAATTGCCACAGTGCAGACAGCTGGGACGACATCGCGAGAGCCGAGCGCGGTCGGCTGATCGCGCCCACGCCCGGTGTCACGACGGAGCGCGAACTCCCAGGCGTTCGACCAAGCGCACCAGGTAGCCATCCGGATCCTGCACGAGGAATTCACGCTGACCGTAGTCCTGGTCGCCGACCCGATACCAGGCTTCGTTCGGTTGCTCGTAGAGGGGCCATTTGGCATCGTCGAGAGCGTTCAGGACGGGTTCGATACGATCCACGACCATCTGGAAATTGATGCCGCGTCCGAACGGCCGCTGCATCTCGGCCGTCTCCCAGCGCCCGTTCAGTTCGCAGAGCATCAATTGCAAGCGCCCCCTGACGAGATACGCAAACCGGGCATCGGGGCGGTCATAAGCGACTTCGAAACCGAGCAGGTCCCGCCAGAATGACAGGCTGTCCTGAATGTTCGAAACGCTAAGTTCGGGCACGAGATCGGCAAAGCCGCCTTGCGGCGCGCGTCCCGTGCTGTCGGACGCCGCGCGAGCGCCGGGGTCTGAGAGCAGCGGCTTGTTCATTGCGGCATCGCCTGGTGTCATGATCGATATTCGCGGCGTTTATCGCAGCAAATTGGACCGAAGGCTAGCAGTGGAATGGGGCGGACGAATGCTCGCTGGGCAACGCCATCTCACGCAATCCGCAGCGCAAGGTCGTTGCCTTCCGTTTCGGCAAAGCCCGCCTGCAAGACCTCTTCGCGCTTGTGGCGAAGATGCGCACGCAGGATGTGCGAGAGGCCGGCGCCATCGCGCCGCTGGAGCGCGTTCAGGATCGCCTCATGCTCCTTCACGGCGAGCGCCCAGCGCTGCGGCGTCATCGGCGTGACGTAGCGGGCACGGCGAATGCGGGCGGTCACGGAGGCATAGAGCCCGACCAGTACCGGGTTTCCGGCCGCGGTGACGATCGCCTCGTGAATGGCGCGGTTGCCGCGGTAATACTGAATCAGGTCGCCCTCGCGATAGTGCCGCACCATGTCGGCGTGTGCGGCGGCGATCTCGTCGATCTCGGCATCGGTGATGCGCTCGCAGGCAAGCTCGCCGGCGAGGGCCTCGAGACCCTGGCAGACCTCGAACAGGTCGCGCATGTCCTTGTCGGTCAGTTTCGCCGCGCGCGAGCCGCGATGCGGCAGCAATTGCACCAAGCCTTCGGCGGCGAGCACCTTGAGCGCCTCGCGCAGTGGCGTGCGCGAGATCTGAAGCCGATCGCACAGCTCACGCTCGGGAATCCGTGCGCCCGGCGGAATTTCGCCGTCGAGCAGAATGGCGCGGATCCGGCCGACGACCTCCTCATGAAGCATAGGATCAGGCTCCATTTTGAATGCAAAACTAAAGTCATGTGCTGAAGATTGAAAGTTTCAGCTTGAATATCCCAGATTTTGCATTCAAAAATACAAAAAAGCAAAAGGGACGTGAGGAAATGGACCAGGCCGCGGAGGCGGAAGACCTCGTTTTCGAGCGCAAGGACGGCATCGGGCGGATCACCTTCAACCGTCCGCAGGCCCGCAATGCCTTCACTTTCGCCATGTACGAGCGGCTCGCGGCGATCTGCGAAGAGGCCAACCGCGATCATTCGCTCAAGGTGCTGGTGCTGCGCGGTGCGGGCGACAAGGCCTTTGCCTCGGGCACGGACATCAACCAGTTCCGCGAATTCAAGACGCCGCAGGATGCCATCGACTACGAGAACCGCATCGACCGGGTGCTCACCACGCTCGAGCAGTGCCGGGTTCCGACCATCGCGGCGATCAACGGGTTCTGCACCGGAGGCGGGGCGGGGATTGCCGCGGCCTGCGACCTGCGCATCGGTACGAGAAGCGCAAAAATCGGATTCCCGATCGCCCGGACGCTCGGCAATTGCCTGTCGATGTCCAATGTGAGCCGTCTCACCGCGCTCATTGGCACTGCACGTGTCAAGGATCTGATCTTCACCGCGCGTCTCGTCGACGCCGCGGAAGCCGCGAGCGTCGGCCTGCTCGGCGAGGTCGTCGAGGATCTTGCAACGCTCGACAGGCGCGCCGATGAGGTCGCCCGGCTGCTGGCCAGTCACGCGCCGCTGACGCTGACCGCGACCAAGCAGGCGGTCGCCCGCCTGCAAAGGCGGCTCACGCGAGACGAGGGGGAAGACCTCATTCTGATGTGCTACACGAGCCAGGATTTTCGCGAAGGGCTCGATGCTTTCCTCAACAAGCGCGCGCCGCAGTGGCGCGGCCAATAGGACAGGCCGATGCAAAGCGATCGATCGCAATCCACCTCCCGCCGTTCGGGCCCGCTTGCCGGCCTCAAGGTCATCGATCTCACCCACGTCATGGCCGGGCCGACCTGCACCTTGATGCTCGCCGATATGGGCGCCGACGTCATCAAGATCGAGAAATGGCCGAACGGTGATGACACCCGCCATTCGGTGCCGCCGAAGATCGGCGAGGAGGCGGCATCGTTCCTGATGATGAACCGCAACAAGCGCGGCATCGTGCTGGACCTGAAGACCGAAGGGGGCAAGGAGGTCTTGCGGCGGCTGATCGCGGACGCCGACGTGCTGGTCGAGAACTTTGCGCCGGGGGCCATGGAGCGCCTGGGCTTTGGCTACCAAGAACTCCACAAGCAGTTTCCGGCGCTGATCTACTGCTCGCTGTCGGGTTTTGGCCGCACCGGCCCCTACAAGCACCGCCGGGGCTTCGATCTGGTCGCACAGGCCATGAGCGGCATCATGAGCTTCACCGGCGAGCGTCCCGATGGTCCGCCCGTCAAGTGCGGTCCGCCGCTGTCCGACATCACCGCCGGCCTGCTCGCGAGCATGGGCATTCTCGCGGCCTATACCCACCGCCTCAAGACCGGCGAAGGGCAGTGGGTCGAGACCTCGCTGTATGAGGCGGCCCTGGTGCAGACCTATTGGCAGTCGACGATCGCGCTGGCCGCGGGCACCGCGCCGCGCGCGATGGGCTCGGCCCATCCGCTCAACGCGCCGTATCAGGCATTCGAGGCCTCGGACGGCTGGCTTGTGGTCGGCGGTGCCAACAAGAAGCATTGGCTGTTGATGCTGGAAGCGCTCGGTGCGAGCGAGCTTGCCTCTGATCCGCGCTTCGTTACCGGCGCCGACCGGATGGCGAACCTGAAGGAGCTCGAAGCCGTGCTGAGCGAGCGCTTCCGCACCCAGTCGCGCTCGCATTGGCTCGCAGCGCTGGACGAGAAGGGCGTGCCGTGCGGACCCGTGCACGACATGCTGGAGGCGTTGAGCGATCCGCAGACGCTGGCGCGCGAGATGGTCGTCGAGGTCGAGCACTCCACGCTCGGCCCCGTGAAGACGATCGGTCTTCCCATCAAGTTTTCGGAGACCCCAGGCAAAGTGTGCTCCGGCGCGCCGGTCTACGGTGAGCACACAAGCGAGGTGCTCGCCGAGCACGGGTTCGACCAGAAGCAGATCGAGGCGCTCGAAAAGGAAGGCGCAATCGTTACGGCCTCAGGAAGGCGCGAGGAGCGCGTCGCCTGACCGAACGTCGATACGACAAATAAAACAACACACAAAAAAGCTGGCAGGAAATCATGGGTCGCACGTCAACACTTCTGCTTTCCGCAGCCGCGGCTGTGCTCGCCGGCGCGATGCCGGCGGTTGCAGCCTGGCAACCGCAAAAACCGATCGAGTTCGTGGCCACCGCCGGGCCGGGCGGCGGGACCGACAATCTCGCGCGCGCCGTGCAGAACATCGTCACCAAGTACAAGCTGACGGAGCAGCCGATCGTCGTCGTCAACAAGGGCGGCGGCAGCGGCGCGGAAGGCTATGTCTACGGCAAGGCGTCCGCAGGCGATCCCTACAAGGTGATCTTCGGAACATCGAACGCCTGGCAGCAACCGCTCGTCTCCAAGGTCGCCTTCAACTACACCGACCTCACCCCGATTGCGGCGATGGCGCAGGACGAGTTCCTGCTCTGGGTCAAGCAGGACGCGCCCTACAAGACGGCAGGCGACTATCTGAAGGCGGCCGCATCGGGGGAATTCAAGATGGGCGGCGCGCAATCAAAGGACACCGACGAGGTGCTCACCCGCATGATCGAGAAGGCCGGTCACGTCAAGCTGACCTACATCCCCTTCAAGAGCGGCGCGGAGACCGCCGTGCAACTCGCCGGCGGACATCTCGACTCCCACGTCAACAATCCCAGCGAAAGCCTCGGGCAATGGCGCGGTGGAACGCAGCGCCCGCTTTGCGTCTTCAGCCCGAAGCGGCTGCCGCAGGGCGCCAAGATCACGGCGACCGAAGGCTGGGGCGATGTTCCGACCTGCACCGAGCAGGGGCTCGACATCAAGCAATACGAGCAGCCGCGGACGGTGTGGCTGCCCGGCAAGGTCACGCCGGACCAGGCCTCGTATTACGTAGACCTCATGAAGAAGGTGCAGGCGACGGCTGAATGGAAGGACTACATCGAGAAGACCTCTCAGGTCGACACGTTCCTGACCGGTGCCGAGTTCGACAAGTTCATCAAGGAGGACCTCGAGCACGTCAAGCGGGTCGCGGGCGAGCAGGGCTGGCTGGTCAAGTGAGGCGGGCAGGCACCGCGCCATGACGTCCTGTCGTCCCTCGCCACCAGGAGCCCTTGATGATATCGCGCCGCGCTCTTGAACTTGCGACCGCTGTCCTCACCGGCAGCTTTGGTGTGGCAGTCGTCGTTTCCAGCCTCGACAACGGCATCGGCTGGTCGAGCGCGGGTGTGGACGCCGGCACGTTCCCGTTCTTGACCGGTGTAATCATTGTGGTCGGAAGCCTCTACAATCTGGTGCGGGGTGTGCTGCCGGCTGCAACACTCGCAAACGTTCCCATCGCGATCACGCCGATCGAGCTGCGCCGGCTTGCCGGCCTGTTCGTGCCGGCTGCGATCTTCATTGCCGCGATCCCGCTGGCCGGGATGTATCTCGCCTCGGCCCTGTACGTCTTCGCAGTGCTGGCGATCCCCAGACACCAATCCGTGCCACGTGCGCTGGCCATGGCGGCAGCAACGGCGCTGGCGCTCTACGTCGTGTTCGAGCGCATCTTCCAGGTCAGCCTGCCGCACGGCGTGCTCGCCGCGGCGCTCGGCTTCTGACGGAGAGGCCGATGGACAATCTTGGGGAGCTTTTGCACGGCTTCACCATCGCGCTCACCATGCCGCATCTGCTCCTGATGGCGGTCGGCGTGCTGCTCGGCATTCTCGTCGGCGTGCTGCCGGGGCTGGGCGCGCCGAACGGGGTGTCGCTCTTGCTGCCGCTGACCTTCGGCATGCAGCCGGTGTCTGCGATCATCCTGCTCTCCAGCATGTATTGGGGTGCGCTGTTCGGCGGCTCGGTCACCTCGATCCTGTTCAATATTCCGGGCGAGCCGTCGTCTGTCGCGACCACCTTCGACGGCTATCCGATGGCGCGTGATGGCCGGCCGACGACGGCGCTCGCAACCGCCTTCGGCTCGGCGGCGTTCGGCGCGCTGATCGGCGTCATCCTGATTACCTTCCTCGCATCCTGGGTGGCGCAGGTCGCACTGGCCTTCGGGCCGCCGGAATATTTTGCGGTCTATTTCCTGGCCTTTGCCAGCTTCGTCGGCATGGGCGGTGCGGCACCGATCAAGACGGTCGTGGCCCTGGCCATCGGGTTTGCGATCGCTGCGATCGGCATCGACACCGTGTCCGGCAGCGTCCGCCTCACCATGGGAATCGACGAACTGGTCAAGGGCGTGAACTTCGTCGTCGCGGTGATGGGCCTGTTCGGAATCGGCGAGCTCCTGGTCGCCGTCGAAGAAGAGCTTCATGCCCGCGCGGTCTCATCGAGGATCGATTGGGGCGAGGTGTTTCGCGCCGTCGTTCGCCTGCCGCGGCATGGCGTTGCGCTGCTGCGCAGCGCCGCGATCGGGTGCTGGATGGGGATCACGCCGGGCGGCCCGACCGCGGCGTCCTTCATGAGCTACGGCATTGCCCGCCGCTTCTCGCGCCGGGGCCGGTATTTCGGCACGGGGGGAGGTCGAAGGCATCATCTCGCCTGAGACGGCCGATCACGCCGCTGGCACCAGCGCCCTGCTGCCGATGCTCTCGCTCGGCATTCCCGGCTCGGCGACCGCGGCCGTCATGATGGGCGGGCTGATGATCTGGGGCCTCAATCCCGGGCCGATGCTGTTCGTCGACCAGAAGGACTTCGTCTGGGGCCTGATCGCCTCGATGTATGTCGGCAACATCGTCGCGGTTGCGCTGGTGCTGCTGACCGTGCCGGTCTTCGCCGCCTTGATGCGGATTCCATTCGTGATCATCGCGCCCCTGATCGTGATCATCTGCGTCGTCGGCGCCTATTCGGTGTCGAACTCCTATCTAGACGTGGTCATGATGCTCGGCTTCGGGATCGTCGGCTATCTCTTCAAGAAGCTGTTCTATCCGCTGGCGCCGCTCGTGCTCGCGATCGTCATCGGCGACAAGGCCGAGGACGCGTTCCGGCAGTCGATGCTGATGTCGAAGGGATCGCTCGGCATCTTCTTTGCGAACAAGCTGGTGACGTGCCTGATCGTGGCCGGCATCGCGCTGTTGCTGCTTCCGCTCGCGTTGCAGCTCGCGCGCTTGCTGCGCAAGCCGGCGCCGCCCACCGGTGAGACGACAGCCCAGGAGAAGGCGATCATATGACCGCAAAGCCGCTGATTGCGCTGGCGATGGGAGATCCCGCCGGCATCAGCCCGGAGCTGACCGCGAAGCTCGCGGCGCAGGACGATATCCGTGCCCGCAGCCGGCTCGTCGTGATCGGCGACCACCGCGTCTTCGACGAGGGCGCGCGGATTGCTGGCGTCAAGCCGGAGCTGCGGATGGTGGAGCAGGGCGCTGACCTCCGGGCCGCCGATGGAGATGCGCTCTTTGTCGATCTCGGCCATCTCGATCCTGCCGATGTCGAGCGGGGAATAGCGAGCCTCGCCGGCGGACGCTTCGCGCTGGCGAATTACCGGCACGCGCTCGAACTCGGCCGCGATGGCCGCGTCGACGCCGTCTGTTTCACCCCCTTCAACAAGCAGGCGATGCGGCTCGCCCGCGCCGAGTATGACGACGAGATCGCGTTTTCGGCCGAGATGGTCGGTCTCAAGACCGCGGCGAGCGAATTCAACGTGCTTGGCGAGCTCTGGAATGCGCGCGTCACCTCGCACATTCCGCTCAGGGATGTCGCTGCAAAGCTGTCCAGCGAACGCATCCACCGCGCGCTGAAGCTGACTGATGCCTGCATGCGCAACGCCGGCTTCGTCCGCCCGCGTATTGCGGTCGCGGGTCTCAATCCGCATGCCGGTGACGGCGGCAATTTCGGCCGCGAGGAGATCGACGTCATTGCGCCTGTGGTCGCGGCCGGCCAGCGCGAGGGCATCGCGGCCGAGGGGCCGTTTCCCGCCGATACCGTATTCCTGCGCGCCAAGAGCGGCGCCTTCGATGCGGTGCTGACGATGTATCACGACCAGGGCCAGATCGCGATGAAGCTGATGGGCTTCGACCGCGGCGTGACATTGCTCGGCGGCTTTCCGTTCCCGATCTGCACGCCCGCGCACGGCACCGCCTACGACATCGCAGGACAGGGTGTCGCGTCGATCGGTGCGAGCCGCGCCGCGCTGCTGCTCGCGGCAGAGATGACCGCCCGCCGCGTCGACAGGGGCGGCGCTTGAGCCGCCCCGTGGCATCGTGCTGAATCTTACCGACAGACGTGCATCAGGCCGTCTTCGCCCTTGAAGGTGGAGCCTGGGGCGCAGACGATTCCGGCGCGCGCCTTATAGTCCGGCCATCCGTTGTAGCCGTACCAGGGGCCATTCCCGTAGTAGGCCCGATGCAGATAAAACTCGTTGGTCTGGATGGGGCCGTGTTGATTTACGTCAAGGGCACGCCGCCATCGGGGAGGCATGCGTCACTCAAGCCGCGCTACAGCAGGAGGCCTCGGTGCTTTTCGAACCTCACAACGAGCCAACACGCTCGACGCACTCCAGAGCATTCGAGCGGTGGACGGGACTCGCATTCTTTCTTGGAATTATCGCGTTCGTCCTGGCCTTGGTATATGTGATTGATCTCTAAGGATCGGTTGCTGGCCGTGCACGCTTGCGGCGGTTGCCTGCGCTCGATTGCTTCGTCAGCTTTGCGGCTGCCAAAGTGACCGGGACGACGCATGCTGTTGCGTCTCATTCATCGCGTTTCGCGACGATCTTGAGGCCCTCGGCCTCGAGCGCCCGAAGGATCACCGCGGTGAGGTGCGAGCATTCGTCGGGTTTGATCCAGCTGGGGCTTCTCCAATCGGGATCGTCTTCCCGTGGGTAGTTGACAAAAGCTGACCGAATAGCGGCGCTGATGATCTCTGTAGGATCTGGCATCGGAGTTACCGCCATCGTTCTCGAGGGCACCTGGTTCGTACATCGGATAACCATCAGCGCGGCCGTTGCGCTAGATCAAGGTTCGCTGGAGTGTTTCCGAACAACGCCAACATCGCTGACGTATCGAAGTGGCGGCACCTAGACCGGACCATGCGAACCCGGCGGGATCATGTAGAGGGTCATCGCGAAAATCGCATAGATGAAAAGCAGGAGAGCGCCGATGAACCAGGCCGATCGTCCGCTATTGGTGACGAAGCTTGTCACCACGGTCGCAATCATCACCATGGTCACCGCGCCGGGCCAGAACTGAAGATCCATGGGGTGCGGTCCGACCAAATAGCTTAGCAGCACGAGGACCGGTGCAACGAACAGCGCGATCTGAGACGCGCTTCCGAGCGCGATACTTACGCTGAGGTCGAGCCGGTTGCGACGTGCCGCGGAGAATGCCACCGCCATTTCGGCCGCTGCGCCAACCAGCGCCACGACGATGAAGCCGACGAAGGCGGGGCTCATGCCGAGCGTTTCGGCGGCCTTCTGCACCGATTCCACGAAGATCTCGCTCACGATCGCAACGAGCACGGTCACGAGCAGCAGGGTCGGAATGGCAACCCCGATCGGCAGCACCGGCCCGGCCGTTTCGCCATGATCGGCGCTGGCGAACAACTCCTTGTGCGTCTTCAGCGAGAACAGCAGGCTGAGACCGTAGGCCGCAATCAACAGGATCGCCAGGGCGAAGCTCAATCGTTGCACCGCGGTCTCCTCTCCGGGGAAGTCGAGGTCGGCGATGGCGGAGGGCGAGAGCAGGGCGATCGTCGCCATCAGCAGCAAGGCGGAATAGAGCCTGCCGCCGGCACGGTTGTACTCCTGTGTGGAGTATCTCAGCCCGCCCAGGAGCAAGGATGCGCCCAACATGAACAGCGAGTTGGTCACGATGGCGCCCGCAATGGAGGCCTTCACCAGCATATATTGACCGGCCTGCAGGGCCGCGATCGCGATGATGAGCTCGGTCAAATTGCCGAGCGTGGCATTCAACAGCCCGCCAATCGCATCCCCCGTCTTCTCGGCGATGGCCTCCGTCGCATGGCTGAGCAGGCTAGCTAGGGGAATGATGGCAATCACGGCCAGCACGAACAGCAGCGTGTGGGCGTCCGGCATGATCCGCGCGAGAGCGATCACCACCGGCACGAAGACCAGGAGCCAGAGCAACGGGGTATGCCGAATTTCCTTGAGCAGCAGATTCATGCGCCGTCCCCTGCGGGAATGCGTCGAGGCTGCCGTGAGGGCAGGAAGCGAAGGTTGATCTAGCTCAACGGTTGCTTCCGGCCGGAGATGAAGACCGCGCCTTTGCCAAGCCCGGCGGATAGGGCGCCCGATTGGCTCGGGCGGGCGCGTGCGCCGCCCCGACCTGATCTGGCAGCTCATCACGCCATCTGCATCGCAATTGTCTCCCCTGACTGTTTGAGATGGTGGGCGTGCATGCTCGACCGCTATCCCCTTACGCGCGGTAGCCTTGGCCGCTCTGGGAAAAACTGGAAACTTCCGCCGTCGAGGCGAGTTGCCATCTCGACGAACGTCTCTCCACGTCGGAGCCGGAATATGGTCGACGAGGATCCGCTGCGAGTGGCGGTGAAGACCGCCTGGCCCGTTGATCGGGCCCGGCAGTTCACCAGCATTTGCCTGGTCCTGACGTTGGCCTTGGCCTTCGCCCTGGCGGCCGTGCAGGCGTTCGCAGCCGGGATGGACGCGGCCGCGATCGATTCCGCCCAGCCATCGAAGAAGACCCTCTCGAACGAGAAGCCGACTCCGGCTGGGGTGCGCCTGCAAGTTCTGCTGGATAGAGCACATTTCTCGCCTGGCGAGATCGACGGCAAGTTCGGAGAGAACGCCAGGAAGGCGCTGCGCGCCTATGCGGAAGCGCGGCAGCTGCCGAGCTCGGACGAATTGACGGAGGACGTCTGGAAGGCACTGCAGGCGGACGACCGGCCACTGACGGCGAGATACACCATCACCGACAAGGACGTCGCTGGTCCGTTCCTGCGCATGCTTCCGTCAAAGATGGAGGACATGAAGAACATCCCGAAGCTTGGCTACACCAGCCCGCGCGAAGCATTGGCCGAGAAGTTTCATATGAGCGAGCAGCTGCTGGCGGCGCTCAACCCGGGCCACCAGTTCGATCGCGCTGGCGACACCATCGTCGTGGTCGATATCGCCGGCGGCGGTGCGCCCGCACAGGCCGACAGGGTCGAAGTCGACAAGCGTCGGCAGACGGTGAAGCTGTTCGACAAATCGAATTCACTGATCGGATTTTATCCGGCGACCGTGGGAAGCGAAGAGAAGCCGTCGCCCTCGGGCACGCTGAAGGTCACGGAGATCAGCCGGAATCCGACCTATCGCTACAATCCCGCTTATCACTTCAAGGGCGTCCATGCGCGCAAGCCTTTCACGATCAAGCCGGGTCCTAACAATCCGGTTGGCAACGTCTGGATCAACCTCTCCGCCGAAGGCTACGGCATTCACGGCACGCCTTCGCCGGACAAGATCTCCAAAGCGCAGTCGCACGGCTGCGTGCGTCTCACCAATTGGGATGCCGAGCGCGTTGCAGGCAGCGTCTCGAAAGGTACGCCGGTCGCGTTCGTGGAGGGCTCGGGATGACGTGAGGCCTTGATGCAGCGCTGCCCCCGTCGATCCGGCGTTACTTCACGATGGGCGTGGTCAGCTCTTTATCTGCTGTATCCACGACGAAGACGGCAAGCAGCTTCGCAGGCTCGGTATCGCTGGCATTGGCGCTGACGGCATGGCGGTCGCCGGGCTTTTCAAAGAAGTTCTCTCCCTTGTGAAAGACCTTGGCGGGACCGTCATTGACCTGACTGCGGATCGCTCCTTCCAGGACCGTGGCGTATATGAAGGCGGAGGGCGCGTGGATGTGGGCCGGTGAGGAGCCTCCGGGACCATACTCGACCAGCACGCCCTTCATGCTCTTGCCCGGGGCGTTCGGCAGCGCCTGGTCGAACACGACCGTCACCTTGGCCAATGGTGCTGCCGTCTCGGCTGCATGGGCCGTCAGGAAAGATGCGGCATAAACCGCCGTTGCGATCAGCAATCTGCGCATGGGATTCCCTTCATCGCCGTGGTTGTCGTGATTGCGGGACTGACGGGCCCTCAGAGCCTCGCGAGCCATGCTGCGAGCGACGTCTTCCCGAGCCGCGCCTCGCCGAGCGGGTTCAGCGATGTGTCGTCGATGGGGCCGCCGTAATACGGCGCCGATGGGTCTCCGACCACCGTACGCGTGTCGCCGGACGCCTTCAGGCGGCGTGCGATGAACTCATTGAACGGAGCTTTCTCAGGCCCTGCGATATCGATCGTGCCGTTGAGCGGCTGACCCGTTGCGACCTCCGCGAGGCGATCAACCACGTCGTCGGCTGCGATCGGCTGAAACAGCGCCGACGGAACAACGATCTTTCCCCCGATCGCACCCGTTTCAGCGATGGCACCGAGGAATTCGAAGAACTGGGTGGCGCGCACGATCGAATAGGGGACCGAAGAGGATTTGATGATGGTCTCCTGAGCGAGCTTGGCACGAAAATAGGCGTTGTCGGGCGACCGTTCGGTCCCCACGATCGACAGCGCCACATGATGCTTCACGCCCGCTGCGCCCTCTGTCGCGACGAGATTTGTGCTCGAACGCTGGAAGAAGTCGAGCACTGCGGCGGGCTCCCAGGACGGCGCGTTGGCAACGTCGACGACAATATCCGCGCCCGCCAGCGCTGCGGCAAGGCCTTCTCCGGTTACGGCGTTCACGCCTGATTTTGGCGAGGCTGCCATGGCCTCGTGGCCGGATTGCGTGAGCTTCGCCACGAGCTTGGATCCGATCAATCCGGTCCCGCCGATCACGACGATCTTCATGGTATGTCTCCTCGGCATTTTACGAGCGTGAGATGACCAAAGCCGAGTGGTGCTCACGCACTTCCGATGCGAGCCGCGTTTTACAGCAGCAATGGGGCAGGCTCTTGCCCGAAACCGGAAAATGCTCAAGACATTTCGTCGTGACGCGACAACAATTGGTAAGGGATCGTTCCGTTGTGCCTTGAACGCTCGCCTGCTCGCCGCAAGAAAAGTCGGCAAAATGCGCGTATGGTCTCGGGCGAGCAAGGTTGGACCGGCAGCGCCGTTACTGCTGGTCGGCGCGCGCCGTCGGCGGTATCACGGCGCAGTTATCCAACGGTGGACAGCTTGCGCTCGGCGCCGAGCGCGCAGGTCTTGGCGGCAATTTCGGGCTCTGGACCTACCGTGCCTGCGCATCGATCCCGTTCGGGGCCGAGTAGCAGCGGGGATCGAGGCCGCTGATGCGGTCGCATTTCGCGTGAGCTTACGCGCGACATGGGTGAGGGGGCGCCGACGGGCTGGGGCTCTTGCGCGAAATTGCAAACTTCGACAACGTTCCCTGTACCTAAGTCGATGCAGCTATCGCGGAGCTGCGAGGTGACGTGAGAGCTTGAAAGACCATGAGCGAACCGGTCCCCGAACGGTATCAACACCTCCGAACGTTCGCCTTCGGCGACAGCCCCGCGCTCGCGGATGAACTACTTGAGCTCGCCATCAAGGGCGACAAGACCGCGACTTGCAGCACGGAAGATGAGCCAAACACCTCTACGTCCGGTGAGCGCTGGGTCGTGCTCGACGGACGTGGAGAGCCACGCTGTGTCATCGAAACCACCGAGGTGACATATCGGCGTTTCAATGAAGTTGGGGCCGACTTTGCGTTTGACGAAGGAGAGGGCGATCGAAGCTTGGCCTATTGGCGTGACGCCCATCGGACCTATTTCGGCCGGCTCGGACGATTCAGCGAGGACATGATGCTCATGTGCGAGCGATTCCGGCTAGTCGAGGTCTTCGGCGATCTCTCGCGGAGCTGATATTTACGTGCTCCGTGAACGCTTTACCGCCTGCCATCGGGCACAAGTAAATTGCCAGGCCGACATATTACGCAATCATTGCAGATTGCCGGTGTTTTGCCCGACGAGTCAAACGATTTGGCTGGACGCAAAACACCAGCGAAAACAAACCTCCGGCTACTTTGCATGGGGTTGTTTTGCGGATTTTGTTTCAGAGCCTCACGCCCGGCAGACAATCACGCCGTACCAGCCGAGGCCCGATAGGTCTCGTAGTCCGGGGTCGCATGAAAGGCGACCAGCGCACGCGTGTGGTCGCGAGGGTTCCGCCCAACGCCCGTTTGATTCGCTGCTATGCGGAATGCCTAAATGGTAGCCAGCGGAGCGGCAATCCACTGCTTTGTGCAGCGCGGACGTTGCAAACTCCAGGGGATTCCGGGTCAATCGTCATTGCCGTGCCGATCGCCGCAACGCGCTGTGCCCGGCCCCCGGGGTTCCTCAAACCAGTCTCGCCGCATGCCGCCGCCCGCCACCGTCTTGCCCGTCGAAGTGCCCCAGGCGTTCCTGGGCGTGGCGCGCTCGCTCACCGACAAGCTCTGGCGCGACCGGCTGGATGCGCGCGGGGCGGCCAAGGCGCTCGCCATTGTGCAGCGGCACCAATTGCCGGAGCTGCTGGCGCGGGTGCTGGCTGGCCGTGGCGTCGACATCGACGCAGTCGTCGACTTCCTCGATCCGACCATCCGAAAACTCCTGCCGGACCCGTTCACGGTGACGGAGATGGAAGCCGCCGCAAAACGGATCGCGAATGCGGCGGAGAAGGGCGAGAAGGTCGCGATTTTCGGCGACTACGACGTTGACGGCGCGACCTCCGCGGCGCTGCTCGCCTGGCACTTGCGCCATTGTGGGCTCGATCCGCTGATCCACATTCCCGACCGGATTTTTGAGGGCTACGGCCCCAACGTCGAAGCAGTTCGCGGGCTGGCGGCAAAGGGTGCCACGCTGCTCGTCACCGTCGATTGCGGCACCACAAGCATCGAGCCGCTCGCCGAGGCGAAACGGCTCGGCATGTCCGTCGTCGTGATCGACCATCATCAGGCCGGCGCGGAGCTGCCGGAGGTTGATGCACTGGTCAATCCGAACCGGCTCGACGATCTCTCAGGGCTCGGCCATCTCGCCGCTGTCGGCCTCGTGCTGGTCACGCTGGTCGCGGTCAATCGTGAATTGCGCCAGCGCGGCTTTTGGAACGCTGAGATGCCCGAGCCCGATCTGCTCGGCATGTTGCATCACGTCGCGCTCGGCACGGTTGCGGATGTCGCACCGCTGATCGGTCTCAATCGCGCCTTCGTCGCCAAGGGGCTGATCGCGATGCGCCGGCGCGACCATGTCGGCCATACCGCGCTGATGGACGTGGCGCGGCTCAACGGCCCGCCGGAAGCCTGGCATCTCGGCTTCATGCTGGGGCCGCGCGTCAATGCCGGCGGCCGCATCGGCCGCGCCGATCTCGGCGTAAGGCTGCTGCTCGAAGGCGACAGCGTCGAGGCGGCGCGGATCGCCGCGGAGCTCGATCGTCTCAACAGCGAGCGCCGTATCATCGAGCAGGCGGCGGAAGCGCAGGCCGAAGCCGAGGCGCTGGCCTCGATCGGGCTCGAGGACAAGCTCGGCGTAATCGTCACGGCCTCCGAAGGATGGCATCCCGGTGTGGTCGGCCTCGTCGCGTCCCGCCTGAAGGAGAAATTTTCGCGCCCCGCCTTCGCCATTGCGCTCGAGCCCGGCGGCATCGGCACCGGCTCGGGCCGTTCAATCGCCGGCGTCGATCTCGGCAAGGCGGTGCGGCAGGCGGTGGCGGACGGCATCTTGCTGAAAGGTGGCGGCCACGCGATGGCCGCGGGCGTGACGCTGCGCAAAGAGAAGCTCGCCGAATTCCGCGCCTATCTCGAAAATGCGCTGGCGCGCGATGTCGCCGAGGCACGTCACGTCAACGAACTCTCTATCGACGGGGCGATCTCCGCACGCGCAGTGACGACGGAGCTTGCAAATACGCTCAACCGCGCCGGTCCCTTCGGCAGCGGCAATCCGGAGCCGGTGCTGGCGCTGCCGGCGCATCAGCTCGTCTATGCCGACGAGGTCGGCCAGGCGCACCTGCGGCTGCGCTTCAAGTCCGGCGACGGCGCGATCGTCAATGGCATCGCGTTCCGATCGGTCGGCCAGAAGCTCGGCAATGCACTCCTCGCCAATCGTGGCCAGCAACTGCATGTCGCCGGTTCATTGTCGGTCGATCGCTACCAGGGCGCCGAACGCGTGCAATTCCGCGTGATCGACGTTGCGCTACCGGACCAGGGGCCATCCGTGATTAGATAGCGCATGATCCGGACCCGAAGGGCCGCGCTAGCGCAAAGTGCGAAGCGGTTTTCCGACAAGATCGTGCGCAAAAAATAGATCGCTCAAACAAGAAAAAAGAGGGAGTGAACATGGCAGGGCAGGTTGAAGGCAAGGTCGCGCTGGTAACGGGCGGTGCCTCGGGCATTGGCGAGGCGATCGTCGAGCTGTTCGCGCGCGAGGGCGCGACCGTCATTGCGACCGACATCGATGAACTGCGAGGTCCCGAGCTCGCCAAGCGCGTCACCAAGGCCGGCGGCAAGGCAATCTTCCTGGAACAGGACGTCACCAGCGAGGAGCGCTGGATCGAGATCGTCGCCGAAATCGCAAAGCGCTATGGCCGGCTCGACATTATGGTCTCCAACGCCGGCATCGGCATTTCCGTGCCATCGATCGTCGACATGACGCTGGATGACTGGCGCAAGCAGAACGCGATCAATCTCGACGGCGTCTTCCTCTCGGTGAAGCATTGCCTGCCCTTGATGCGCAAGACCGGCGGCGGTTCGATCGTCATGATGTCCTCGCTCGCGGGCCTGCGCGGTGCGCCGGGGCTTTCCGGCTATTCGGCGACCAAGGGCGGCGTGCGGCTGTTCGCCAAATCGATCGCGATGGAATGCGCCGCAGCCGGCGACGGCATCCGCGTCAACTCCGTGCACCCCGGCATCATCGACACACCGATCTGGGGCAAGATCCCGACCGGTGCGACTGGCGCTGGCCAGAACGCACCGATCGATCCCGAGGAACGCGCCCGGCTTGTCGCACCGCTCGGCCGCGCCGGCCAGGCTGCGGAGATTGCCTCTGGCGTGCTGTATCTGGCCTCCGATGCCTCGCGCTACGTCACCGGCAGCGAGCTCGTCATCGACGGCGGCATCAATGCGGGCGGCGCGCCGCGACGGCAATAGGCCGCCGCGCAAGGCGCGAAGGGCAGGGTGGCGCCCGCAGGGGCTGACGCGTAGGCGCAGCCCCTGTACAACGCCGGGAGCTTCCGACCGACAGAGGTTTCCTTCGCCATGGCGCACGGCCTTCACTCTTCGTCGTCCACACCGGCGCCGTTCCGCTCGAACCGGCCGGACCTCGCGACCGATGCGATCCGCACGGCGCGCGAGGACCTCGCCGCCTGTTTCCGCATGGCCGCGCGCAACGGTTTCGAGGAGGGCATCTGCAACCACTTCTCGGCCGTGGTGCCCGGCCATGACGATCTCTTCCTGGTCAATCCCTATGGCTACGCCTTCCGCGAGCTGACCGCGTCAAAACTCCTGATCTGCGATTTCCACGGCAATGTGCTCGACGGCGAGGGCGTGCCCGAGGCGACCGCGTTCTACATCCACGCCGAGATGCACAAGCGCCTGCCGCGTGCGAAGGTCGCCTTCCATACCCACATGCCCTACGCCACCGCGCTGTCGATGACGGAGGGCGATCCCTTGATCTGGGCCGGCCAGACCGCCCTGAAATTTTACGGCCGCACGGCGGTGGACCGCGATTACAACGGCCTCGCGCTGGACAACCGCGAAGGCGCCCGGATCGCATCGGCTGTGGGTGATGCCGACATCGTCTTCATGAAGCATCACGGCGTGATGGTGTTGGCCCCGACCATCGCGGAGGCCTGGGACGATCTCTACTACCTCGAACGTGCCGCCGAGGTGCAGGTGCTGGCGATGTCGACGGGACGGAAAGTGCTGCCCGTTGATGCCGCGATTGCCGCCGAAACCTACCGGCAGATGCGCGAGGGCGATTCCGAATCCGCGCGTCTGCATCTCGCAGCCATCCGCCGCCAGCTCGATGCGGAGGAGCCGCAGTATAGGCACTGAACGCTCAGAGTCGTCATTCCGGGGCGCGCGAAGCGCGAGCCCGGAATGACGAAGTGAAACAGCCGGCTCTACGACCCCTGCCGCAGCTTCGCCAGCACCTTCAACCCGCCATACCCATCCGCGGGTGCAATTCCTGCGCGCTGCTGAAAATCCTTGATTGCCTTCATGGTGTCGTTGCCGACGCGGCCGTCGGTGCCGCCGGTGTCGAAGCCGGCTTTTGTCAACCGCGTCTGCATCTCCTGCATCTCGGCGAGCGTGAGCACGCGCTCGGAGCCCGGGAATGGCTGGATGAACGGCGGCGCACCGAGGCAGCGGTCGCCAAGATGGCAGATCGCCAGCGCATAATTCATCGAGGGATTGTAGCTCTTCACCGAGTAGAAATTCGGCCCCAGCAGGAACGTCGGTCCGCCCGCGACAGGTGTCCACATCTGCGCCGACGCGTTCGGCTGCGGAAACGGCTGGCCGTCGGCGCGGGTGACGCCGGCCGCCTGCCATGCCGCATATGTCCGGTTGCCACTCATGTCGCCGGACGCGCGCACCTCGTAGCCCCAATGCTCGCCGCGGCGCCACTTACCGCGGTTGACGAGATATTTTGCTGTCGAGCCCAGCGCATCGTCGGGCTTGCCGAACGGCGATACTTTGCCGTCGCCGTCATAATCGATGCCGACATTGAGCCAGACCTCCGGCATCCATTGCGAATGCCCCATCGCGCCGGCCCAGGATCCCCGCATCTCCTCCGGCGTGCTCCAGCCCTTGTCGACGATGCGCAGCGCGTTGATCAACTCGGTCTCCCAATAGGCCTTGCGGCGCGGCTCGTTCCAGGCGAGCGCGGCCAGCGAGGGAAACACCGGCGTCATGTGGTTCTGCTGTACCAGCGGATCGCCGTAGGCGGACTCTACGCCCCACAGCGCCAGCAGCGTGCCGCGCTCGACGCCGAAATCACGCTCGATGCGCGCGAACAGCGCCTCGTTGTTCTTCAGCGCGATCTTGCCGTTGATGATGCGCCAGTCCGAGACGCGGCGGTTGATGTACTGCCAGACCTGCTCGTGGAATTCCGGCTGGTTGCGCATCTGCTTGAACACGCTCATGTCCGGTTCGACCCGCGCCATCGCGCGCTGCCAGGTCGCCGCTGAAATACCCTTGGCCATTGCGCGTGCGCGAAAACCCTCGCGCCATTCGTCGAAGCCCGGAGGCGACGCGAGGACGTGCGCCGGGAATGCGAGGAGAGCGGCCGCACCGAGCGTCGATTGGAGCAGGGCGCGGCGGGTGAGATGGGCCGAGGAATCAGCTTGTTTCATGCAGCCATTCTAGCGGGAAACATGGTCCCTGTGAGTCGGTTCCTGGAACGCGAGGAATAGGCCCTCGACCCCGCGTTTCCCCGGAACAAAGTGTCGCATTGCTAATCGTCCTGCAACTCAGCCGCGATGCCGGCGAGCCAGCGCCGGATCGTGGCCTCCGCCTTCGCGTCCAGGCCTCGGGCGAGGCGCTTCTCCAATGCGATCACGCGTTCCCGGCACGCTTTCAGCAGCGTCGTGCCCCGCGGCGTCAGCGTCCATTGCTGGATGCGGCCATGGACCGGATGAGGCGTCATCTCGATTGCACCATCGCGTTCGAGGTTGCGGATAATCACGCCAACGGTCTGGGGGGTAAGGAAGGTGAGGCGGGCGACGTCGGCACCGGACAGGCCCGGATAGGCATTGAGCATGGTCAGCACCGCGAATTGCGGTGACGTCACGCCGAGGTCGGCGAGCGTTCGCTCCATCGTCAGCCGGACCGCGGCATGGGCCTGGCGCAGGAGGTATCCGAGATAGCCTTGCTCGCCGCGCTTGCCTTCGCCGGGCGCGGGCACGCGAACGGCGCCGTTGTCGGCATGCGCCGGCGCCTTGCCTGGGGCTTTCGATCTTGTGATGTCAGCGGACTTGCGTGCCATGTAAGAGCTCTTATACAGTATAAGTGCTCTTACAATAACACGAGGTGAACGGCAATGTCTCACGCCCGCAGCGAATACGAAGATTTCAAGAAGATCGCGCCCGATGCGTATGATCTGGTACTGGCGCTGGGACAGGTTGCGGCCAAGGCCGGCCTCGACAAGCAGCTTCTCGAACTCGTCAAGCTGCGGGCTTCGCAGATCAATGGCTGCGCCTTCTGCCTGCAGCATCACATCCTCTTCTCGGAACGCATCGGCGTTCCCGTGGACAAGCTCAACCTGGTCGCGGTCTGGCGCGAGGCGCCGGTCTTTTCCGCCCGCGAGCGCGCGGCGCTGGCCTGGGCTGAGGCGCTGACCTTCCTGCCCGACGGCGTCAGCGAGGAGGTTTATGCCGAAGCGTCCCGTGAATTCTCCGAGACGGAGCTGATGTACCTGACCTCGGCGGTCGCCTCGATCAATGTTTGGAACCGCTTTGGCGCGGCGTATCGCTGGACGCCTGCGGCGCGGCCCGCGGCAGCGAACGCCGCGGCTTCCTGATTGCAACGAGGGGAGGTTGTCATGACAGCAATGAGTGTGGCCACCACGCAGCGTCCAGTGCCATCGCGCTCGATGGCGCTGGCCGTCGTCGGCGGGCTTGCCTGTGCGCTTGCGATCGGAAGGGTGCTGCCGGTGGCGATGGACAGCGTGTCCGGCGCGCTGGCACCGCTCTGCGCCACCGCTGCCGAGAGCTCGCCACTCGACAAGGTCGAGCCGATCGCGTCCTATCCGCTGCCCAACGTGCCCGGCAAGCGCGTGACCATCGTGCGCGTCTTCTATGGTCCCGGCGGATTTTCGCGGCCACATCGCCATGCCGGCTCGGTCACCGCCTACATCACCAAGGGCGAGATCCGCTCCCAGCTCGGCGGCGGTCCGGTCGAGACGTTCGGGGTCGGCCAGTCCTTCTTCGAGCCGCCGGGAGCAACGCACCTGGTCTCGGCCAATGCCAGCGCGACGGACCCCGCGGAATTGATCGCGGTGTTCGTTGCGGACGAGGGCGCGCAGCTCACGACGTATCTGGAGTAGCTGGTAGCGAGGGCGTAGCCCGGGTGAGCGGAGCGACACGCGGGACCAATCGCGGCCGGATTCTACATGACCGCGTGAGCGCCCGGCCGCTCAATTCTCCTCGCTGCTCGCCCCTTCGCGCAGGTCCGGCTTGATCACGTCCTCCGGCGCCGCATGCGCCACCGGCTGCGCCGTGACCGCGATCTCCGGACCCACCTCGCGGCCGCGGCCGCCGATCAGGCGCTCATAGGCCGACACCAGCGTGACGTAGGGGCTCACCCAGATCCAGCCGTCGCGGGTGAACACCTGGACGTCGAAATGCAGGTGCATCGACGTGCCGGCAGGATGGTCGAGATAGTTCGAGACCACGCCGATCTTCTCGCCTTCGGTAACGATGCGGCCGTTGAGCACGCCGTCTGCGTTCAACGCCTGCGGGTTCATGTGCATGTAGCGGAAGCGGATATGCTCGGTGCGGCTGTTGACCTCGAGCGTCGCGGCCTGGTCCCTGGTATTGCGGATCACCATGGCGTCGCGGACGGCAACGACACCGCGGTGCTTGGGATCGCAGGGTTCGCGGCCTTCGCCGGGCGGCGGGCAGTCCGCAGCGCGAATGTCTTCGCCCTGGTGGCCGTAACCGCTTGCGCACTGCCAGACTTGGAAGCTGCGCGACTCGCAGAAATTGTCGCGCCAGGGATAGGTGGTCGGGCCATCGCTCTTGTCGCGCTTGCCGTAGGACTGTGAGTGGACGAATGCAGGCGCCTTTTCGAGGGGAAAGCGGATCTGCGCATAGGCCATCGCGTCGGGACGGCCGCCTTGCTTGCGGTAGCCGGTATTCGGGATGATGTCGCCGCTCGGCCGGTAGTTGAAATCGGGCGAATGCTCCGAGGGACGATCCATGATGTTGGAGGCGATGTCCATCAGCGGCCGCATGCGCTGGCCGCCCGCGATCCGCAGGGCCTTCAGGAAACGCTCGGCAACCGGATAGGCTTCCTTGCAGGCGAGCCGCCGCGGCTTGGCGACGCTGTCGAGACACTGGATCGACACCACATAGGCGACGCCGAAACGGGTGAAGGCGTAGCGCACATAGCCTTCCCGGATGAATCGGCGCAGGTCCGGATAGAGCGTTGTGAGCGGCTTAACCTGCTCACCTTTGCCGCCGGTGGGATCGGCGATGTCGTACACGAGGGCCGAGCCGGTGATCTGCACCTCGACCGGCCTGGCGAACACGCGGCTCGGCATGCCGTCGCCGGCCCCCGGCTCGAACGAGAAGGTCGCGCTGTAGCCGGCGGGACCGGCGTCGAACACGTCGACGGGATTGAAGTCGGCCTGGTAGCGCGACAGCGTCGGCGCGCCGTTGCGCTGTGCCTCGAGGTACGCCGCGGCGTCGAATGGCAGCAGCACGGGCACGGAGCTGCGGGCGATGCCGGTGAAGAACTGCGAGGAGATGGCGTTGAGCTGCACCAGCGCCGGCATCGCGCGCGGATCGTGGCGCGGCACCGAGCGGCGGGGTGCGAAGATGAAGTCGCCCGCGATCTGGGGACGGCTGTTGATTTCGGTGCGGAGCTGGTCAAGTGCTGCGCGCCAATCGACGCGCAGGGCCGTGAGCGAGGGGCTGCGGATTTCATCCGCAGCGAGCGGCGTGGTGGTGAGGAGCGAGAGCGACGCCAGAAGAAGCGAGACGAAGCGGAACCCCTTTCCAACCACTGTCTCGCTCCCCGGCGGCACCTGTTCCTATCCTTGAACTCTCGCTTAGTCCTTGGCGCGCTCGGAGTAGGAGCCGTCTTCGGTCATCACGACGATGCGGGTGCCGACCGAGATGTGCGGCGGCACGGTGGTACGCAGGCCATTGGAAAGCACCGCGGGCTTGTAGGAGGAGGAAGCGGTCTGGCCCTTGGTCACCGGTTCGGTCTCGACCACTTCCAGCGTCACGCGCTGCGGCAGCGCGATCGACACCGGGTTGGTGTCGTGCATGGACAGCTTGACCGTCATGCTCTCCTGGAGATACGCGGCCGCGTCGCCGACGACGTCCTTGGAGACCTGGACCTGGTCGTAGGTTTCCGGGTTCATGAAGTGGAAGCCGTCGCCATCTTCATACAGGAAGGTATAGTTGCGCTCTTCGATCGTGGCCTTCTCGACCTGGTCGGTGGTCTTGTACCGCTCGGAGATCTTTACCCCGTCCGAGATTCGGCGCATTTCGATCTGGCTGACCGGGGTGCCCTTGCCGGGATGGATGTTCTCGGCGCTGACGACGACATAGAGCTTGCCGTCTTGCTCGATCACGTTGCCTTTGCGAATAGAACTGGCGATGACTCTCAAAGTTATATTTCCTGCTTGCTTGGCCCGGCACCGGCCAGGACGTGGTCAAATGGATGGGGGACTGGGGGCCTCAAATCGGACCTCGGCGCCCGTTTCGGGCCGCAACATACTGATTTTGCGGTTCGATGCCAGCTTTTTGCTCAAGGTGGGAGCGGTCGGTTAATGGCTGGGGACAAGCCGATCTCGCCGTTCTGGTCGCCCGGGCGGCACCTCGACCGGAGGCCTTTCCTCCAGGCGAGGGGGGGCCGTGACCGGAGCAATACGGGGCTTTTTCGCCGAGCAGGGCTTCGTCGAGGTCGAAACCTCTGTCCTCCAGGTCTCTCCGGGCAATGAGACCCATCTGCACGCCCCCCGAACCGAGATCCTGCGGCCCGACGGCAGTCATGCCAGCCGCTACCTGCGGACCTCGCCGGAATTCGCCTGCAAGAAGCTGCTGGCGGCGGGCGAAGAGCGGATTTTCGAGCTCGCCCGGGTGTTCCGCGACCGCGAGCGTGGCGACCTGCATCTGCCCGAATTCACCATGCTGGAGTGGTACCGGGCGGGCGCGCCGTATGATGCCATCATGGCCGACACCGTCGTCGTCATCGCCCGCGCCGCGCAGGCGACCGGGATCGGGACGTTCTCGTTCCGGGGCCGGACCTGCGACCCCTTCGCCGAACCGGAGCTTTTGACGGTCGCCGGTGCCTTCGAGCGGTTCGCCGGGATCGACCTGCTGGCGACGATCCTGGGTGACGAAGGCGACCGTGAGGCGCTTGCCCGCGTCGTAGCCGGCAAGGTCCGCGTCGCCGGGGACGACACCTGGTCGGACATATTCAGCAAGGTCCTGGTCGAGCATGTCGAGCCGCATTTGGGGCAGGGTCGTTTGACCATTCTGTTCGAATACCCATCTCCAGAGGCGGCGCTGGCGCGGGTGAAGGCCGGCGACGTGCGGGTCGCGGAGCGTTTCGAGGTCTATGCCTGCGGCGTCGAGCTCGCCAACGGGTTCGGCGAACTGACCGATGCCGACGAGCAGCGCCGGCGCTTCACCGAGTCGATGGCGGAGAAGCAGCGCCGCTACGGCGAGGCCTATCCGCTGGATGAGGACTTTCTGGCCGCGGTCGCCGCAATGCCGGAGGCCAGCGGCGTCGCGCTCGGCTTCGATCGGCTGGTGATGCTGGCGAGCGGTGCATCGCGAATTGATCAGGTGGTCTGGACGCCGCCTGCAGATGAAGCGTTAAGTGAGACATGACGAAGACGAATCTTGCACGGACATTGCGCGAGCCGGCCGAACTGGTGGCCGAGCACCTTGCGCCCGCCACGGCGCTGCCTGCGCTCGAGCGCGTTGCTGCGCGCTATGCGGTCGCGATCACGCCGGCGCTGGTCGAGCTGATCGATACGTCCGATCCGGACGACCCCATAGCGCGCCAGTTCGTTCCGACGGACGCGGAGCTCGAGGTGCAGCCGGGCGAGAACGCCGATCCCATCGGCGATCACCCACACTCGCCGGTCCCAGGCATCGTGCATCGCTACCCCGACCGCGTCCTGTTCAAGCTCGTTCACGTCTGCGCGGTCTATTGCCGCTTCTGCTTCCGCCGCGAGATGGTCGGTCCCGGCAAGGATAGCGCGCTCTCGGACGACGCGTATCGCGCGGCGATCAACTATGTCCGGTCGCAAAGCGAGATCTGGGAGGTCATCCTGACCGGCGGCGATCCCATGATGCTGTCGCCGCGGCGGATGAGCGAGATCATGACCGATCTCGCCGCGATCGATCACGTCAAGGTCATCCGCCTTCACACGCGGGTGCCAGTGGCAGATCCGGCACGCGTCAGTAGCGAGATGGTCGCCGCGCTGAAGGTCGAGGGCGCGACCACGTGGGTTGCCGTGCATGCCAACCATGCGCGTGAACTGACCGGCCAGGCACGTGCGGCCTGCGCTCGGCTTGTCGATGCCGGCATTCCCCTGGTGAGCCAGTCCGTGCTCTTGCGCGGGGTCAATGACACCATCGCGGCTTTGTCGGATTTGATGCGAGCTTTCGTCGAATGCCGAATCAAGCCCTACTACCTGCATCACGGCGATCTCGCGCCGGGTACTGCGCATCTGCGCACCACGCTGGCGGAAGGGCAGGAGCTGATGCGGCAGTTGCGCGGGCGGATATCCGGACTATGTCAGCCTGACTATGTCATCGATATTCCCGGCGGCGCCGGCAAATCGCCGGTGGGCCCGAATTACGTGTTGGCGGCCCAAAATACCGCACCGGACGCGCGTGATGTGGCATCGGAAACGCGCTATCGTATCGTGGATTATTGCGGCGAGGTTCATCTCTACCCGCCCGGGGCCTGAGGTGCCGCGATGCGAAGAGACGCCGGTTTGAGGAATGGAGGAGCGAAATGAGAAAGATCGTCGTGACGATGTCGCTGCTGGTCTTGCTCGGTGGCACCGCGGTCGCACAGACCGGCGGCACTAAGGGGACGGGATCAGGATCCGGATCAGGATCAGGATCAGGCGGGGCCATGTCCGGCACCGTGCTGCCCGCGCCGGTTGGTCATCGTCAGCCGCGTGCAGACGAGGTGCCCAGCGAGAAGAGCCTGAGCGATCCGAACAATCCCGTGAACAAGGAAGACGCGGCGCTCGACAAGAAGATCAAGAGCATCTGCCGCGGCTGCTAAGCCGTGGCCGACGGCGGGCAGGGCGCGACAGCTCGCCCCGCCCGCGATTGCCGGTCAGGCCGAGCGCTCGCGCAGCCCTGCGCGCTGGGTGTTGCGTCGGATCTCGACCGCGTCGGCGAGCTGCTCGAGCACGGTGGCCGTGGTCGCCCAGTCGATGCAGCCGTCCGTGATGCTCTGGCCGTAGACGAGAGGCTTGCCCGCCACCACGTCCTGGCGGCCGGCGACGAGATTGCTCTCGATCATCACGCCCATGATGCGGTTCTCGCCGCCGGAAATCTGGCCGGCGATGTCGGCCATCACCAGCGGCTGGTTTTCCGGCTTCTTGCTCGAATTGGCGTGGCTCGTGTCCACCATCACAAGCGGCGCGACGCCGGATTTGGCCAGCTCGTTGCAGGCCGCCGCGACGTTGGCCGCATCGTAGTTCGGCTTGCTGCCGCCGCGCAGGATGATGTGGCAGTCCTCGTTGCCCGCGGTCGAGGCGATCGCCGAGCGGCCGAGCTTCGTCACCGCCATGAAATGATGCGGATGCGAGGCAGACTTCACCGCGTCCGCCGCGATCCGTACATTGCCGTCGGTGCCGTTCTTGAAGCCGACCGGGCAGGACAGCCCCGAGGCCAGCTCGCGATGGATCTGGCTCTCGGTCGTGCGCGCGCCGATCGCGGCCCATGACACGAGGTCGGCGATGTATTGCGGCGTCGTCATGTCGAGGAATTCGGTGCCGGCGGGCAGGCCGAGATTGTTGATCGCCGATAGCACATTGCGCGCCAGCCGCAGGCCCTTGTTGATGTCGAAGCTGCCGTCGAGATCGGGATCGTTGATCAGGCCCTTCCAGCCGACCGTGGTGCGCGGCTTCTCGAAATAGACCCGCATCACGATCTCGAGCTGATCGGCGAGGTCCTCGCGCAGCTTTGCCAGGCGTTCGGCATAGTCGAGCGCAGCCTTGGGGTCATGCACCGAGCAGGGGCCGACCACGACCAGCAGGCGGTCGTCCTGGCCGTTGAGGATGGCATGGACGGCGTTGCGCGCCGCCATCACCACACGCGTTGCGGTGAGCGTGCGCGGGACTTCCCGCATCACCTCTTCCGGCGTGCTCAGTTCTTTCAGTTCGCGGATACGAAGATCGTCGGTCGTGCTCAGCACGGCGGGCTCCTGTCTGTTTTCTAGAACCTGCCGGCCAATAAAAAAAAGCCGCCAGGTCTGGCGGCTTGTTCGGACGTTTGCTGCAATGTGTCAGATTGAGCGCGATCCTCCTGCCGCCAGCGAGCTGTCGTAGCTAAAGTACCAAAAATAGCTGGTGGCGACGGTGATCATGGAAAGCCATATAGCGCGCCACCGGCGGGTTGTCACCCCCCGAATCGGCTTGGCACGCGACGGGACCCCTCAGGTGTTGCTCTTGCGCGCCGCCAGCGCCATGCCGATCAGGGTGGCTCCGCCGAACAGGAGATTGATGCCGACGAGGATGCCGATGGCCCATTCCGCAGAGCTCGGCAGTCCCGTGATCACCATGAAGGAGATCGCGATGTCGACGAGGCCGGAGATCAGGAGCCACGACCAGCGGCTGCTCAGCTCGCGGCGGTGCTCGAGCGCGTACATGATGGTGGCGAACCCTCGGCAAGGAAGTAGGCGCCGAGCACGATGGTCAGCGTCAGCACGGCCTGCATCGGCCGGGCCAGCAGGAGCATGCCGGCGAGCACGGCCAGCGCGGCCGAGATCAGCGACCACCAGAAGCCCGGCGTGCTGCGCGCCCAGTAGGTCGCGATCAGTCCCCCGATACCGCTGATCAGGAACATCCAGCCGAGAAAGATCGTGATCGCAAGGCTTGCGAGCGGCGGCAGGATCAGCGCGGCGACGCCAAGAACGGCGAGCAGGATGCCTTCGAACAGGAAAGCTTTCCAATGTGCCTTGACCGTCTGGCTCATCGCGGATTGCAGCCGTGAAAAATCCTCGGGCGATGTCATGGTGATCCCTCATTGGAAGCAGATGAGGCCAAATCTAGTACGCGCGTAGCGCGCTTGCCATCCCGCGGCTCAGCCGCCGCCATGCGCTGATGAAAAACCCTCGCCACTGGTGCGAATGCGGTTGCGGCCGAGAATGTAGATCGCCGTGGTGACAACCAGCAGCGCAAGGCCCAGCAGGATCGAGACAAAACCGATCGGGATCAACGCCAGCGTCAAGTTGCGCTCGGGGTTGATGAGCCAGTGATGGATCGAGGTCAGCACGAAGGCGAGGCCGAGAAAGCCGACGCCGCCTCCGGCGAGCCACAGTGCCCACATCCGGCGCAACTGGCTAAGTCGTTCGCGCGCGACGTCGGTTCGGGGCGCGTGATGGCGCGCGACCCGCCGGACCAGGCGGATGGCGAAGGCAATCGAACTGAAGCCGATCAGCAGGCTCGCCGCGCCCAGCCACATCCGGAGCGTCGGATCCAGATCCGGCATGCGTTGCAAGGTCAGCAGCGGGAAGTCGAAAGCCGCATGCAGCGCTAGCGGCCCTGCGAGCATTAGAAGGCGGCTGGAAAGACGGGCCCAGTCGCGATGATGGCGGTTCGCGCCCAGCGCCGTGCCGGCGCGGGCGATCGTGAGGTAAGCGCCGGCAATGATGCCGAGAGCACCGTGGAACGGCACGGTCAGGACACTGCGCAGGGCAGCGAGCGAGCGCCACATCTCGGCGTGCTGGACGAGATAAGCGAGGTTCTCGTAAGCGGCGAAACCGAGTCCGACCGCGGCGCCGTAAACCACGGTGTCCATCGGATTGGCGAAGGTCCGCCGCTTGGTCGAGGAGATCAGCACGATGGCGATCACCTTGACGGCTTCCTCCGGCAGCGCGACCCCGAAGATCGAATGCATGGCCAGTGCGGCCCAGGGGTTGTCGGGGGCAGCGACCATCTTGGCGAAGGGGGCACGGGCGAGGCCGAGCAGCGAAATGCTGGCTGCGCCAAGCAGGAACGCGGTCCAGACCTGGGCCGGCGGTCCCGGGCGCTCCTCGGCGGCAATGACAAGCCACAGCATCAGCAGCGCCGGCGCGATGGCGGCAGTTCCGATGACAGTGGGTAACGCTTCAATCAGGTACATGGGCGTCGAAAATAGGTTCCCTTGCCCGGCTTTGCTACGTCCACCGATGCGACCATCTGTCATGCGCTTGCTGTCCTGCCGCTTAACAAGCGCGACAGCCAGCATTCATCGGTGCCGCCACCGAACGTGTAGAATTCGAGCGCAATCAATTGCATGACAGAATCACTTCGTCATCAATGACAGCGGTCGCGCCTCGCGTCGGATTGCGATTGGCAAGTCAGATCAAGGCAATGCGCGGATTTCTTCGATTAACGATGCATGTGTCCCGGTGGCGAGTCCAGAGCCAGGCATTCGCTGGACAAGCATGGCCGTGCGAACCACGCTGCGCAGCGGCGCCTCACAGGAAGCGCAGCTTGCGCAGGTTCGAATCGTCGTCTCCGGCAGGACGATTGGAAGCGCCGTTCGCTGCCTTCAGTGCGTGGTGAACGGCGGCCGCGCGTCGGGCGCGATGTCGAAGGCGCCGAGATGGAATTCCTCTCCGGCGGAAGCGCCCGGTTCGGGATGTTGCGCCAGCAGCGTGAACGCCGCTTGCGGGTATTGCTGCCAGATCTCGAGATCGCCGGCGGTGATGGTGAGCCAGCCGAACGTGTACATGTAGCGTCCGGGCTCCGTGACCCAGCCGACCCTGTCCCAGGTGATCTTGTTGACTGCCATTCGGTCCCCCGATCGCAAGTCTGCAAATGAAGTCCGGCACGAGGCACAGACCCTCAAAAGCTGATCCCGCAATGGGGCCGCGATAGGGCGGCGATGCGGAGGCAAGTCGGCCGCTGGGCCGCCGCCGACCGCGAGTCAGCGCGCCGTCGAGGCCGCCTGTGCTTCCGCCGCCCGCTCCAGCTGACGGTGCGAGGCGTGGAAGACGTCATGGACGAGGCCGATCTTCTCGAGACCCAGGATGATGAGGCCGTTGAGATCGATCTCCCACCAGGCGTGCGAGATATAGGCGTCCCGCGGGAAGCGGTGATGGTTGTTATGCAGACCCTCGCCGAAGGTGAGGATCGTGGTCACGAACTCGTTGGTCGAGGCATCGTCGACCTCGAAGCGGCGATAGCCGTAAGCGTGGCAGACCGAGCCGGTGAGCTGGCTGACGAGGATGAGCAGATAAGCGCGGAACAGGCCGGAGAACAGTATGCAGCCGATCATCGTATGCAGCCCGCCGAAAACGTAGCCGATCACGCCCGGTATGAAGACTGCCGACATCCCGTACCAGACCCAGCGTGTTCGCACGAAGAACATCGCGATGGGATCGGCCAGGATGTCCTTGGCGTAGTATTCATTGTCGGTGGTTGCCTGGTCGAACACCCAGCCACCCTGGGCATGCATGAAGCCCTTGAACAGGCTGACATAGCGATTGCCGAAGCCATCAAACTGCGGGCTGTGGGGATCGCCGACGTCATCAGCATAGAGGTGGTGGCGGCGGTGGTTGGCGACCCATTTGGCGATCGAGCCCTGCACCGCCATCTGGGCGATGGCGCAGAAGAAAGTGCGCATGATCGGGCCGCAGCGGAAGCTGCGGTGAACGAACAGGCGGTGCATCCCAGCACCGATGCCGAAAGTCGTCAGCGCGAACATCCAGGCAAACGCAAACCATTCCACTCGACCGAGGCCTTGCGTGACAGCCCAAATGATGCCCGCGACAGCGCCGACATAAAGTATACCGAGCAGGAGATAGCTCTCGCGCAGCTTGGCCTGGACGAGGGGGCCTTCGGTGACGACACCGGGTGGGAGCTGCGGCTTGGCGGTGGCGGGGGTGCTCTGGGCGATCTCTGCCGGGGCGAACTCGGCGTCAGCGGTGGACATTCCAGGACTTCCAATACTCGGAGCCCGCAGTGATTGCGGACGTGCTCGGCCACACCCTATCGCGCGCGGGCCGCCACCTCCAGCATTTAGTTAAAATTGAGTTAAAATTGGTCCGGCCGGGTTCAGGCCGGCTGCTTAAGCCATTCCGGCATTTGTCAATGATGCCGTCTGCGCGGCGGATGTCATCGAGGGTCGAGTTGCCGAGCAGCGTGATGATCGCCTCGCGTCGGTAAAGATGCCGCTCGCGCCTGGAAGTCTGCCGGTAGTCGACGCCGTCCCGACGTGGCGGCGCGCGCGACACGATTGCGATCTGTCGCAGCTTCTGCGGCTCCAAGAGGCTCATGTCTCACCGCGTGGCAACGCCTTTCGCTGCTGGAGGGCAGGGTCCGTGAATCGGGTGCCCTGAAGCTAGCTGTGGCGGCTTACGGAGATCTGACGGCGCGTTTCCTCATGCGACCTGAACGGTGCGTTCAGTGAGCCCGAGCAGCACCAGCAGAACCAGCACGCAGATGGCAATGAGCAGCTTGATCGTCGCCCAGGTGGACTGTCCCGCCTGATTCCCATTCCGCGCCACGGCAATGCGCGCCGCTTGGCGCCATAATCGGCCGGTTCGGCCCGATTTAGCAGGTTGGGCGAGCCCAAATTGGCGCCATGGTCCCAAAATCGGCGCCGGAAGCGGTTCCCAAGCACGGAACTGTTGCATTTCTGCACTAGGCAGCCCGGTTCCCCGCCTCGTACAAGTACTGACGATTGAATGACCATTTCATCAGAATTTTCGGATCGAGTGAGGAAATCATGAAGACTAAACTAGCCGCCGCCGCCCTTCTTCTTGCTTCAACGAGCCTGAGCTTCGCGGCTGATCTGGCCACCAAGGCGCCGATCTACGCTCCCGCCCCCGTGTGGTCCTGGACCGGGTTTTATCTCGGTGCCCACGTCGGCGCCGGCTGGGGAACCACGGAATCGACCGTGACCTCACTCTCGGCCGGGGGCATTGTAGCCCCCGTAAGCTTCCCGATTGCCCAGAACAGCCGCAGCGGTTTTCTTGGTGGTGGTCAGCTCGGGTACAACTGGCAGAGCGGCTGGGCCGTGTTCGGCGTCCAGGGTGATATCGCCGGTATGGACGTGAAGGGCACGACCCCGTGCATCGTCCTGGCCTCGTGCACCGCGAATAGCGACTGGCTGGCAACGGTGACCGGCCGCTTTGGTGGTGTCGTGGCTGATCGCACCCTGGTCTACGTGAAGGGCGGCGCGGCGTGGATGCATACCGACCATACGTTCAGCGTATCTGCTGTTGGTCCCCTCGGAGGAGGTGTGGGCGGCTCGGTGAGCTCCAGCAGCAACGCCTTCGGCTGGACGCTCGGTCTCGGCGCCGAATACGCCTTCGATCACAACTGGAGCGCCTTCATCGAGTACGACTACATCGACTTCGACAAGAAGAACATCGGCTTCGACTTCGCGGCGGCGGCCGGGGGCCCCGCGGGCGCGGCGATTGCGAATGTCGATATCAAGAACAAGCTGTCGATTGCCAAGGTCGGTCTGAACTATAAGTTCGGCGGCCCGGTCGTCGCGCGCTACTGATCTTCTGAAGCTACAGTTCCAGTGGAAACTGAGCCCGGCCGCTAGCGCGGTCGGGCTTTTTTCCGTCATCCGCCAGGGGCCGCCGGGATCAAGCTGCCGCGCTGACGGCAAAAACGGCTGTCAGCTCGACATCTACGAAGCGATCGCATGAGACAAAGCAAGGGGTGAGGGGATCAGCGCAGCGGAACGGTTGGCATGTCCGCCTCGAGGCTCACACTGCACACTTGTAGTGGGCATTGCGTCAGGTCCGAGAGGTGCGCAACAGCCGGAGTCACGGTTGCTCGCGAACAGACTATTCCGGTCTCGCGAAAAGTGATCTTGTGCGAGGCATCTAGACTAGAATAGCTCGGATGAGACATTCCTTGCCGAATGGCTGCTGGTCGCCTCACCGTGAAGAGTCGGGGTAAGATGTGCAATCAAAGCGGGAGAGACGATGAAGACTAACGAGCAAATCGTTCGAGATTTCATTGCGGCGTGGTCGCGGCTCGACGTCAACGAGATCGTCGCGTTCTTTGCGCCCGATGGCACCTACCATAATATGATGAACAAGCCGGTTACCGGTCACGACAACCTACACAAGTTTATCGGGGGCTTCATCAAGGATTGGACGCAGACCACCTGGGATGTCTTGAACGTTGTGTCTCGCGGGGACGTCGTCATGGCCGAGCGCCTCGACAGAACCCGCATCGCAAACAACAGTGTCGATCTGCCTTGCTGCGGCGTGTTCGAACTGTCGAATGGCAAGATCAAAATCTGGCGTGACTACTTCGACCTGGGGACCTACATGCGCGCAATCGTGCCCCAGAAATAACGCTGCTGATCGCGTCACCTCGCCGAGTCTCCATGTGCGGGATGAAATTCCCGTTGGGGCAGGTTTGCCAAATCGGCCAAAAACCAAAATCAATCTTGGGATTTTGGCGCTCCCTAGCGGAATCGAACCGCTCTCTCCACCGTGAAAGGGTGGCGTCCTAACCGATAGACGAAGGGAGCAAACGCAGAGCCCCGCCGCTTTTGGCGGCACGGCCGCCGCCGCCCGAGTCGTGCCCGGCGGCTTGCAGCGGGCGAACGTATAGTGACCTTTGCGCCCGCGGGCAAGCCGTTCGGAACGCTCTTTTGGCGTCGGTGGACAGCGCCGCCCCGGGGATCATTCGGGGCCGATTTCAACGGTTTCTTAGGGTTCCCTGCGATAGCGCTGGAACGGGAGAGTTTTCAGCAATGCCACCGCCCAAGAAGCGCGCAGCCCGCAAAATGCTGTCGCGGCACGCCTGGATCACGCTCGACGGCGGGTTTGCCGCGCGGCATTGCGTGGTCCAGGACATCTCTGATACGGGCGCGAAGATCACGCTGGATGACGATGCGAGCCAGCTACCGGGCGTGATTCGGATGGCGTTCGCGCGCGACGCCCGCACCGGGCGAAGCTGCCAGGTGGTCTGGCGCCGCGGCAAGTCGGCCGGCGTCAAGTTCCTCTGACACGAGCGGCGCCTCTCCCGGATGGCGCGCAAGGCGCCTGCGGGCTACAAAGCCGGCATGCGTGCGCCGCTCCTCATCCTCCTCTCGTTGCTAGTCACGTCCGCGGCGGCGGCCGAGGCCCTGCGTCTTCCGCCCGCCGAGCGGCCGCAGGCCGGCAAAACCCTGCCGCTGAAGGGCGCGGCCGGCACCGCGAAGGCGAACTCGTGCGCGTCTTATGGCCGAGGCTTCTACATGGTCGAGAGCACCGGGACCTGCGTGAAGATCGGTGGCTCGATCAGCGTCGACGCCACGGTCCGGCGCTAAAAGCCCATGCCGCCGGATCTGTTGCGGCTCGAGATCATCGCTCCGCTCCTGATGTATTGCGCGCTGCTGTGGTGGGTCGGCCGCGGCCTGAGCTGGACCGCGTGGTTTGCCACCGTCGCTGTCACGCTGGTGCTCATCGCCTTCGTGGTACTGGTCGAACGCGGCTGGCGCTAGATTCTTGTTTTGACGCGTTTTCTTTACGCGAAGCGGTATCCACTTCGCTCGAAAACGATCTAGGCGCGCCGCTTTCGCTGTGCCCAATGCAAAAACGCGAAAACAACCCCATGCACAGCAGCCGTCAAGTGCTCTCGTCACGCCGGACGCCGGCGGCAGAATCGCGATTCACCGCGACATCATCGCGCCTTAAGCCGCGCCAGCGGGTCAGGACATCGGCGGGGCGACATGCTGCGCGAATCCGGGCCGCCGGCCAAGCTCGGCGAGCCAGCGCGTCAGATGCGGCTGCGCCGGCCGGGTGATGCCCTCGACGCCGAGCCAGCGCCGCGCATAGCAGCCGATCGCGATGTCGGCGAGGGTGAACTGGTCGCCCTCCATGAAGCGGCGCGTGGCGAGCAGGCGGTCGGCGATCGCCCAGACCTCGGCGGCCGCATCGGCATCCTTCTGCACCTTGACCATGTCGCGCTCGGCGGGCGGCGTGCGCACGATGCCCCAGAACACCGGACGGTCGGCCGGCTGCACCATCGACAGCGTCCAGTCGAGCCAGCGGTCGACCGAGCTGCGCAACTTCGGCGCCTCCGGATAGATCGGCGTGCCGCGCGCATGCGCGAGGCAGAGATAGCGCAGTATAGAATTGGATTCCCACAGCACGAAGTCGCCCTCGACCAGCGTCGGGATCCGCGCATTGGGATTCATCGCCAGATACTCGGGCTCGCGGGTCTTGCCGTAACTCATGCCGGCGTCGATGCGCTCATAGGGAAGGTTGAGCTCGGTCAGGCACCACAGCACCTTCTGCACGTTGACCGAATTGGCGCGGCCCCAGATCGTCAGCTTGGCATCAGGCATGAAGCTCCTCCCGCGGCGTTGTTGCTTTCGCGCGGGTGATAGCGGAATTCCCTGGGGCAAGCGAGCCGCGATTGCGGCGCGCCCCTCATGCAAAAAGCTCCGCCATCGGCGGAGCCCTCATTGCAAAGTAAGCCTGATCATCAATGGCCAAAGAACAGCCAGAGCAGAAGGATCACCGGGATCGGCACGCCCAGCAACCACAGCAATATTCCTCGTCCCATGCGTCCTCCTCCAACCGCATTGTCGGAGGGTGAACGCCGGCCGTGAGGGCTTGTTCCTACGGCGTGGGGCCTACCAGTGGCCGGTGTTGGGCATCGACAGCCAGGGCTCCTGCGGCGCCTTCGGCTCGCCCTTCTGCAGCAGCTCGATCGAGTGCAGGTCCGGCGAGCGGACGAAGGCCATGTTGCCGTCGCGCGGCGGCCGGTTGATGGTGACGCCGGCCTTCATCAGCTTCTCGCAGGTGGCGTAGATGTCGTCGACCTCATAGGCGAGATGGCCGAAGAAACGGTCCTCGCCGTATTTCTCCTCGTCCCAATTCCAGGTGAGCTCGACCAGCGGCGCGCCGCGCGTCTGCGGCTGCTTCTTCAGCGCGTCGAGATCATCCGCCGAGCACAGGAACACCAGCGTGAAGCGCCCCTTGTCGTTCTCGATCCGCCGCACCTCCTTCAAGTCCAGCGCATCCTGGTAAAACTTCAGCGCGACATCGAGATTGCGCACGCGCAGCATGGTGTGGAGGTAACGCATGTTTCTTGCTCCCTAACGTTCGGAGGGTTTTTGGGGCGGCGGAGCCGGCGGGAGCGAGAGATAGCAGGAAAATGGGATGAGGGGCAGGGGGGCGGGTGCACGTGAGGACGAGGCAGCTGGTGAAGTAAACCGGCTAAGCGTGGCCGAAGCCGCGGAGCCCGCACCGTGACGATGGCGAATGAATTAATGCACCGTCACCGTAACTTCAGCTTTAAGTTCGATGACGTCGAGGTCTTCTTCAAGATCGACTACGACGATGCCAATCTAGAATTCGGCTCGCCCGACCCAGCCGTCACCCGGCAAGTGATCACCCTCATGCTGACTCAAGAATATTAGACGGCCGCAGGGCTGAACGACGTACCAACGCTAATCAGAAAGAAGCTTGGTTATAGGCACGGAGAGCGCTTGTGCCATGCGCACCATCACCAATAGAATACCCTTTTCCTCGTTCTATCCCCCCACATACGTCAAGTCGATCTCAACCTCAAAGCCAATCTCTCCTGTGTCATCCGTCGCTGTTGACGGATTCTGCGAACGTTCCTGCCGCGTCCAGTTCTGTATCGCAGGATCGAGCACCCCCGGGGCACATAGTCTCAAGGGAATTCAGTCCATATGATTGCGTTGCTTAGAGGAGCCATGGCTCCCCCAAAAGTATCCGACGGAATGAGGCGTGAATGCCGTTCATTAATGCTGTACTTTCAGTGGAGGTATCTGTGGTAAAGAACCGTTCTGTCTGGGCCGTTCTATTCAGTGCCGCACTTTTCACCGCTATTACCGACAGCGGTTCGCGGGCAGACAACGCTCAGATCCCTTCCTCGTTGGAATGTTCACCTGTTTCAACCAATCCAAAATCTAAGAGTTTCACTACAACGTTTCCGCTTTTCTTTGCCGATGGCTCATTCAAAGGTGAGCGAAGAACCGAGGCGCGCCCAGGCCGGGAAGTGTACTCCGGGTCTATTGATCAGAACAAAGCTATAAAAATCATCGGCCGAGGCGCTTATGAAGACGGATCGGATACTTGGCACTCTGGGTTTACTGGATCGTTGAGCTATGACGGCACGACCGTTCTCAGAGGATACGTCGATACCACGCGGAGAAAGGGTCGGAGAGATTGTTCAATTACGTTCTTGCTGTCTTCAGATAGGCGAGCATCCCTGTTTGTGTCGGTGGGTGCGCTCGCCGCATCTCCGCAGGCTACGAAAGAAGAACCTCACACTCAATCTTCCAAACCAGAACCCCAAGCTACGGCTGCCAGTGAACAAGTCGGACCGACGCAAACCGCACAAGCAAAACCCCAAGATCAACCATCCAAAGCTTCGGACGCAACAGCGTTAGCTCGGGAAGAGAAAACCAGAAAGCAGTTGGAGGATTTGGTTGAGGATTTGCAGAAGGAATTAAACGCTGCACGAGAGGAGTTGAAAAAGCAGCAGGGCCAACAGGCCGCCGCAGCCGGTGATCTAGCGGAGAAGCAAAGAGCACTGCAGACGGCACAAGAACAATTGAAAAAGCAAGGTGACTTCCAGAAGGTTACAGCGAATAACCTGTCGGCTAAACAAAAGGTCCTACAAGCAGAACAAGAAACATTTCTAGCAGCGCAGGCCGCCTTTAACGATCAACGGATAGCCGCAGCAAACGACCTGAGGGAGAACCAAAGGGCATTACAAGGCGAGCAAGAACGGTTGACGTTTGCTGCTCAGGAGTACGAAGTATGGAACTGGGTGGCACGGGTAGCGATGGCCCTTGGAGTTTCGGGACTCCTTTATTGGCTGTACTGGGTGCGCCGTCATTCGCTTATGAAGCCCAAAAGCATTCTTAGCGCGCCTTCCGAAGTGATTACGCCTTCCTCCGTACTAGCAAATATTTCGGACGATCAAGGCAAACGTGATTCTGAGATCACTGCCGATCAGCAACTCGGCGGGCTTTCCGAAAGGTCTGCAACATCCGTAGCGACCGACAGGCCGGACAATAATTTGCGAATCTCCACAGACCATCAGGAGGAGGACGTGTTGCCACCACCCCTGCCGATTGCCCCGGAAGTGCAGCACGAGATGAGTCGAAGTGAGGAGCGCGCTGAGGTCGGCGCGTATGAGGCGACAGCCGAATCAGACAGTGAGGGTGTCGAAGCTGTGGTCGATCAGATCTCAATAGAGACAGATCGGATAGTCGATTGGTTGAAGGTCTGCACCACACCAATCCTGATCGCCTTCAATGCCTCAGTCGTCTTTGTAGCTCTTGGTGGAACGCTTTCGCCTATATTAGGAACGATAGGATTTGTTGCTGTACCGGTAGCTTTTGTTTCAGCTTTAGCGTCTCATCTCATGGGTACTCATTTTGACGTCACCCGTGATCGTCTCTCTTATCCTTATTTTGCGTGGCGATTAGGATTACGTCTGTCTGGCATCGACGACGCCAATGCACAGACCGTCAACAAGCGCGGTGTCGATGTTCTGGCGAGTCTAGGTGAAAAGAATCCCAAATACAAAACCGTCCACCACTACAACGTGAACCTGTCGGGAGATTTTCGTGCGCGACGCTTGATGTTTCGTTCCAAATTCAAGCGCGACCAATTTCTGAGCATTCTGCGAGCGGCTCGACCTGACGTGCGGATCACGCGATGGTCTTAATACGTCAGGTCGGGATTACGGTGACAGTGCACTCAACTGGCGCTGTCCGGCTTGCAGGCATGCCGTGGCATGGCCGTCTCGTCTGCGTCGTCGTCCTCGGTTATCCCGACCATGTCACCCAGCGCGGCAACGGCCGGGGCGCGCACGTTCTTTGATGACGGCGAATGAATTTAGCACTGCCACCGTAATTCCATCCCAAGGCCACGCCACCCACGTTCGGTTACGCTGGCGCAACTCTGGTAAAATTCCCTACGACTATTCGAGTTGCTCTTTAAGCGCCTACCGCAAACCCGCGCCGCAGTCAGGGGCGCGTATGAGGTCCGCTCTGCCCCTGATTGCGGCGCGATAGCGGATCTCACCAGAGGTCCGAGTTGGGCCAAAGGCTAGTCTAGCTCGGAGCCGAGCCGGCTTCTTCCGGAGTTCCTGCAGGCGGCGGAGATCCTTTGGAGCGCGTAGAATCCGCGCAAGCGAGGAGGAGGCTGTGGACGAGTTCCAGTACTCTGGCGCCTCGGGGCCGGCAGAGCCCGGGAGCGCGGCAGTCACTCAATGAATCCGGGGCGCAGGCACTGAATGCCCGCGCCCCGGATGTTCATTACTCGCGTCCGGCGGCAGCTTTCTGCTTAGCTGCTTCCAGCTTCTTGACATCCTCCGGCGTCAGCTTCGGCCGCTCGATGGTCAAGGTCACCTTGTTGAGCTTGCCGCTGAAGGCGAACGGCGGCTGATAGTCAGCGTCGTTCACCCCCGTCAGTGTATCGGAACCGACGTCGAGGCTTTCGTCGAATTGCAGGATGAACGGGATCGTGTGCTCCATCTTCTGCGTCGCCACGTCCTTCCCGTCCACCTTCAGCACCCCGGTGCCACCCTGGCCGATGCCGGCGTAGCTGCCGAAAGCCATCGTCGCCGCGCCCATCCCCTCGTACTTGAAGTCGAACTCGAGCGTGTGCTTGCCCGGCGCCAGCGCATCGGGGCCCTCCCATTGGACTTGCTTCAGACCGACCAGGTTCCAGACGAACTTCGGCTTGCCCTTGAGCAGATAGAAGCCGTAGCCGCCGAAGCGACCGCCCTGCGTGATCACCATGCCTTCGGCGCCGTCCTGCGGGACCTCGATCTCCGCCTTGAAGTTATATGACGCATTGAGCACCGACGGCGCATCGCCGTTCGGCGTGCCGGTGAGCGGCGCCGCCCAGGTGAACGCATCGCGGCCGGCGGTGATGCTGGGCTTCGGCACGATCGCGCGGGCGACGAACGAGTTGTCGAGCGGCAGCACCTGATACTTCTTCGCCGCCTGCTCGAATACCGCCTTCAGCTCCTTCAGCTTCGCGGGGTTCTTCGCCGCAAGATCGTCCGACTGCGTCCAGTCGTTGCGCAGGTCGTAAAGCTCCCACGGCGTGGCGGCAAGATTGAGCACAGGCGCTGTGTTTTCCCACGGCTTGCGCCCGACCTTCGTGGCAGCGAACCAGCCCTCCTGGTAGATGCCGCGGTCACCCATCATCTCGAAGTACTGGGTCTTGTGCGCCGACGGCGCGTCCGCGTTCTTGGCGTCGAACGTGTAAATCATGCTGACGCCCTCGATCGGGCTCTGCTTGATGCCGTCGACCATGGTCGGCTGCTTGATCTTCGCCGCCTCGAGGATCGTCGGCGCAATATCAATCATGTGGTGGAACTGATTACGGATGCCACCCTTGTCCTTGATTACCGCCGGCCACGAGATCGCCATGCCCTGGCGGACGCCGCCGAAGTGCGACGCGATCTGCTTGGTCCAGGAGAACGGCGTGTCGAAAGCCCATGCCCAAGGCACCGCCATATGATTGTACGTCCGGTCGGTGCCCCAGACGTCGTAGAAATGCTTGAGCTGCTCCTCGACGTTCGGATTGACGCCGTTGAACATCGCAATCTCGTTCGGCGTGCCGATCATCGTGCCCTCGGCGCTCGTTCCGTTGTCGCCTTCGATGTAGATGATCAGCGTGTTGTCGAGCTTACCCATGTCCTCGACGGCCTGGATCACGCGCCCGATCTCGTGATCGGTGTAAGCGGCGTAGGCGGCGAACACGTCGACCTGCCGCACGAACAGCTTCTTCTCGTCGGCCGAAAGCTGGTCCCATTCCTTCAACATGTCGCTCGGCCACGGCGTGAGCTTCGCGTTCGGCGGAATCACGCCGAGCTTCTTCTGGTTCGCATAGATCTGCTCGCGCAGCTTGTTCCAGCCTTGGTCGAACAGATGCATCCCGCTGATCTTGTCCACCCATTCCTTCGTCGGGTGGTGCGGCGCGTGCGTGCCGCCCGGCACGTAATAGACGAAGAACGGCGTCTCGGGCGTGAGCGCGTTCATTCGCTTCATGTATTCGATTGCGTCGTCCGCCATCGCGGTGGTCAGGTTCCACGTTCCCGGCGGCTGACCCTGGAACGGGTAGATCTGTGTCGTGTTGCGGAAGAGATTCGGCTGCCACTGGTTGGTATCGCCGCCGATGAAGCCGTAGAAGTACTCGAATCCCATGCCGATCGGCCACTGGTCGAACGGGCCCGCCTGGCTCGCCTGGAATTCCGGCGTGTTGTGGTTCTTGCCAAACCACGACGTGTGGTAGCCGTTATCTCGCAGGATGCGGCCTACCGTCGCCTTGTCGCGGGTAATGATGCTGTCGTAGCCGGGGAAGCCGGTCGCCTGCTCGGAGACCACGCCGAAGCCCGCCGAGTGGTGGTTGCGGCCGGTGATGAGCGCCGCCCGCGTCGGCGAGCAAAGCGCAGTGGAGTTGAAGTTGGTATAGCGCAGGCCGTTCTGCGCGATGCGGTCGAGTGCGGGCGTAGGGATCACGCCGCCGAACGTGTTCGGCACGCCGAAGCCGGCGTCGTCCGTCATAATGAGCAGAACGTTGGGCGCGCCCTTCGGCGGCACGACCCGTGCCGGCCAATAGGGCTTCGACTGGGGTGCGAGCTCTTCGATCTTGCCGCCGAATTTCTGCGGTGGCGGAGGGAGCTGATCGCCCGGAATGGTGATGGTCGCAGCCGGCGAGCCCGGCGGCGGTGTGGTGGGTTGCGCTTGCTGTGCAGGCGCAGGGGCTGACATCGCCGATGTCAAAAGTAGTCCAGCAACAACCGTGCGAAAATTCATTGCAAGCCCTCCCGAGAGGTGCGCAAACGCGCGGAGGTTGCCATTGGGGAAACTTCACAAGATGCCGCGTTGATGCAGATCAAGGATCGTCTGCTTGACTGTCTCGTAAATTCGGCTTCGGGGCAGGGCGGTAATGCTCTGGCTGATCGCAAGATTTCCGCTTGACCGTCAGAAGCTGACGTCTGCGCCTTTATGAGTACACGCCTTAGTGCAGCGCCTCGACCTCTATCTCCTTAACTTTTGATTTGCTCAATATGCTTTGGATTGAGGTCCTTCCTGTCACGACGTCGTCTTCCAGGATGTAGGTGACCTTGCTCGAATAGGGTGAGCGGCAGTTGACTTGCGCCTCGTATTCTTCGCAGAGCTTTTTCCAATTGTATCCCGCAACGTCGATCAATCGACTCCCGACGCTGACGCCCGCAGCGTCGCTGATGTTGGGAGAGCTCACCGTCAGCTTCGTCATCCTGGCGCCTCGGCGTCGATCAGACTGATCAACCTCCAGGTGGTAGATGTCTTTGCCGTTGAATGTGAAGATCATGTTGTAGGTGAGAATTTGCCTGGTCGATTCTTCCTGTGCCGTTGTCACCTTTCGCTCCGCGAATACGGCGCGGGCGGATCTAAGACCTTCTTCAGGATCCTGGATGGAAAGCACAAGCTTCTTCTGATTTGTGTCGTAGATTCCGCGCTGATCCACTCGCCAGAATCTTGCCCAATACGACTCGTCCAGATAGCTGCGTAACGGGCCCACGAGGCGTTCGACAGTCGCCGGGCAGAGCAGCTTGAATTGTTCCGTGATGGGAGGCGCTCCTGACGCGCAACTTCCGTCGAGGAGCTTGCCCGACCGGACATGCTGCCATGTGAGGGAATAACCCCCGTTCAACCAAAGACCGCCCAGGCCGCGTAGTTGATATTCCTTTTCGTCGGTCGTTTTTATCCGGCCCGCGCTGCAGTCAGCCGTAGATGTCAGCGAAAATTCACCTCTCAATCGCGTGGCTTCTTCCTTCAGGCATGCTGCTTGCTTGGCTTCATCGTCACCCTGCATTCGAGCGCAATACTCCAGAACATCCTCTCTCGTGACGACCCCGGACATGCTCGCTTTGCTGGTGTTTGCTCCGCCGATCTCTGTGATTGTGCCATTCCATGACTTGCAGGAAGCCAATGGAAAGCTGCCGGACTTGTATATCGAATTGGGTTTCGGAAACTCGGATTGAGCAGAGGCTGTAGCGCTTCGAAACGCGACAGCCATGAGCAGAAGTCCCGAAATCAAAACGAGTTTTCTACGCGTCTTTCCGAGCAATGGTTCTCGATCGGCACAAGACGTCAGCAAAGATCTCCTGACTTGCATTCAGCCCCCAAGCATTTCTCTTCTCAAATTCGAATTCGTTCAATCTCGGCCAAACTAATAGCGTCGCTTCTCCGGTTCTAGAGATTTGTCGTTTGAGGCGCCTATCGCATATGACGGTTGAGAGGCTGCCGACAGTACTCGGCCTGCATGGTTCTCGCGGCGATGCGAAGCATCGTCCGCTACGCCCCGCCTACGGCGTGCTCCTCACCATGAGGGTTTGATATCTCGCCGCGAGACGCGTCCTCATCCTGAGGGCCCGCCATAGGCGGGCGTCTCGAAGGATGGCCGCAGGCGAGCTTCCCGCCACGTTTCTCTTCATATGCGATGGGCCTGTCTCCGGCACCGGCGGGCTGGGGCGCGGACTCGCGCGGTTGCGCCATCCCGGCTGCCGCGCGGAAAAGCAAAATCATCATTGCAAATCACATAAGTGTATGCTTATGTGTCGTCATGATACAAAATGACATCTTCCGGGCTCTGGCCGATCCGACCCGGCTCGCGATTTTCGAGAAGCTGGCGGCGGGCGGAATGAATGCCAGTGCCTTGCGCGAGGGTATGGAGATCAGCCAGCCGGCGATGTCGCAGCATCTTGCGGTTCTCCGGGGCGCCGGACTCGTCAAGGAGCAACGGCAGGGGCGTTTCGTGAACTACGAGGTCGATCCCGACGGGCTCACTCTCATCGCGCAGTGGCTGGCGAAATATCGCGCCTATTGGCCCGCACGCATCGAAGCTCTCAAGGTCTTGCTGAAGGACATGGACCAATGAACGACGAACCCACCGGAGATCGGAAAGTCGGCTTCGAACTCGAGTACCAACTCGACGAGCCCATGGAAAAGGTCTGGCGTGCGATCAGCATCCCGGAGTTTCGGGACCGCTGGCTGCCGCAGGAAGCGCTGGCCGATCCCGATGCGACTTCCGTTACGCCCGGCGAGGAAGTCAGCTACAGGATGCGCGACGACGCGCCGCCCTTCCTCGAAAGCGTGGTAACGTTCAGGGTCACTCCCAACGCATCCGGTGGGACCAGCTTGCGGATCATCCACGAAGCGACCGACATGCGGATCGCGCGGATGACGAGGGCGGCGGCCAACAACAACAGTCCGACTGTCATGCTCGCCGCCTGACGCGCGACCAGCTTACCGACAAAACAAAATCCGACGAATGGAGTTCGCCGATGCGCGAAGCGATGCAACTCGTCCCTGTGGTCATCGAGCAGTCGAGCAGAGGGGAACGGTCCTTCGACATCTATTCCCGCCTTCTGCGCGAACGGATCATCTTCGTCAACGGGGAGGTGAACGACACCGTTTCGGCACTGGTTTGCGCGCAATTGCTGTTCCTGGAAGCGGAGAATCCCAGGAAGCCGATCAACATGTACATCAATTCTCCCGGCGGCGTCGTGACCAGCGGCTTCGCCATGTACGACACGATGCGCTACATCCGCGCGCCGGTGCATACGCTCTGCATGGGGACGGCTTGTTCGATGGGGTCGTTCCTGCTGATGGCGGGCGAACCGGGCCATCGCGCCGCGTTGCCCAACGCCAGCATCCTGATCCATCAGCCGTCGGGCGGCTTTCAGGGGCAGGCTTCCGACATGCTCATTCATGCCGAAAATATCAAGCGGACCAAGCACCGTATGACGCAGCTCTATGCCGAACACTGCAAGCGGAGCTACGAGGAGTTCGAGCGCGCAATGGATCGTGATCGCTTCATGACGCCCGAAGAAGCAGTGGAGTGGGGCCTCGTCGATCGCGTTCTGCCGGTTCGACAGGACGAACGGGACGCTATGGGCCACGAGCGGGACTGACCTCCGTATTGTCACGAGATGTCGGAAGAGCGAAGAGCCGCGGCCGCGCGAATGTGCTCCGGCTCTCGCGGCGAGCACCGAGCACACGCCGATCGGTATGTCTTCCAACGGCCCACAAGCCAACTTCGGGCTATGAATGGTGACGTTCGCGGTACTTCGTTGCCATCGCGTCGATCGGTTGAGACGACCTGCGAAATCGTCTTTTGCACGCGCGCTGGCTGATGAATCTTCCAGGCGAGCCGCCAACGAGGTGTGCCGAAGCCTCGTCAGTTACTGGCGGCGTTTGTGCCCACGGATGCGCTCAGCAACTTCAGAGGCTACGGCCGAGGCCGACACGGTCGCCGTCTGCAGCTAGGCTGCAATCCGTTGCTCGACGGGGGCCGTCAGGTACTTGAGCATTTGGGCATGCTCCAGGTCGGGCACCGCGATGGCCGTGTGGCTGTAAATCGCATGGGTCCGTGATTTTGCAATCTTGTCCAGGATCTGACTGCCTTTGATGACGTGGAGGCCCATACCCTCTTCTGAAGGGAAGATCGCCAACACCACGTCATAAGCCGCGATGACGGTTCTAAGCGCTTCAGCCTTGTCTTCGGCAACGTCGACAAAAACGCGCACATCAGCCGCGAGTTCACGCAGCTCGTGAAAATCCAACATTGTGGGTTTACTCCAACGCAACGATACTGACGGAAGCTTGGAGGCGTTGGGTTACCGAAGTATGAACAACACATGCCGAGCCACAGGTTTCACGATGAGGTGACTCTGGCGCCGGATCGAGAAGGGCCGCGGGACATCTCGGGGCACCGCGCTCCGCTGTGCTCTGCTCGGATTTCAGCCTCTGGATTTTCGAGGGATCATCGTCCAGCCTGGGCCTCCGACCGGCATCAAGAAAGCGAACACCCCGCCGGGGGGAAGCGGGGCTCTCTGACGGGGGGGAGGCTTGGGGACCTTCAATAGTTGGACGCGCCAGCCGGAGAATGGTTCAAAAAGAAAATCCCGCATAAGTACGGAACCCCCGCCGAGCCGCGGCTTGTGTTTTGGGCGTCGATAGGTTCTAAGCCCCGTGACTTCATGACCGTTGGGCATGAATCGGCAGCGCGCTGCGTGGTTCAAATCGCGTCCTGAGCAAGCGTTGCTCGCGCGCACAAAAGGAATTCAGACATGGCGAAGATGACGAAGACTCAGTTGATCGATGCAATTGCCGAGGGCACGCAGCTCTCGAAGAACGACGTGAAGTCGGTCATCGAGTACATGGCGACTGTCGGATACAAGGAGCTCAACGAGTCCGGCGAGTTCGTCATTCCAGGCTTTGTGAAAATGTCGGTCGTGAACAAGCCTGCGACCGAAGCCCGGATGGGCGTTAATCCCTTCACGAAGGAGCCGATGCAGTTTGCGGCAAAGCCGGCGAGCAAGTCGGTCAAGGCATCGCCGCTCAAGGTGGCCAAGGACGCTGTCTAAGGGCTGGCGACGTCGTTGCGGCGGTCTCCTCAGCGGAGCACCGCAACGACCGCCGCGGCGAACTTCGGGAAACGGACTCTTTCCCGGAGGATGACGCTTTTGGGGACGGTCGCCAGCAGGACTGAATTCGGCCGGACAACATGCGGAACGAAAACTCGTTCCAGCGCGGCTGACGCGCCGACGGCCGAGGATGCCTATTCTCGCGGCGATCGTGGTTGCCGCCCCGATCTGTGGGTTTCTTTTGCACCGATAGCGAGGCGCCGCTCGTAGTGGCGGGCCAACTCAAGGAGCCGCTTCTTGATGACGGGATCTGCCTTCTCGGCGAGGTCCCGAACCGTCCTGAGGCGTTCTCGGCAAAACTCATCATCCATCGGCGCAAACTCGGTTAGACAATGCCGAGTTTAGTTTTGCGCATCCAGGCGACGTATGAAGAAGCTCACACGTGCCCGGAAAGTTGTGAGTTCCATGCCGATGTCCGGATGAAGGCAGGAAGCGGCTGCGTCGGCCAAGAGATTCAGGACGCGCCAGGCAATCAGAAGCGCAAAGAAAAACCCCGTGCTTTCGCACGGGGCTCTCTTGCCGACGGCGATGGGATTTCAGCGCCTAGCCGTCAGCAGTGCCTCTAACTTAAGGTTGAAAATCCAGAGATCAACAGCGCCGCGGTGACGTAGTATGTTCGTCATGCGGCGCTGCCATGTGACCGGGCGCTGAAATCCCCAGCCTTCATGTGTCCTTGCAGCGCCGGAAAGGTTCAAAGCGAGTGCCCAGGAAATCCTGGAACGGGGGGGCTGGACTTTTTGTTCTCATTTTGTTCTAGTGAGTCACGTTGCATGTTGGAGGTGACTTATGACCATCGAGAAACAGCGCGAAGTGATCAGGCTCTGGAATCAGCTCAGGAAGGTCGAGGGCCCGGCCGCAGAAGAACTCCGCATCCAGATCCTCGAATGCTTTTCGGAGAAGGCTGGCACGAAGCGAGCGGCTTGAGGGGCGGCGGCTGATATCGACGACATGCGGCAGCCGCCAAGCGCACTCTCACTCTGGTGGCGCACGCATGATCGGCGTCTTGCGAAGAGCTGCGCGCGAGGAGCAACGACGTCGTCAATTCCGAAGCAGTCGTGGTTGGCGACGTTGCGCTCACGTATGGTTGCCGCCGATGGCCGAGGAACAAACCGTTGCGATTAGCGTTCGCGCAGCATGACATGTCCGCAATGCTCCAAGCCGATGACCGCGAACTCCAGCAACAGCTTTCGATGCGAACCTTGCCGCGAGATCGTCATCGTGTTCGCGGTCGTCTCGAAATTCCTGCCAGCGAAGAGTCCTGCCGCCGAAGACGCGATAGCGAGCGTCTTCATCGATCGTTAGGAATCGCTCCGCCCTGATTTTCTCGACTCCGATTCGTTCTTTGAGAACGAAATGGAGTCGGATGTAGAACAAGTCGTGGCCCAGCCGATCTCGATGCGGACGCGCTTGTCAGAATGATTCAGCGTGATGCTTCGCACAGCCCTGTCCTCATGCGCGCGGCTGCGCAAACGCAAGCCGCCGGTGCCGCCGCCAGGATCGAAGTCCGACGACGCCATGTGATGTAGGTTCATTGCGATCGTGCGTTCGTTCGCGCGATCGATACCGCTTGTTAAGGGACGACCCGCGCCGATTTCTTCGATTCCGATTCGTTCTTCGAGAACAAAATGGTGTCGAAGCTGGAACAAAGCCGATCGGCCGAGCGCCAGAACCTTCTCGTCGCCGTCTCGACGCTCGCCCTGTCCGGCGCTATCGTCGCACCGATGGCGGGCGGATCATGAAGAACGGCCTCTATTCCATCCACATCCACATGCTCGACGGCGTGAGGGGCCGCGACAGCGGCGTGCTGATCTTGCGGGATGGCGTGCTGCTCGGCGGCGGGCCGTATTTCTGGTCGCGCGGCTCCTACACGGTCGGCAACGGCACCTGGAAGGGCGAGCTTGCCACCAACCAGCATTCGCCGTTCCCCGACGCCTTCGTACGTCCGCTGTTCGGCGGGCAGGAGGTGACGAGCGGCTTTTCCGGGACGTTCAGCGACGACGAAGCCGAGGTGTTCGGCACCGTGCTGGTGGCGGGCCATCGCAGCCTCAGCTTTCGCGCGACCCTGAAGCGGCTCGTCGAGATCTGAGGCGCGCGAACCCCTAACGAATGCTTGCACGGAGGCCGATAATCCAATTGGGTTAGGTTAAAAGCCCAATCGCGTTGCGCTCGCCGCGGGTTAGGATAGGTGTCTGGCAAAGACGAGCAAGAAACAACTTTGCCAAGAAGCAGCTTTGTCATGACACCTTTTTCAGAACCGACTTTTTATCAAGGTGACCGGCACACCTACCGGCGCGTCGCCGTCGTCGGCTCGCTCTTCTGTCTCGCTTTCGTGGTGATCAGCTTCTCGCTGCGGCCGCAGCTCGAGGACACGCGTGTCGCGGTCAAGGCCGACAGGCTGGTGCGCACGGCCGGCCAGGCGTCGCACGCGAACTAGCGCTCGTCGCTATTGATGTGATCGTCGGCAGCCGTGTCCCGGCAAGTGGTGCCGCGGGTCGCGAGCGCGACGAAGCCGGCAAAGCCGGACAGGTTCAGCAAGACTTCGAGCCACGCGGGCATGTCGGGTCTCTCCTGCGCGAGGACGATGTCAACGTGCTCGCGCGGCTCCAGTTCCGGGCTTTCGAGTTCCCGCTTAGCCTGGCGTCGGATGCGGGGAGGAGGGATTGAGCCGCCGGCTGAGGGTCGCAATGGACTGGCTCGACGGCGTTTCCTCGAGGAATTCGGCGATCGCCCGTGCCAACTCGACGTCGCTCATCGGCGACGGAGGTTGGCGCAGCGCACCGACACCGAAGTAGCCGACGATCTCGTCGTAATGCTGATCTCCGGATTTGGTAACGAGCCTGCGGATACGGGCCGGCAACGCGGATATCGGCAGGCGGTCTTTCCTCCCTGGCATACGCCCCGTTGGCAGCCATGACTGTCTACTGCCATTGGCTCCCGCGAAACTGAAAACCCCGCCAGCATCGCAAGGACGCTGACGGGGTTCTTCGTGCTGTCGCCTCACCCGGATGGCGGAGGCTCCCGCACTTGAAGGTTCAATACATGCGAGGCGATTTCGTTCCCTTCGCGTCGAAATTTATTCGACCGCTTTCGGTTCCGCGCCGCGCGCAACCATCACCCGGCGCCGGCGTTGTTTTCGAGTTGCGAAGGAGGAGATCATGAAGAAGACACTGGCAGTCCTGGCCACTGTTGCAACGGTCGGCGCGGCCGCGATAGCGGCGCCTGCGCCGGCAGAGGCGCGCGGCATCGGCCCGGGCCTCGCGTTTGGCCTCGCCGCCGGCGCAATCACGGCGGGTGCGATCGCCGCATCCCATCCGTACGGCTATTATGGTCCGGGCTACGGCTACTATGGCGACCCCGGCTATTATTACGGGCCTGGCCCGTACGCTTATTACGGCGGCGGCCCGGTCTACTACCGGCACCACTATTACCGCCATCACTGGTAACGGCTGAACAAGCGAAAAGCCCGGAGCGATGCTCCGGGCTTTTTTCGTTCGCGTTTCTTGTTCGCGATGAACGGATGTCCTACGGCCAGAGCGAGGGCCGATCGACCTTGCGGGCATTCTCGAGCGTCGAGACGAAATACTCTTCGCGCTCGCGCTTGAACTTCTCTTGCGTGGCACGGAAGGCGGCGACACGGGCGGCGATCTCATCGCGTTCGCGGGCTTTGCGTTCTTCATCTTCGGTCATGTCCATCCCCTCGATTCACACTCGAACCATCTGTGCACTACTGAACTCAAGCAGTGCCGCCGCATCGCGTTGAGTCGCATTCAACACATGCATTGGCGCTTCCGATTGGGGCGTCAATGGGGAGGAGGCATTGCAGGATTGTGATAAGCGAAGGTCTGCAAAGATCGCCGGCAAAAGCGCGCAAGCGACAAGCTTGTTGACGCACTTATCCACCGGCGCGGACATGCTATAGAGCGATACTTGGCACGACGGATGGCTTGCCCATGATTGCATCAGACCTTCGCAGCGGCGTTGAGCGACTCGGCGATATGATCGCCGAAGCGAAGACCATCGTGCCGTTCACCGGCGCCGGCATCTCGACCGAATGCGGCATCCCCGACTTCCGCTCACCGGGCGGAATTTGGACACGCTACCGTCCGATCCAGTTCGACGAATTCGTCGCCAGCCAGGAGGCCCGCGACGAGTCCTGGCGCCGGCGCTTTGCGATGGAGGAGGTCTTCGCGGCGGCCAAGCCCGGCCGCGGTCATCGCGCACTCGCCTCGCTCTACCGCGCCGGCAAGATTCCCGCGCTCATCACCCAGAACATCGACAATCTGCACCAGGCCTCGGGCTTCGCCACCGAGCACGTGATTGAACTTCACGGCAATACCACTTATGCGCGCTGTATCGGATGCGGGAAGGCCTATCAGCTCGACTGGGTGAAGCGCCGTTTCGACGAGGAGGGCGCCGCACCCAACTGTACCGTGTGCGATGAACCGGTGAAGACTGCCACGATCTCCTTCGGTCAGATGATGCCCGATGATGAAATGCAGCGCGCCACCGAGCTGTCGCAGCATTGCGATCTCTTCATCGCGATCGGTTCTTCGCTGGTGGTGTGGCCTGCGGCGGGCTTTCCGATGATGGCGAAGAATTGCGGTGCGCGTCTGGTGATCATCAATCGCGAGCCGACCGATCAGGACGACATCGCCGACCTCGTCATCCGCCACGACATCGGCGAAGCACTCGGGCCCTTTGTCGGCAATTGAGGCATCAATTTGATTCGCGGCTGTGCAAGCTGTTCATAGGTTCCGTCGAAACTCTTTTTTATCTATGCCTCTCAACCGGGAGTGTTATCTTTTGAGTCGGAAGATTCGCATCGCGTCAGTTGAGAAGATTCTCTGAAGGTTCTCTAAAGACGCGTGATTCGACGCCGCCAATGAGGCGGGGTGCATGGAATGTGTGGGGTCCGGGGTTATGGGGTCGTCGGACGGATTTGAGTCCAAAAAGGTCGGAGTTCCCGCGCCAGGCGCATCGCCGGGGCGGATGGCGTCGGGCGAACACTGCGGTGGTCGCGATAGCGCACTCAGTCCCTTCACCGGTCTGGGTGAGGCCGGCGCCAACCTCGTCGAGGTCACCGGCGTCATCAAATGGTTCGACGCCTCGAAGGGCTACGGCTTCATCGTTCCCGACAACGGCTGGCCCGACGTGCTCCTGCACGTCACCGTGCTCAGGCGCGATGGCTTCCAGACCGCCTATGAGGGCGCACGCATCGTCGTCGAGTGCATCCAGCGTGCCAAGGGCTACCAGGCGTTTCGCGTGGTCTCGATGGACGAGTCCACCGCGATCCATCCGGCGCAGATGCTGCCACCGCGCACCCACGTCACGGTCACCGCAACCAGCGGGCTGGAACGGGCCCAGGTGAAGTGGTTCAATAGGCTGCGCGGCTTCGGCTTCCTGACCTGCGGTGAGGGCACGCCCGACATCTTCGTGCACATGGAAACGCTGCGCCGCTTCGGCATGACCGAGTTGCGGCCGGGCCAATATGTCCTGGTCCGCTTCGGGCCCGGCTCCAAGGGCATGATGGCGGCCGAAATCCATCCGGAGACTGGCTCGCCAGGATTGCAATCGCACTAACGGCCGCGGATATCCAATTCCCGCAATCGTGAGCAGAGGTGCGCTGGCCAAGCCGCGCTCCTCTGGCGTTTGTCATGATCGCCGCGTAAGGACTGTTCCAGCCCCACGCCCTCGAGTGCTGTCCCATGCGTTTTGCCTTGCGCTTTGCCATCAACCTTGATCGAAAGGCGGCCTGGTCCGTCCCGACACGGGGCTGGCTCGCCGCCATCCTCGTCCTCGCCGGCCTTGCGATCGCCAGCGCACCCGCCGGCGCAGCCAGCTTCCAGCCGCTCGAGATCGCCACCAAGAATGGCGTGCAGGTGTTCTCGGTGGAAATGGCGACGACCGAGCAGGAGAAGCAGACCGGCCTGATGTACCGCAAGGAACTGGCCGACGGCAAAGGCATGCTGTTCGATTTCAATCCCGAGCAGGAAGTGTCGATGTGGATGAAGAACACTTACGTCCCGCTCGACATGATCTTCATCCGTGCCGACGGCCGCATCCTGCGCATCGCCGAAAATACCGAGCCGCTGTCGACCAAGATCATCTCGTCGCAGGGGCCCGCCCGGGCCGTTCTGGAGGTGGTGGCGGGAACGGCGCAGAAATACGGCATCCGGCCGGGCGACCGCGTCGCGCATCCGCTGTTCGGCAGCAAATAGGGGCACCGGGCAGGGGCATTGCCGGCCTTAGGAAGCTTGCTGGCGCCTCGGGAAGCGTGTATCGACGGGGCTCGCCGGACATTCGGGGTATAGCGCAGCCTGGTAGCGCGGCAGTTTTGGGTACTGCAGGTCGTTGGTTCGAATCCAGCTGCCCCGACCAAAACATCAACAAAATAAATGGTTTGTTGATGTTTCTCAGCTGGGCAACTTGCAGTGTCTCGTACTGCAGGTCGTGTGCAGAATCCCTCGCAAATTCTAGTGCTTTCCTCGCATCGGCATTCGGCAGTGCCACTTGGGGACCCGCTGGGGACCCGTTTTCTATTTAGCTGCGCCCGCGTACGAGGACGCGCACAGGTTCTGGGGGTCTGATTTCATTCTGGATAAGGTCCGCTTGCCATTGCAGAACCTCGTCCAGGAAGAAGCCGACCCGCATTGGAGCGATCGAGTACATTTTAGGAAAAGTGCCTTCCTTCACTTTCCGCTCGAGGGTCGACCGACTGGTCGGTACTCTCCTCAAGACGTCCCTGATCGAGATCATTCGCCGTACACCCGATGCCCTGTCGGGTGGGTCCGCTCTTTTCATTGCCATCTCCGAGCTTGTCCGGCTTTCGTGCCGGCTCCCTGGGTTGATCGCTTCAGCCCAACGCAAATGAAATTGAGTCCACAAAATATGTCGACTATGGACCGTGGTTTTATAAACAGCAAAATGGTCGCCTCCTTCGCATGGATGGCCGGCGACTCGTTGCTTGGAATCTCCGGAGGCATCGTGTCGAGCGCGGCCTCTCGCAGGAGAAGCTGGCTGTGGATGCCCAAATCGACCGTACTTACGTGAGTAGCTTGGAGCGGGGCCTCGAAAATCCGACCGTTTCGGTACTGGATAAGCTGGCTGCAGCGCTCTCGATTTCGATAGCGGATTTTTTTTCGAGTACCGTCACGCGGAGAGCGACCTCCAAAGCCGCTATCCGCAGGACGTCGAACGAAATCGACATAGCGGTCTAAAAGCATCGGGTTCTCGGTTTATCAGGCCGAACACAGGCTACCTGCCGCAAACGACAACGCTCCCCTTCGGCCTCGCCGCACCGTCGCCTGCTAGTCCTGCCTTACCACAAAGTCGAGGCCGTTTGGGACCGACAGGCGCCTCATCACCTCTAGGACACCCGCGGCTGGGTCGGCGGATAGCTCTCTACCAATTTTGTCGTCGCCTTTGTTGCAGCGCAACCCATCGGCGATGAGTTCTCCAACGGATGACGATCCTGTAACGCGCTGGAGAATGGGCTTGGATGCCTGGGGAGCTTTGACCGAAAGGATGCGATCGCTCTCGTAGATCCAAACATACGAGGCCTTCTTGGAACGCCGGTACATCTGCTTGCACTGATTTCCCAAACGTTGTGGTTCACCGCTCCTTAGCATGGCATCACGCCGTTTCGCTTGGACCAATATGCCTTTGCTTATTTGATCGTCTGTGTCCTTGCGAACAATCGAGATATAGAGGTCTGCACCCGCCACCTTTTCCTGCCGCCTGGTGAATTCCTCGGCGTGAACATCCAATGTTAGGCCGGGTGCTGTGATTGGATGGTTGCGTATGGCATTGTTGATGGCCTGGGCTAATCTTGACGTTGTAGGCTCCTCATGCCGGCCGAATTGTTGTGACTCATTTGCAATGCCGTTGGCTACGGCATCAACGCGCTCGGTCAATTTGTGGAGTAGCTGTTCAAGTGGATCATGAAAAGTCGAGCCGGTAAGCGTAATGAGACTCATCTAAATCCCGCGGGGGTTCGCATTATTGAAGCGGGCCAGCATGCACCGCAACCCGCGGCGCCGGCGACCGGAAGGTGGCCGACCCCGGCCCCCGGTAGGGGGCTGCGCCGAGGTCGAAAAGCCGCCGAAGGCCTCGTCTAATCTTACGGAAAAGTCGAGACTACCGCATCCGACGCGGTGTGACCTTCGTTTGAAAAACGACAAATGACCCGATCACGACCGACAGGAGCAAAAATGCGCTAAGCCAGCTGGTCACGAGGAAAAATCGCATCAGGTCGATCGACCATCCCTGCCAAAGCGCCTCTGCCGTGTAGGCAACATCTTTCAACTGGTCGGTCGTCAAGAAGGGGCAGGATTCCGCATATGATTTGAGGAGACCGTTTTGACACACAAAGCCTTTCACACTCCGCGTCGAAGATGTTGGAATGGGGTACGTAAAGAATGAGAAGAGTAACAGGTAAAGCGCGCTGAAAACGACTAGTAGAGGGGCGCTCACGGCGATGACACGGTTTGTAACTCGTCGAGGCGAGTTCCTCAGGAACTGAAACACCACTACCAGAACAACAAGCTCAAGGAGCGCTGTGACGAGGACGACGCCCGGCGGCCAGGGTGGGACAATCCCCGACAAATACGCGACGAATGGGACCGTCACGCTCGTTCCGAGAGCGATCGCTGATAGCCCGCGAAACTTCTTCAGAACATCTAAGAAGTCGTCGTATCCCGTTTTTGCGAGATGCTCGTCGCTCATCTTCGTTTCATTGCTTGATGACGTAACGCAACGTGTCCTCGGGGTTTTTGGCCTTCGTCGCTAGGCTATCAACATCGAGCACTCGCGGGTCGGACTTTTGTCCGTTCGACCAAGTAACCACTACCTTGTACCGACCGGCGAACAATGCATCCTTCGATCCAAAGTCTGTCCAGCGATTGCATTTACTCGTGTCCAAGGGGTCAAGCGACTGCTGTTCGCAGAGCTCGAAATAGTAAAAACTTATGTATTGAATTCTCTTTGCTTTCGGGATGGCGATTATTTCAACAGCAACTTCGCCGTCGCCGCATCCCCCCTCCGCGACAACCCGGGGCAGTTCGGTGTGCGTTTTGCGATATTGGCTGAGCTTTTTAGCCATAGCATCTTCAAACGTTTCGTCCTTGGATGGTTGTTGGCGGTGATCTGCGATGCGAACCAAGACGCTTTCTTCGAGATCACGTAAGTTTTGGTCCCAGAGTTCTTTGGGATAGATCTCGAGCTTGCGTTGCAAATTCACGACACGCTGAGCGTGATCGAGCAGATTCGTCAGGAGGGGCTCCGCAGGACCATTTGCATTCTGACTTGCGTAGCAGTCCGCCAGATTGAGTTTCCCATCGACTAGATCCTTCTTCGTCCAAGGTTTGCTCGATTCCAGCTCCTTCTTTTTGAAGAAGGCATACGTCGCTCGCGGGTCCGCTGCAGTTAGGCTCCTCGATGTCTGTGCCGCCACTGATCCGAAAGGGATCGCTAACGCAACTAAGAGCGTGACGAGCGACCGGCTGGATAGCCTTTGGAAAAGTCGGCGGGCCAAGCCGAACTCGTTGCTGGAGATCTTACGCACTCGCCAACCACCTATTCAATCTTTGGTAGAGAGTATCTATACCGTATTCGTTCGCACGAATGCAAGTTATCGTAGTATTGTCGATTGTCTGGCTTTCGCCAATCGGCACTACCTGTCGCCGGCCAAAGTGTCGCAGCCAACTCACCTATCTGTCCGGTAGTTTAAACGCGCAATCTCAAACAAGACCAGCTTGGCGCAAGAAATCTTCAATCACGATGCGAATGCCTGCCTCTAACTTATCGATGTCCGCCTTCTGTGCCGTGAATGAGCGGCCATGAGCCGAAAGATGACCGATTGTACGTAGCTTCGGCAGTTCGCGTTTGGTGTTGCGGCCAAGTCTGAAGGCCGGTTCGTTAAGCGCGCGATCGACCAAGTCGGAAAGCTGCAAGTAGTCGCCACCCTTATCCTTGATCTTGTCGGCGATGTTATGGTGTTCGAAAGCTTCGATGAGGGCTATTTCCACGATACGCCTCATCATTACAGCGCAGGCGTCGTACCATCCTTCACGATAGCTGCCATTCATCTGCTCCGCGAGTTTCAGAAGGTATCTACGACCGGTTTGAGTGATCAAAGTAAGTGGAAATAACTCATTACCGGGGTGTGTGCGCGGTCTGGCCTGGCGCCACTTCGTTTGCAAAGCGTGCGACAACTCGCGGGCGCAATCGGTTCTGTGCTTGGGAGAGGTCGCGGCAGCGAATACAGGTTCTATCAGCTCTGCCAGGGCAGAAGTGTCTCCCACTGAAGAGTCGGAAATGTCGGCAAACGCATTGGTCGCATCTATCCTGAGCTGTGCGAGCTTGTTGCCATAAAAGTTGTCACCAGCGAGGTTCTTCCGATTGCGTCTCGCTTTCTTGGCAATACTGAGGGCTGTCTGCACCAGCTCATCGAGAACGGAACTGGGCGAGTCTACCGCTTCTGATGCGTTCGCCATGGATTACCAAACGGAGTAGACGAATTTTCCGTCGGAGCGCGAGCGTCGCAGCTCCCTGTCGCGGCAGAGACCCTGCAAGGGACCGCTTAGCGAAGTAAGCGGAATGTGGTGGCCTCGATTTTCGAGTTCGACCTTCACCTCGGTGATTGTCCGCTGCTTCTTAAAAAAGTTGTCGGCAATCAGTTCGCGCACGTATGATTTCGGACCGCCTCGCGGCTTCTTCACGGATTTGCCGCTGCTACTTGATCGCTGACGCCTTGTCTTCGCAGGAGATGGGGCGGTCGATGGCGACCTTGAACCCACCCCAGAACCGAGCAGCTCCTCCAAAATCTTTTGAAAGGCGATGCTTTTCAGGTTGGGGTCTTTGACACCCTGAACGGCTTTTTCAGCCTGCTGTACAAGATCCGAGTAGTCCAACGATTTGGTCATTGCGCAAACTCTGGGGTGGGTCGGCCGAAAGGGCGAATCAAAGCCACAAATTACCCGAAGTGCCTCGCAAATCGGTTGTGAGGCGATGGCGTTTCAACTAATTTTTCACAGGATTGTCAGTAGCTCGGGGGGCATTGATCCCGGGTATGCCGACGAGGCGGAGCGGCATAGCCAAGGAACGGGTGGAGGTTTCGTCGCAGTGGGGGCTGGTATGGATATTGACGCGGCGATTAGCGAGCCGCTCGTCAAATTGATTGCGTTCCACAATGCGTTCAACCGCAATATCAAAGTAAGCTTTGGATCGCTGGAAATGCTATCCGGCGTTTCGGCGGCCGATAGGTCTGCTGGCTTAATTGCGCTTCCGACCGGGACCGAACCGTGGGGCCGTGAAACTCGCTGGCGAAATCTAGATCAGCCAGTCAAGGAGGCTGCGGGTTTTTTGGCGGAGATGGGCCTTGCTCGCGCGACGGCCTCGTTTGAGGACTATCTGACCGGCGCGAAAGCCGAGTTCGATCGTGTCGGCCTAGTGCCTGCCCAGTCCAAGCGGAGCGGCACGAGCGCGATGCACGGATTCGATGCGATTGTGGGCATCAAGGCCTCTTCGATCGCCGATTTGGCGCGCATGGCCACTTTCTTTGGTGTCGCCCGTAATTGTGTTGTCCACCGGGCGAACCGCGCTAGCGGCGAACTTGCCGCTCTATGCGCGGAACCGGCTTTCTTGGAGACGCTTGCGCGATGGCCGAAGCGGGTTGGGAAATGGAAATTATCGCTCCCTTCGATTAGGGAGGGCCATGTTGTCGATTGGCGCCCGCGGCACGCTATTATGGCTTCGGACGTCTACTATCGTTGCGCAACGACGATCGACCGCGTGCTGGTGCAGAAGATGGGCGCTCCCGGCCTAGTCCGGATGGCTGCACACTGGTGCTTCTTCGCCGATTCTCCAGCGCCGTGCCCGGCTAAACTCAACCCTGAGACCATGGTGCGTTCTCAACTGGTCGGTCGTTACTTGGTGCGCGCCACATCATTGGCGGGGACGGTCGCATCACTGCGCTCGTCGGGTCAGTGGGACGCGGCTCGCGCCGCATTCGAGCGGCGCTATCCTAACGGTCCGGAAACCTCGCTCGCTACTCGACGCCGTGCGCGCCGCAGTGGACGTGCCCGCTGAAATCGGGCTCGCTTCCGGGTCCCCGGGACTTGAACTCGCGACACTGTTTGAATGCAAATGGTCAAGGTGACCAGGTAGAAGCTAAAAAATTCAAAGGCTTAATGTGTGCAATTCGTGCCAGCTTCGCCATACGAATGCAAATAGAACAATTTTGGGTACTGCAGGTCGTTGGTTCGAATCCAGCTGCCCCGACCACTCCCGAGGTTGATACCCCCAAGGGTGATGTCCAGGGCTTTGGGGCCGCGGATGCGGCTCAGAACAACAGCCAATCGGCGAGGCGCCAGGCGAGCCAGCCGAGGCCGCAGATCCAGCCCAGCATTGCGATCCCCGCGACGCCAAGCCCGCAGAGTGCGAACAGCGAACTTGCAGTCTCCGGCGTGTCGGAGAGTTTCTCACTCGTATCAATCTGGCTCACAGCATCCCCTTGCCTTGCTGCCCGATGTTCATTGGTCTCTGGTCGCTCGTGGAAATTCATCGGCCGCTCTCCAGCTCACAGGGACGTGAGACGAGGTGGCTGTCCATGAAGGCGCGCATACACTGATCGCGGACATGCACGGATGCCCCGGACAGGCGCGAAGAAGCTGCAACTCGTGGCGCGGTGATTGGTTGCTACGATCTGGCCGGAAAGTGCCGCATCGGACTTCTGGCCCGCCGAGCGCCTGCTTCGCCCGCCTGCCGCGTTGAAGGAGAGGACAGGGCGCGCGATCGGCGCTGCGCCCGGGGTCTTCTTCAGGCAAGATTCTCATGTCGACCAGTGCGATTGCTTCATCCGCCGTGGAGGCTTCAACGTCTCAGTCGATCGCAGCCACGTCATCCTCCGCGGCATCCTCGACGTCAACGACATCCTTGACGTCCACCACGTCGGAGACCTCGTCCTCGCACCAGGCCTCTCTCCGAGCGTTCGCGATCGGCGGCTCGCGACTTCTGCGCGAGTTTTCAAGGCATTGGAGCGGTCGGGCGGCGCAGAATTATCGAAGCTTCATCGAACCTTTGGCTGTGGCCACAGACATATCGGTGTTGGGGATTTCAGCGCCCAATGTCTAAACGGACGCCGCCAAGCGATGATATTCCGCTTGCGCGGCGTTGCGCTTTTCCAGGATCAGTTCGAGGCGTACCAGCCGAGCGGAAACGGTATGAACGGCCAAGCCGTCTGGTTGTCGTTCGCAGCCTTCGGCGATTCCTGGACGGAGGTCCTGACGAGCGCGAGCGGCGTCGAGCGCACCGCCAGGCGCAGACATGCACATTGCAAGTTCATTGCGGTCGCCTCAACCGGTCAATTCTTTTCAAAAATTCCAATTCTTTTCAAACTTCGACGTCTGTTCAAAATTGCAGCGCGTTCTCATGGCGCGCTCATTCTCAAATCACGCATGCACTCTAGAAAAATTGGCGCCGGCTTTCAACCAGTCTCGCCGCTCCGTCACGACAAGTAAGGTTGATCGGTTAGGTTAAAGGCGAGCGGTTGTTGCGGCCGCTCTGGCGGCTGTTATCAGGTCGGTCCCGGCTCGCGATGGGCTGCCCGCAATTGGTGCTCACACGAGATCACAGTTCATCGCAGCGCTCGTATCCTGTGAGTTCTGCACCATGTCTTTCGATCGTAACGTCCGAACCGCCAGTCCACAGTCCAACTGGACCGAGATCTGGCACCTCTGGACCGTGATCATGCCGCGCCGCTCGATCAACGGGCAGCTTGTGTACGGCAAAGTCTGGCGCCGTCACGACGGCCGCGACTGGATCTACAAGAAGTTCACCGAGTACGACAGCGAAGCGGCTTGAGCCAGCTTCCAGAGCTTCGTTCCGATTCCAACGGAACAGAAATGGCTCTAGGCGGCCTTCGCCGTCGCCGCCGGCTTGGCCGGCGGTGGCTTCAGCGGCTTGTCCTGCTTCTTCGACCACGAAATGTAATAGGCCACCGTCGTCATGATCGCGATGCCGGCGACGCTGACGAAGATCTGCGCGAACAGCGAGCCGGAGCTCATCGACAGCTCGAAGTGGCCGACGAAGGACAGGAACACGCCGACGCAGAACACGGCGAGCGACTGCTGGCCGCAAACGATCACGGGATCGAACACCTTCCACTCCAGGCCCGGCCAGTCCTTCGGCACGAAGCGGATCACCAGGATCACGATCACGACGAAATGGATAAAGCGGTAGGGGGCGAGGTAAGTCTTGTCGTTCGGGTTGAAGGCCGCGAACAGCCATTCCGGGAACATACCGGCGAGGGTGGGGAAGCGGCCGGCCATGGTCATGATCAGCGCGAAGAGGAGGTAACCGATGCAGAGCCACAGCGTGATCGGCGAGTTGATCAGCGTCATCGACCGCCGTGCGCCGCCCATGGCGCACCAGGCGCCGAACACGAACAGCACCTGCCAGCAATAGGGGTTGAAGTACCACTGGCCGGCCGGATAGGCGTTCAGATTCCAGCCGAAATGACGCGCAGCGAGCCACAGCGCGATGGACACGACCATCGTCAGGTCGGGCTTGCGCAGCATGAACCACAGCACCGGCGGAAACAGTCCCATCAGCACGATGTAGAGCGGGAGCACGTCGAGATTGAGCGGCTTGAAGCGCAGGAACAGGCCCTGGCGCAGCGTCTCGGTGGCATTGTCGACGAGGCCGGCGACGTTGAACTCGTTGATTATCTCGGAATCGCCGAAGCGCAGCGCCAAATAGCTGATCGAGGCGATGTAGATCACGAACAGGATGATGTGGGCGACGTAGAGCTGCCAGACCCGCTTGGTGAGCCGGGTGGCGCCGACGATGAAGCCGCGCTCCAGCATCATCCGCGCATAGACGAAGGAAGCGGTGTAGCCGGAGATGAAGACGAACAGGTCGGCGGCGTCGGAAAAGCCGTAGTTGCGCGTCGTGATCCAGTTCACGACGTTGTCGGGGATGTGGTCGAGGAAGATCGCCCAGTTCGCGACGCCGCGAAACAGGTCGAGCCTGAGGTCGCGACCTTTCTCGGGGAGCGTTGCATTGACGTTCAGGAAGGTCATGCGACGGGAGCCTTCGAAGGAGACGGATACGAGAGCGTCGGCGAGGCACTGCCGCCGGGCGGGATCCCGGGGCAGAAGGCGGGTACGCAATTGTCACGGTGCAGCATAATGACTATACCCGTCGGTGAGGCTGCCCGGGGGCCGGAATCACCGATCAGTTCCCGAAAGGTGTCTCTATACTATGCCCACGGTTTCCACCAACTGCTACCGTGACGCATTAAAATCGAACGAAAAGACGAAAAGGGCCGACCAGCCAATGACCGCACGCATTTTCAAGCCCGCCAAGAACGCGATGCAATCTGGCCGGTCCAAGACCCGGGAATGGCAGCTCGACTACGAGCCGGAGCAGCCGCGCGCGGTCGAGCCACTGATGGGCTGGACCTCGTCCGGCGACATGAAGCAGCAGATTACGCTGCGCTTCCACTCCAAGGAAGAGGCGGTCGCCTATTGCGAGCGCAAGGGCATCGCCTACCAGGTGATCGAGCCCCAGGAATCGCTGCGCCGCCCGGTCGCGTATGCGGACAATTTCTCGTTCCGGCGCGGCGAGCCCTGGACCCACTGAAGGCGCGGCTGCCTGCTCGGCCTTCATCCGTGTGATGAACTCGTCATGCCCGGGCTTGTCCAGGACAAGCCCGGCCATGACGGCGGGGAGGCATTCCGCCCGTATGCGATGCGTCGCACCCTATGATCCCAATCCACGGATCAGCCAGCGCGCCGGAGTGAACCCCTTGGCAGCGATTCCGCCGCGTGCTTCGCTGCGGCCATGACGGGATCAGGGCGAGGTGGGGGATGGCCGGGCGTGATCAGCTCGACGGCATCGATCTGAAGATACTATCAGAGCTGCAAGAGGACGGGCGGGTCCGCAACAACGAGCTGGCGCTGCGCGTAGGCGTGTCCGCGCCCAATTGCCTGCGGCGGTTGAAATCACTGTTCAGCCGCGGCGTAATCCGTGCGGTCCGCGCCGTCATCGACGAGCGGCTGCTCGGCTTTGAAGTGGTGTCCTTCGTCTCGATCCAGCTCGGTAGCCAGGCCCAGCCGGTGCTGGAGGCGTTCGAGGGCTCGATCGCCGCGATCCCGCGCATCCAGCAGTGCTGGCGGATTTCGGGCGACACCGACTATCTGCTGAAGTGCGTCGCGCCGAGCGTCGAGAGCATGCGCCAGCAGCTCCTGCATTTTGCGGCGATGCCGAACGTCAAGAACGTCCGCAGCTTTCCGGTGCTGGGCGTTGCGAAGGATGTGCCGCTGCCGTTGCAGGAAGTCGCCGCGACCGCGTCGGCGGGATAGGGGAATCGCAACGTTCGGGCGTGCCCGAGCGGAGAGTTCATAAAAACAGAAACGATAGGCTGTCACAAAAACTTAGTAACTCACCTAACTGTGACATGTGATTTGGGAAGGCCTGCAATGCGCCGTGTCGTGATTGTCGGCTCCGGTGGGCGGCCTACATCCGGGGTGTGAACCCTCAGCTGCGTCGCATGCCGAGGACTCTTTTGTGGGACCTGAAGCAGGAAAAGACAAGATGACCTCGACCTCGAAGACGTTTGTCGCGTCCGCCGCGACGCTGTTTGCATCTGCGTTTCTCGTGATGACTGCGCCGGCCGCACGTGCAGACGATTTCTGCATCACCAACGGCGCCCAGGCCGCGCATGGCTGCGGCTATCCGACGATGGAAGCTTGCCGCTCTGCAGCCGCCGGCATCGGCGGCATGTGCTCGCAGAGCGGTGCGAAGAGCACCAACGACGCGCTCGCCTTCCAGCCGAAGCAGACGCACTCGCGCAGCAAGGTCCGCTCCGGCGGCCAGACCAACTCGAACTAAGGGCTCAAATCGAAACCGGTTTCGAGACGTTGCGGCCTCCGAGGTTCATCTCGGGGGCCGTAAAATTATGGCAGCCAGGCGACGGCGCGTTTATGCGCGCCTCAGCGATACCTGCCGCGAAACTCGCGCGGCGAGGCGCCCGTCCAGGTGCGGAACGCGCGGGAAAAGCTCTTCTCGTTGCGGAAGCCGGCGATCTCCGCGATCCGCTTGATCGGCACCCGGCCGCGCATCAGCTCTTGCTTGGCGAGCTCGAACTTCGCCTCTTCCTTGAGATCGCGCAGCGAGGTCGCTTCCTCGCGGAGGCGCCGATGCATGGTGCGCGTGGAAAGCGCGAGTTCGCTTGCGACATCCTCCGCGCCGAGAACGCGTCCGCGCGCATTGCGGAGCACGCGGCGGACACGCTCGACCAGAAGCCGGTCGCGCCGATAGGGCAGCACGGTCAGCCGCAATGCGCCCTTGAGCATGCTGTCGAGGTCGGCGGCGCTGCGGGTGAGGGGCAGCGAAAGATAGTGCTTGTCGAAGACGATGCGGGTGCCGTCCGCATCGAAGCGCAGGTTCCTGCAGAAGATCGTGGGATAGACCGAGACGTGGCCGGGCTCGGCATAGGGAAATTCGGCTCTGCGCAGCGCGATTGCGGAATCGACCGCCCAGCAGGAGAAGCCGAGGACATAGCGGAGCAGGGTAACCAGGCAGAACTCGCGCAAGGGGCCGAGATCGCGCTGCTCGCGAATGGAGATGGTCGCGGTCTCCTCACCGAGCGACAGCTCGAACAGCACGTCCTCGGTCAGAAGGCGGTGATGCCGGCACCAGCGCTTGAGCGCGACCTCGAGGTTGGGCGCGGTGATCGAGGCGCGGCACAGCATGCCGTAGGTTCCCCAGGGCAGCCGCCGCGAGAACCAGCCGAGCGCCTCGTCGTCGAGCTCGCGCATCGCGTGGCCCGCCACCGCCTCGAACTGGGCCGCCGTCACCCGGCCGTCCCCCCGATTTGGCGAGGTCTTCGGTGACCTGCCCCTTGCTCAGCGCCTCGGCCGGATCCCTCCCGTAGCGGGCATAAGCGGCAGCCACGCCGCGGACGAAGGCGGCGGGGGTCATGGCGCGGCGGGGCGTCGCGGTCGCGGCTTGAAAGGGCATGAAAAATCCTCGCCAAACTTGGCGGAAAATGCAACCTTTTCGACCGCCAAGGCGCCCGGGCGGAGGTAGGTTCGGGCGACAAGAATTTGGAGGAATCGCCTTGAACATCCCGAGCATCGATTTCGATCTGGGCGAAGACATCAGCATGCTGCGCGACACCGTGCGCGCCTTCGTCGAGGCTGAGGTCACCCCGCGCGCCGCCGAGATTGAAAAGGCCAATCTGTTCCCCGCTGACCTCTGGAAGCGCTTCGGCGACCTCGGCCTGCTCGGCATGACCGCGCCGGAGCAATATGGCGGTTCGAACATGGGCTATCTCGCCCACATCGTCGCCATGGAGGAGATTTCGCGCGGATCGGCCGCCGTGGGGCTGTCCTACGGCGCGCACTCCAACCTCTGCGTCAACCAGATCCGCCGCAACGGCACCGACGCGCAGCGGCAGCGCTATCTGCCGAAGCTGATCTCCGGCGAGCATGTCGGCGCGCTCGCGATGTCCGAGCCCGGCGCTGGCTCGGACGTCGTCTCGATGAAGCTGCGCGCCGACAAGCGCGGCGACCGCTATGTGCTCAACGGCTCCAAGATGTGGATCACCAATGGCGGCGACGCCGACGTGCTGGTCGTCTACGCCAAGACCGATCCGGAGGCCGGTCCGCGCGGCATGACCGCCTTCCTCGTCGAGAAGGGTTTTAAGGGCTTCACCCATGGCCAGCACCTCGACAAGCTCGGCATGCGCGGCTCCAACACCTATCCCTTGTTCTTCGACGAGTGTGAGGTGCCGGAAGAGAACATGCTCGGCGGGGTGGGCGAGGGCGTCAAGGTGCTGATGTCCGGCCTCGACTATGAGCGCGCCGTGCTCTCAGGCGGCCCGCTCGGGATCATGGCGGCCTGCATGGACGCGGTCGTGCCCTACATGCACGAGCGCAAGCAGTTCGGTCAGCCAATCGGCGACTTCCAGCTCATGCAGGGCAAGCTCGCCGACATGTACTCGACCTGGCAAGCCACGCGCGCCTATGTCTACGCCGTCGGTCGCGCCTGCGACCGCGCCAACCATGCGCGGACGCTGCGCAAGGACGCCGCCGCCGCGATCCTCTATTCCGCGGAGAAGGCGACGTGGATGGCGGGCGAGGCGATCCAGGCGCTCGGCGGTGTCGGCTACACCAGCGAATTTCCGACCGGGCGCTTGTGGCGCGACGCCAAGCTCTACGAGATCGGCGCCGGCACCTCGGAGGTTCGCCGCATGCTGATCGGCCGCGAGCTGATGGCCGAGACGGCTTAAGTCTCCACGCAATTGGAATTGCCGCGAAACTGGTTCAACCTGCCGCGGCCTCCCACCACGTCAAGAGAAAACGCGGGACCACATGCCGCTCCATTCCAGCATCGATCCTTCCTCATCCGATTTTGCACGCAATTCCGACGCCATGCGCGGGCTCGTCGCCGACTTGCGCGAAAAGTTGAGCCAGGTTGCCGGTGGCGGCGGCGAGGCCTCACGCAACCGTCACACCGCGCGCGGCAAGATGCTGGCGCGCGAGCGCGTCGACCTGCTGGTCGATCCCGGGACGTCGTTCCTGGAGCTGTCGCCGCTTGCGGCCTACGGCCTCTATGGCGGCGACGTGCATTCGGCGAGCGTCGTGACCGGCGTGGGGCGCATCTCGGGCCGCGAATGCGTGATCGTCGCCAACGACGCCACCATCAAGGGCGGCACTTACTATCCGATGACCGTGAAGAAGCATCTGCGCGCGCAGGATGTCGCGCGGCAGAACAATCTTCCCTGCGTCTACATGGTCGATTCCGGCGGTGCCTTCCTGCCGCTCCAGGACGAGATCTTTCCGGACGAGCGCCACTTCGGCCGCATCTTCTACAACCAGGCGCAGATGTCGTCGCAGGGCATCCCGCAGATCGCGATCGTGATGGGCTCCTGCACCGCCGGCGGCGCCTATGTGCCGGCGATGTCGGACGAGAGCATCATCGTGCGCAACCAGGGCACCATCTTCCTCGGCGGACCGCCGCTGGTGAAGGCCGCGACCGGCGAGGTGGTGAGTGCGGAGGAACTCGGCGGCGCCGACGTGCATTCGCGCCAGTCCGGCGTCACCGATCACTATGCCCAGAACGATGCCCACGCGATCGGGATCGCCCGGCGCATCGTCGGGACGCTGAAACCATCGGCGCGGCCGAACCTCAACATGCACCCGCCGCGCGACCCGCTGTCTGCGGCGGAGGAGATCTACGGCGTGGTGCCGGTCGACGGAAGAAAGCCGTTCGACGTGCGCGACATCATCGCCCGAATCGTCGACGGCTCCGAGTTCGACGAGTTCAAGAAGCTCTACGGCACGACGCTAGTCTGCGGCTTCGCCCATATCTGGGGCTATCCGGTCGGCATCATCGCCAACAACGGCATCCTGTTCAGCGAGAGCTCGCTCAAGGGCGCGCATTTCATTGAGCTGTGCTGCCAGCGCGGGATTCCCCTGGTGTTCCTGCAGAACATCACCGGCTTCATGGTCGGCAAGAAGTACGAGGCGGGTGGCATCGCGCGCGACGGCGCCAAGCTCGTGACAGCGGTCGCGACCGCCTCGGTGCCGAAGTTCACCGTGGTGATCGGCGGCTCCTATGGCGCCGGCAATTACGGCATGTGCGGCCGCGCCTACAGTCCGCGCTTTCTCTGGATGTGGCCCAACGCGCGCATCTCGGTGATGGGCGGCGAGCAGGCCTCGATGGTGCTGAGCCAGGTCCGCCGCGACAACATCGAAGCCAAGGGCGATAGCTGGTCGAAGGAAGAGGAAGAGACATTCCGCAGCCCGATCCGCGCGCAATACGAGAGCCAGGGGCACCCATATTACGCGACCGCGCGGCTGTGGGACGACGGCGTGATCGACCCGGCCGACACCCGGCTCGTGCTCGGTCTTGGCCTCTCGGCGGCGTCGAATGCGCCGATCGAACCGACGAAATTCGGCCTGTTCAGGATGTGATGCGATGGACCGCTCAAAGCTCTACCGGCGTTTTCGCACGCTCCTGATCGCCAACCGTGGCGAGATCGCCTGCCGCGTCATCCGCACCGCGCGCGCCATGGGCCTGCGCACAGTTGCCGTCTACTCCGAGGCCGACCGCGACGCGATGCATGTCGCGCTCGCCGACGAAGCCGTGCTGCTCGGCCCCGCGCGGGCGCGCGACAGCTATCTGAACGTTGAGCGGCTGATCGAGGCGGCACGAAAGACCGGCGCTGAAGCCGTGCACCCCGGCTACGGCTTCCTGTCGGAGAATGCCGAGTTCGCGCACGCTTGCCTCGATGCGGGGCTCGTCTTCGTCGGCCCGACCGCCGGGATGATGACGGCGATGGGCTCGAAATCCGGCTCCAAGGCACTGATGGAGAAGGCAGGCGTACCGCTGGTGCCCGGCTATCACGGCGAAGCCCAGGACGAGGCGACACTGGCGAAAGCGGCCGAGGAGATCGGCTTCCCCATCCTGGTGAAAGCGTCCGCCGGCGGCGGCGGCCGCGGCATGCGCATCGTGCGCTCGGCGGCTGAACTTGTCCCTGCAATCGTCAGTGCCAAGCGCGAGGCCAAGGCGGCGTTCGGCGACGACACCATGCTGATTGAGAAATACGTCGACAATCCTCGGCATATCGAGGTGCAGATCATCGGCGATAGCCACGGCAATCTGCTGTCGCTGTTCGAGCGCGAATGCACGCTGCAGCGCCGGCACCAGAAGGTGATCGAGGAAGCGCCGTCGCCGACGCTGAATGCCGCACAGCGCGAAATGGTTTGCGCCGCCGCGCGAAAAGCGGCGGGGGCCGTGAACTATGTTGGCGCAGGTACGATCGAGTTCGTCTCCGACGGCAAGGACGTGTTCTTCATCGAGATGAATACGCGGCTCCAGGTCGAGCATCCCGTGACGGAGCTGATCACGGGCATCGACCTCGTCGAATGGCAGCTACGCGTCGCCTTCGGCGAGGCGCTGCCCCTGAAGCAGGACGAAATCCGCCTCAACGGCCACGCGGTCGAGGCGCGCGTCTATGCCGAGAACCCGACCAAGAACTTCATGCCGGCGGTCGGAAAGATCTCGACCTGGCGGTTGCCCGCGGAGACCGGAGGCTTGCGCATCGACGCCGGCTATCGTGAGGGCGACAGCGTCTCGCCGTACTACGACGCGATGCTGGCCAAGATGATCGCCTGGGCGCCGACACGGGATGTCGCCATCGAGCGGCTGAACCGCGGGTTGGAGGATTCGGACGTTCGCGGCATCGTCACCAACATCCCGTTCCTGTCGGCGCTGATGACGCATCCGAAGGTGCGGGCGAATGCGATCGACACCGGCTTCATCGAGCGCGAGCTCGCGGTCCTGACCGCGGCGGCGCCGGCGCCCGGCGAGCTCGAGCTCTGCGCGGCGGTGGCCGCGATCGTCAATCAGGAGCGGCAGGCCGCGCAGGCAGAGACGCATTCGCCATGGCAAACCTTCGGCTGGATGCCGGTCGGCCGCCGCCAGCGTAGTTTTACCTTCCGCGCCGGTCATGGTGTCGGTCATGGTGTCGGTCACGGGCCCGAGCAGAAGATCACGCTGAACTATGGCAGCGGGCCGTCGACGCTGGTGATCGACGAACGCGAACTGGCGTTCGCGATTGCGCCGAAGGATGGCGGTTTCGACCTGACGCTTGATGGCGTCAAATCGTCAGTCGCGGCCGTGATCGATGGCCATGAGCTTTACCTGCGTACACGCAACGGTCGGTTCGACTTGCACTGGGTCGACCCGTTCGGCGGCGAAAGCGAGGAGCAGGCCGGCGAGGACAAGATCGCGGCGCCGCTGCCGGGCACTGTCGTCGCCGTGCTGGCGGAGGAGGGCGCCAAGCTCGACAAGGGCGCGCCGATCCTCACCCTGGAAGTGATGAAGATGGAGCAGACGTTGCGCGCGCCCTATGCCGGCGTGCTGAAGTCCATCAAATGCAAGGTCGGCGACATCGTGCAGGAGGGCGTCGAGCTCGCCGTGGTCGAGCCGTCGGGAGAGTGACGATATGAGCGACCAGGTCCGTATCATCGAAATGGGGCCGCGCGACGGCCTTCAGAACGAGAAGACGCCGGTCAGCGTCGAGGCCCGCATCGCCTTCGTCGAGGCGCTGGTCGCGGCCGGGCTTCATACGGTCGAAGTCGGCGCTTTCGTCTCGCCCAAGGCGATCCCGCAGATGGCGAGCTCGGATGCCGTGCTGCGCGGCGTGAGCCACGTGAAGGACGCCGAATTCCACGTGCTGGTGCCGAACGAGAAGGGCTATGACGCCGCGCGCGCGGCAGGCGCGAAGGTAGTCTCGGTGTTCGCTGCGGCGTCCGAAGGGTTTTCACGGGCCAACATCAACTGCTCGGTCGCGGAGTCCATCGAGCGGTTCAGACCGGTGCTGACGCGCGCGAAGGCCGACGGAGTGCCGGTGCGCGGCTATATCTCCTGCGTGCTGGGCTGTCCGTTCGACGGCGAGATCAAGCCGAAGGCCGTGGCCGATCTCGCCAAGACATTGTGGGATCTCGGCTGCTACGAGATCTCGCTTGGCGACACCATCGGTGTCGGGACGCCCGCCAAAGCGAAGGAGATGTTGCGCGCGGTTGCCGCCAACATTCCCGCCGCCAAGCTCGCGATGCATTTCCACGACACCTACGGCCAGGCGCTCGCCAATCTCTATGCGGGGATGGAGGAGGGCGTCCGTGTCATCGATGCCGCCGCCGGCGGCCTCGGCGGCTGCCCCTACGCGCCGGGCGCCACCGGCAATGTCGCGACCGAGGATGTCGTCTACATGCTCGAAGGTATGGGCGTCAGGACCGGCATCGACATGGACAGGCTTTTGGCGGCCACGAACGAGATGAGCGGCGTGCTGGGCAAGCTGCCCGTGAGTCGGGTGGCGACGGCGCTGAACGCGAAGAAGACGCGGGCGACTTCCTAATTCTCCGTCATTGCGAGCGCAGCGAAGCAATCCAGAATCTCTCCGCGGAAAGACCCTAGATTGCTTCGTCGCTTTGCTCCTCGCAATGACGACGGAAGCAACCTTTCGTAGGGTGGGCAAAGGCGCGTAGCGCCGTGCCCACCATCTCTCAACGTAATTTGGAATGGTGGGCACGCTTCGCTTTACCCACCCTACGGCAGTTGCGATTGCCTCTACCTACTCCCGTCCGGCCCCATCACCAGGTCCGGCAGCCAGGTCGAGATTTCCGGCACGAAGCAGAGCAGCAGCACTGCGGCCATCATCAGCAGCACGAACGGCAGCGTGCCCCAGATCACCTCGCTTAAGGGGATGTCGGGCGCGACGTTGCGGATGACGAAGATGTTGAGGCCAACCGGCGGGTGGATAAGCCCCATCTCCATCACGATGGTCATGACCACGCCGAACCAGATGATGTCGAAATTGGCAGCGCGGAGCGGCGGCAGGATGATCGGCGCCGTCATCAGGATGATCGAGACCGGCGGCAGGAAGAAGCCGAGCACGACGACCATGACGAGGATCGCGAACAACAGGCCCCAGCGCGGCAGGTGCATCGCGACGACGGATTCGGCGGCCGATTGCGAGATGTGCAGATAGCTCATCACGTAGGAGTAGAGCAGCGACATGCCGATGATCATCATCAGCATGGTCGATTCCCGGATCGTGGATTTCATGATGGGGCCGAGATCGCTCGGCCGCCACACGCTGTAGATCGCGGCGATCAGCGCCAGCGCCAGCAGCCCGCCGAGGCCGGCGGTCTCCGACGGCGTGGCGTAGCCGCCATAGAGCGCGATCATGACGCCGGTGAGCAGCAGCACGAACGGGATCACGCGCGGCAGCACGCTGAAACGTTCGGCGAGCGTGTACTCGTCGCGGGTCAGGATCGCGGCCTCCGGGCCGCCTTTCTCGTAGATCGCTTCGGCCGCGGCATATTCCCGGCGGAAGCGGATCACGGCATAGGCGCCGAACAGCGAGACCAGGAGCAGGCCCGGCCCGATGCCGGCGAGGAAGAGCCGGCCGAGCGACTTTTCCGCGGCGACCGCGAACAGGATCATGGTGATCGAAGGCGGCAGCAGAATGCCGAGCGTGCCGCCCGCGGCGATGATGCCGGCGGCAAAACCGCCGGAATAGCCACGCTTGCGCATCTCCGGGATGCCTGCCGATCCGATCGCCGAGCAGGTCGCGGGCGAGGAGCCCGCCATCGCCGCGAACAGCGCGCAGGCGAACACGTTGGCGACGCCGAGGCCGCCGGGAACGCGATGTAGCCAGGCGTGCAGGGCCGAATAGAGATCCTGCCCGGCGCGCGACTTGCCGATCGCCGCACCTTTCAGGATGAAGAGCGGGATCGACAACAGCGTGATCGAGGCCATTTCCTCGTAAACGTTCTGCGTCACCGTATCGAGCGATGCGGCGGGCATGTAGATGCCCATGAACACGACCGCGACCGCGCCGAGGGCAAAAGCAATGGGCATGCCCGAGAACATCACGAGCAGCGTTGCGATGCCGTAGGCAAGGCCAATACCGAAAACGCTCATGGCTGCCTGGCTCGGGTGAAAGGCAGCGCAAGCTGCACGAGGATCTGGACACAGAGCAGGCTCATGCCGAGCGCCATCAGCGAATAGGGAATGGCGAGCGGCGGCGACCACATCGAGTTCGAGACCTGGCCGTCGACATAGGCCTCGTGGGCCAGCGTCCAGGATTTCCAGGTGAAGAAGGCGCAGAACAGAAACGTCGCGGCATCGACGAGCCAGAGCCGGACCTTGTTCGCGAACGGCGACAGCAGGCCGACGAAGGCCTCGATGCCGATGTGACCGCGGTTCTGCTGCACATAGGCCGCGGTCATGAAGGTCGCGCCGACCAGGAGGAACACGGCGGCTTCGTCCTGCCAGTAATTGGCGGCCTTGAACAGCGCGCGGCTGAGCACGCTGTAGCTCAGGATCGCGCAGGCCGCGACCAGCGCGAACGCTGCGAACACCACGATGATGCTGTTGAGGATGGCGAGACCCCGATCGAGCGCCGCCGCAAGGCCCTGGCCTGCGACAGCGCTGTTCTGGGCGTCACGATCCGGAACCGGACCGTGCATCATGCCGCGACGTCGGAGGCGAGCTTGAGCAGGTTCGCCGCGGTCGCGGTCTTGGCGCCGTAATCCTTCCACGCGGTGTCGCGGGCGATGTCGCGCCACTTGCCGACGGTCGCTGCATCGAGCGCAGAGACCTTGGCCCCGGCCTTCTCGTAGACCTTGGCGACCTCGACGTCGTCGTCCTGGGCGCCCTTGCGGCCGAAGGCCTCGAGCTCGGTTCCGACCGCGAGCAGGATGTCCTGATGGTTCTTCGGCAGCTTGTCGAAGATCGCCTTCGACATCATCAGCGGCTCGAGCATGAACCAGTAGGAGGCGCCCGCGCCCGAGGTCAGCGACTTCGCGACCTCTTCGAGGCGGAACGAGATCAGGCTGGTGGAGGAGGTGATGCCGGCATCGCAGGCGCCGGTCTGCATCGCGGCGTAGATTTCGTTCGACGGGACCGACAGCACCGATGCGCCTGCGGTCTGCAGCACCATGTCCATCTCGCGCGATCCGCCGCGCACCTTCAGGCCCTTGGCATCTTCGGGCGCCACGATCGCTTTGGAGCGGCTGGCAACGCCGCCGGCCTGCCAGACCCAGCTGAGCAGGATGATGCCCTTCTCGGCGAGGAAGTCGGTCAGCGCCTTGCCGACCGGTTCCTTCTTCCAGCGCATGCCCTGGTCGTAGGTGGTCACGAGGCCGGGCATCAGGCCGATATTGGTTTCCGGCAATTCGCCGCCGGCGTAGGGCATCGGATAGAGGCTGATGTCGAGCGCGCCCTTGCGCATCGCGGAGAACTGCGCGTTGGTCTTGATCAGCGAGGAGTTCGGATAGATCTCAGCAGTGATGTCGCCATTGCTGCGCTTGGCCACTTCAGCGGCGAACATGCGACAGAGCCGGTCGCGGAAATCGCCCTTGTCGATGGTGCCGCCCGGGAATTGATGCGAGATCTTCAGCGTGGTCGCGGCGTGCGCGGTACCGGTGCCGAAGCGGAGAATGGCGGGTGCGGCGACTGCGGTCGCGATCAGTTGGCGGCGCGTGAACATGGATTGATCCCCTTGCACGGTTCTTGTTTCGTTTGATTTGGGTGGGTCGTTGAGACTGGCGCGGAGGCCCATCCTAGCCGGTCTTCCACCCGATGTTCTCTCATCTGATAGTTCGAGACCGGACGCCGCAGCAAGTGTCGGCCTTGCTGCGCTGCACACTCCAGGTTCCCGTCGCATGCGCGCATTCTCTAGCGAACGATGGCAACCGGCGCGCTCGAATTTTATCGACGGCCGCGTAACAACTTCGGCTGGCGATCCGTCGAGACTGGTTAGCGGCATCAGTCGCTGACCAACGTCATCTCGAAGGGAAGATTGCTCATGACCATTCGCAACCGCATCGTGCTCGGCACTTCGGTCGCCGCGCTCTCGCTGGGCCTCGCGCTTTCGCCTGCCGCCTTTGCTCAGGACAAGATGGGCAAGGACGACGGCATGATGAAGAAGGACACGATGTCCAAGGACGGCATGAAGAAGGAAACCATGTCCAAGGACGACGGCATGAAGAAGGACCACATGTCGAAGGACGGGATGAAGAAAGACGATGGGATGATGAAGAAGAACTGATCTTCAGTTGTCGTCGCAGCGTTTGCGACAGGCAGACTCGCGCGCAAAAGCCCGAGGGCGGTCACGTGGACCGCCCCGGACTGATGTCTCAGTTCAAATTCAATTGAACGTTACTTGTGAACGTTACTTGCGCTTGGCCTTGCGGGCAGCATAGCGGGCGTCGCGCTTGGCCTTTTGCTCGGCCTCGAGCGCTGCCAGCTTTTCGGCGGCTTCCTCGGCCTCGCGTGCGATCCGTGCCGCTTCAGCGACCTTGGCCTCTTCCTCGAGGCGCTTCTGCTCGGCCTTTTCGGCCTCGCGCGTGGCCTTGGCCTCGGCGCGCTTGGCCGCGAGGGCCTCGCGCTCGGCGCGACGGGCCGCGACCGCGGGATCGTCGTGCCCGGGCTGCGACTTGAACTTGTTCAAAAGATTTTTGCGGGCGTCCTGTGCCGCCTTCTGCCGGTCTGCGTACCCGGGTTCCCTGAATCCACTCATCGACGAGCCTTGTCTTCCTCGCTTTCAATACTACATCAGTGCCTGTTGGTACGTCGGCTGGGCATAGCAGGCGCCACGCGACGCACATGCGTGTACATCGCCGTGCGTCGCGAAGCCACCCATAATCGCAGCCGATCAGGTACCCGAAAATCGCCGCCCCGACGATCTCTCGTACCCCGAAAAAACTGCCGAATTGTGATGTCCCTCATAGGGGACCACGAGGGCGACGCCTAGCGTCAGGCCCGATACGAGACGGAGCACGGGCATGACGATCTTCCGACTGAGCCTGAAATCGCTCGCAATCACCTTCGCGGTCGCAGCCGTGGCCAGCGCCGCTCTGCTGCTCGGCCGTCCACAGCCGATCGAGAGTGCTGTTCTCGGTGCGGATTGGAAATGCACCCAGACCGCATTCGTGCTCACGACCTGCGCCCCGCGGGTCGATCACGCGATCCCGGCGGTCGAAACCTTGCGCAAGGATGCGATCCGAGCGTCCCGAGGCTGAACTGGAGAGCGTGCGCGGGATGTGACGCCGCGTCGCAGAGGTGGTAAAGCCGCCTCGGCCGCGCGACCAGATAGCCATGCCCAAGCCCGAGTCCAGACCCGAGTCCAAGCTCAAGTCCAAGCCCGAACCGGGCGAGGCGCCCAAATCCCCTGCGAAGCCTCAATCCGGTGACAACCGCCGCGGCGCGATCGCCGGCTTGATTATCGCTATTGTGATCCTCGGTGTGGGCTGGTGGCTCGCCCGCAACCTCACCGCCGCCAGCAAGATGCAGGACTGCCTGATGTCGGGGCGGACCAACTGCAACGTGATCGAGCCGGCCCGCTAGAAGAGGTCGAGCCGCGGTCCGCGCGGACGAAAAATTGCCGTGATCTTAAACATTTGTAACGGGACTTAGCCGACCAAAGCAGGTCAGTTATGTCAGCCGGCATCAGCCATGCGCGTCCGAATCGTCTATCGCGCAAGGAGCACGGCAATCGAGAGAGTAGGGGGTCAAGCACGCATGAGTGCGTCCAGCCGCATGAAGATCATCATTCCCTTGGTTTCGGCCATGTCACTGCTCGCCGTTTCGGTGCAGGCGCAGGACGCGTTGCCGCCGAGAGGCCCCGGCCCGTCGCCGGCAGGGCCCGGCGCGGGCGCGCCGCCCCCGACCAATCAGAACATGCGCAAGGGCCCGCC
>NZ_LGHM01000149.1 GCF_001908185.1 Bradyrhizobium sp. AS23.2
CCGCGTCGCTCAAAACCAAACGATCCATCACACCCAAGGCGACCTCCCCAAAAGAAGCCTTGAATCTGATTTGCACTTAAATGGGAATCCTTAGAGTCCACACCACCTAGGGGACGTACTTTTCCTGTGGCCGCAGCCACGGGGATAACGTGTCCCCCAATAAAATGTCCCCTACTTAGGTAGGTAGAAAGCGAACCCCGCCGGCGACGGCGGGGTGTTTCTTTTTTGGCGCCTACGGCTATTTTCTGCGAGGAGGCTGTCGGATGACCGATGACGAAGACCTGACGATTTCCGGCGGCGACGACTTCCTCGCCGAGCAGGGCATTGCGGATCCCGCCGAGTTCAGGGTCAAGAGCCATCTGTGCCATGAGATCGCGACGATCGCCGAAAGGCGCGGCCTAACGCCGGCAGACGTTGCCAAGCTCGCCGGCGAGGCGGAGCAGGACCTCGATCGGATCATGAACCATCGACATGACGGCTATGAGGTGTGGCGCCTGATCAAGGTCCTAACCGCGTTGGGCGCCGATGTCGGCATCCATGTGCTCCCGGACAGCGGTCGCGACCGGGGCATCGTACTGTCGGAGACGATCCGGACGGACTAGGAGCAGATCCTGCGTGACCTCGCCTAGATGGACGAGGTCGACTACCAGCCGGAGCCCCGTCTGTAGATCATGCCAGAAGACGTCGCAGACACTCCTTCAAGCCGTCCACGGTATAGGGCTTGGTGCGGCCGCGCAGGAGCTCGATGAGCTCCAGGCGAGCATTCCCATGAGCTGGGCGGCCGTGGCATGGTCAGTCCACGTTCCTCCATGACCTCCGTGATTTCGATGACGACGTTTGCCTTCGAAAGACGTGTCTCGGGATCGGGAAGGCCAAGATCGGCAAAGACGTTCCCTGAGCCGACAACGCCGATCGACGTCTTTCTCGTCCCAGTTTGGCGAGTGGTCATCTGACGGGCCGTCACCTGAGCGCGGCTCTAGGCGAACCAACGTAGTCCAGTTCGAGCCGAATTGAGCCGGACTACGGACTATTGCGTCGATATGGACGGCGGCGCCCTGACGTTGGATAGTCGTCAATCCAAAAAGGTGATCCGCGTCCCGGGAGGCGTTGCATGCTGAAATCGATCGACCCGCTTCTGAATGCTGATGTTCTTTACGCGCTGAGGTCCATGGGCCACGGCGACGACCTCGTGCTTTGCGACACCAATTTTCCCGCCGATGCCGTCGCACGGCAGACCGTACTGGGCAAGCTGATCCGCATCGACAATGTCACCACTGCGCGCGCCGCGCGCGCGATTCTCTCGGTGCTGCCGCTCGACAGCTTTGTCGACAAGCCGGCCTCCCGCATGGAGATCGTCGACCAGCCCAACGAGATCCCGCCCGTTCAGCGCGAGGTTCAGGCCGAAATCGACGCGGCAGAGGGGCGCTCCTCGCCAATGGGCTCGGTCGAGCGCTTTGCCTTCTATCAGCTTGCGAAGCAATCCTATTGCGTGATCCAGACCGGGGAGCGACGCTTCTATGGCTGCTTCATTTTCAAGAAGGGCGTCATCCCGCCCGATGCTTGACCTGCCGGGGAAACGGACTGCGCGACACGTCCGGCACAAGACATCGAGATGATGTCGCGCGCAAACATCCATCTTGCGGCGCGGCATCGCGAAACTTCTCTTCGTTTCTGATGGGTGGTCGGCGGCTTCAACTCCGCGTGCTTTCGTTGACATTAATGGGCGCCGCTGCATACTCAACGTGGCCCCCTGTCACCCATCACGACGACACCGAAGTCCACGAGCGTCACGTCCTCTATCTGCTCCGGTGCTTCAGACTTCACATCAAGAAGGTCCAAAAGGGAGGGTATCGCGGTGAAGCAGCAAGATCATGATCGGCATTCCGCAGTGCATCCGAACCGACGCACCGTGCTGAAAGGCGCGGCAAGCGCTGCAGCATTGGGTACGAGTGGCGCGCTCGGCACGTTCTCGGAGCTCGCGCTTGCGCAAGCCAATCTGCGCGCGCAGATCACGCAAATTCCGGGCGTCGGCAAAGGCGCGCCGACGGATTCCGACTGGCAGAAGGTCGGCGAGCTCTGCCTCGGCCCGACCAAGGCGAGCATCAAGGAGGGCGAGTTCAAGGGGGTCGAGCTCTCTTTCATGGGGCTCAACAATCAGAACCTGCACAACCTCCTGTTCCGCGGCTTCCTTAAACCATGGGAGGCCTATACCGGCGCGAAAATCTCCTGGATCGATCTTGCGCAGGCCGACTACAACCCGCGCCTGCAGCAGGCGATCGCGACCGGCACGGTCGACTTCGACATCCTCGAGATGGGCGCGCCCTTCGAAGGCGACGTCTGCGGCAAGGGGCTGGCGTCCGAGATGCCGGACTGGGTCAAGAAGCAGATCGATATCGATGACTATGTCGACTATCTGAAGCCGCCGGTCGGAACCTGGAACGGCAAGACCTATCGCGTCACCATCGACGGCGACTGCCACAACTTCAACTACCGCACCGACGTGTTCTCCGACCCTGCCCTCGCCAAGGCTTGGAAAGACGCCGGCAATGCCGGCGAATGGGGCGTGCCGAAGACCTGGCAGCAGGTCCAGGCGGTGACGAAATTCCTCAAAGGCAAGAAGATCAAGAACCAGAACGTGTTCGGCTATCTCGACGCACCAAAGCCATGGGGCGGGTTCGGCTTCTATTTCCTCGGCAGCCGCGCCTCGGCCTATGCCAAGCACCCCGACGACAAGGCCTGGCTGTTCGACATCGACACGATGAAGCCGCGCATCAACAATCCGGCCTGGGTCCGCGCTATCCAGGACGTGATCGACGCGCTGCCGTTCGAGCCGGCCGATCAGCTCAACGCCGATCCGAACACCACCGGCTTCCAGCAGTTCCTGGCCGGGATCGGCTCGATGATCCCCTGGTGGGGCGACATCGGCCAGGTCGCGAAGGCGAGCGACACCTCGGTGATCGGCGATATCGTCGGTTTCGACATCCTGCCGGGATCGGACGACGTCTACAATTCCAAGACCGGAAAATGGGACAAGCTCGCGAGCGGTCCGAACCATGCGCCGAACTGCGCTTATCTGGGTTGGGGCGTCTATGTAATGGCCCGCGTCAATGCCGACGAGAAGAAGCACAAGGCGGCCTGGAGCGCGGCCGCGCATCTCGGCGGCAAGGACCTGTCGCTCTGGATGGTGATGTATCCGTCGGGCTTCCAGGCTCACCGCACCAGCCACTTCCAGTACGATGAGTGGGTCGCAGCGGGCTATGACAAGAAGTACATCACGTCTTATCTGAACTCACAGCTCGGCTCGTACAATCATCCGAACCGTGCGGTCGAGCCGCGCATCCCCGGCATCTTCCAGTACTACAGCATCGCGGAAGACGAGTTGACGAAGATTTTCGCCGGCAAGGTCGACGCACAGACCGGAGCGAACAACATTGCTGCCTCCTGGGAAAAGCTGACCGACCAGATCGGCCGCGAACGGCAGATCGGGCTCTATAAGGCCTCGCTCGGCGTGTAGCGCGCCCACGCAAGATCCCCTACCCTCGGCTGGCGCTCCCGGCGCCAGCCGAAAACCTGCCCGGCGCCAGGAGCCGGCACCGAATGCAGCTCATCTCGATGCAGAATTCTGTACCCGACAGCAACGACCTGCACCACCAGCCAGTGACGAAGCGCGCGCCCGGCAGCAGAAAGGCTGCCGGCCGCGCGCTTGTTCTGCTGGCGTCGCTCGGCTTCCTGCTTGTGCTCCTCACTCAGGTCTTGCGCACGACCGGCACGATCGCCGCCGGATTTCCCGATTGGCGGCCGATCCTCATCGCCTATCTCGTCTGGACCGTTGCATTTGGTGTCGGGCAAGTCTTGACCCGCGGCGAGCGTGGCAAGCGCGCGCTGTTCCTGCTGCCGGCGGTGTTCTTCACGGTTGCCGTCGTGATCTTCCCGACGATCTTCGGGATCTATATCGCCTCGCTCGACTGGAATCTCAGCTCGATCGAGGGCCCGCGCTTCAGCGGCTTGGATAATCTGAGGGGAATGCTGAACGACACCTATTACTGGAATGCGCTCGGCAACATGGTCTTTTACACCGTCGCGGTGCTCGGCGAATACGCGATCGCGTTTGGACTGGCGCTGTTACTCAGTGCCGAGATCCGCGCACGAAGAATCTTCCGCGTGGTCTTCCTGCTGCCGATGATGCTCAGCCCCGTCGCGGTGAGCTGGATGATCGGCAAGTCACTGCTGGAATACCGCTTCGGCCCAGCGGCGACGCTGGCGCGCTATCTCGGCTGGGACAACCCGGCATTCTTCGCCTCGCCGACGATGGCGCGCTTCAGCATCCAGGCGATGGACGCCTGGGTCTCGATCCCATTCATTATGATCATCCTGCTCGCAGGCCTGCAAGCGATGCCGAAGGAGGTGCAGGAAGCCGCCAAGGTCGACGGCGCGAATGGCTGGCAATCATTCTGGCACGTCACTTTCCCGATTATGCTGCCGGTTAGCATCACCGTCCTGATCATCCGCATCATCTTCAAGCTGAAGCTCGCCGACATCGTGATCAACGTGACGGCTGGCGGTCCCGGTGGTGCCACCGACACAGTGTCGAGCTTCATCTACCGCGTCTACCGCGACCGTTCGAACGTCGGATACGGCACGGCGCTCGCCATGGTCTATCTGCTGCTGATCATCGTGCTGCTGACGCTGATGCTGCGCCTGTCGAGGCGCTGGACACAGAATGTCGCATAGATCGCAAAGGAGTTTGAGCGCTTGGCTATCTCGACGGTGGCATCGAACCCGATCCGAAAACGTCCAGCAGCGCCGCGCCCCAGGCGGATTCTGGGTCGCACGCTGATCTACGCCGCATTGCTGCTCTGGACCTTCATCTGCCTGTTTCCGATCTACTGGACCGTCACGACCTCATTCAAATCAGCGGTCGATGTGACGCAGGCGCACCTGATCCCCTGGATCGATTTCCAGCCGGACTGGAAAGGCTGGCGCTCGCTCGGCCTGTCGCCCGATACGCTTTTCGGGACCTCGACTGCACGCTCCGAATTCATGAACCGCTTCATCAACAGCATCATCACTTCGGTCGGCGCATCGCTGCTCGCGCTCGTGCTGGGATCGCTCGCCGCCTATGGCTTGAGCCGCTTTCGCTATAAATTCGCCTGGTTGCGCAATGACGATATCCTGTTCTTCTTCATGTCGCAGCTGATTCTGCCGCCGGTCGTTCTCGCGCTGCCGTTCCTCGTGCTCTACAAGGCATTGGCACTGCTCGACACGACGTTTGGCCTCATCCTGCTTTACACGCTGACGGTGCTGCCGATCGTCATCTGGATCATGCGCGACCAGTTCAATGCGATTCCGATCGAGCTCGATGAGGCCGCAGCCGTGGACGGCCTGTCGACCTGGGGCGCGTTCCTCCGCATCATTCTGCCTCTCGCGGTGCCCGGCATGGTCGCCGCGTTCATCCTCTCGCTGGTGCTGTGCTGGAACGAATATTTCTTTGCCGCCCTGCTCACCAGCACCGACGCGAAGACCCTGCCGGTAATGGTGGCGAGCCAGACCGGCTCGCAGGGCATCAACTGGTGGTCGATGGCGGCGCTGTCGACGGCGGCGATCGCACCGCTCGTCCTGGTCGGAATCTTCCTCGAGCGCTACATCGTCAGCGGCCTGACGACAGGCGCCGGAAAATAGCAGCGACCAGGTCGCGTTGCGCATCGACCCCTGTGGTAGATCCACCCGGCCGTCCGACGGCCGACAAGCGCCAGCCCGACCAGGCCAATGCCCACGAAGGTCTCGATGGCCTCGCGGATCAGCACCCTGCACCCTCGGCCTGGCAGCCACCGATATTTGTCTTCCCCTCTCGAGCCACAGTGTCCAAGCACGATGAACGGAAGGCGATGCATCGATCCTCGGCGTCTGTGATTGTAAGTTCGTGGATACGGGATTGTCATCGATTTTAGCGACACCGACGATGTCGGCCCTGCCGAACACTGTCTCCACATCCATACCGCAAATCCAGTCCGGAGCACCGGCTTTATCAGCTACATCCGCGACGGCCATGATCGGCACAACTGGAACGACGTCATCGATTTCCGCGACACCGACGATGTCGGCCCTGCCGAGCACTGTCTCCACATCCATCATGAGCGGCACAACCATGACGTCGTCGACCACGGTGATGTAAGCGAATCCGTTGGGAACCATTCTCTCGCCAATCGGCGTCAGCTCGACCGGGACGATAACGCCACTGACCCCAGTCGGCAGCCCGTCGACCGTCGTGTGCAGCGACATTCCAGGAGGTCCACCGACCAACGGCGCAGCTTTGCCACTCACGACCCCCGAAATTCCGAGCAGCCCCCCGCGTGGCGCGATTCAGCCTGTAATTACAGATCTTGCGAGCACCAGCATCACTCCGACCATGGCCGTTGTACCGACGCCGAACTCGGCGGCATGCAGCGAGAGCGTCAGTATGAGCCTTGCAAATCCCGCCATGATGGCACCGGCCAACGCGACGGGAGCTCCGGCGACCCCTGGCGTTTCACCACCATCGGCAAATCCCGCCACGACGGGGCCGGCCAACGCAACGGGCGCTCCGGCAACCCCCGGCGTTTCGCCACCATCGGGCTGCTGACCCAGTCAAAGCCACGCTAGTCTGGACTAGCTAGGCCGTGTACCCATCTGTGGACGCCCCGCGAGATGCAAGCGGTTTTTGAAGAGCATTGACGCGAAGTCGGGTGCTACCATCTGTCCGGCCTCTAATGCAGCGATGGAGCTGCGGGCCCGTATGGGAGTTCGCAGACCGGAACCAAATCATAAACGCGCGCTCTGAACGCACGATGGGTACACCTGGCTTTTCCGGCCTCGTCTCGCCGACTGTTGTGCCATACCCTCCTTCGACCGACTACACCTCAACTACACGGCGCATGTCGCGGATAGCCAAAGGTCCTAAACAGGACCCGCTGGTCCCAGATACAAGCGCTCGCGCAAGATAGCCAAAAGTGGCGCTCTCCAGTTCCATCGGCGAGGCAACTGTGCTCGCAGTCAGAAAGCCAGCGAGAGAGGCCGGCGTTCTCCTCGGTCTCGAAGGATGGGCTATGCCCCACAGCATTGACATAGACCAAGAACACAGCCGGGCAATTATGAAAGTGATTGGCCAGCAACTGCGCGCGTCGCTGAGGCTTGAGCCGGAACAACCGGAGAGTCTTAGAGCGCAAATCCAACGGCTTCGGGAAT
>NZ_LGHM01000015.1 GCF_001908185.1 Bradyrhizobium sp. AS23.2
CCCCAGCCGGGGCCGCCCCAGCCCGGACCGGGCGCCGGTCCCCACTGCGCCGGCGTTACAGGGGCCGATGGCTTGTCGGCCTGCCCGAGGGCGTGATCGATCGGCATCGCATTCGCGACGTCGATGAGGCGGGCGCCGGCGGCGCCGATCGCTGCGGCGGCAATGGCGTTGCTTGCAAGGCCGAGGAAGGCACGGCGGTTAGGAGCATGCATTGTATTTCTCCTTATGTCATGCGGTCGTCCGTAGCGATTGCAGCGCGTAGAGCCCTGCGCCGAGGAGGTAAGTTAGGATCAGCGCGCCCGAGGTCGGCTGGGTGAGCAGGATCAGGCCGAAGGCGAGGTAGAGCACGCCGAGCACGATCCGCCACAGGAAACCACTCCATCCCTTGGTCCAGAACGCGTGCGCGACCTCGAACCCGCCGGCGGCGATCGCAGTGAGCCCGATGAACTTGACACTGATGATGGTGGCGAAGGCGAGGTCGCCAAGTGCGAAGAGGCCGGCAGCGATCAGGACGACACCGAGCAGCGCGCAGGCCCACAGCGGCGGAGGACCGAAGGTGCCGATGGTTCCGCGACTGTCATACACGGCCATGCAAGCCTCCTGCGCGGTCATGGCTCGATCGACCGCACATCGGATCATAGCCTCGAACACCCGACGCCGACATCAGACAAAACCCTGAGCAACGAAGCGGGAAGTTTCCCATCCTCCCCCGTGCGCAGGGCTCGGACGCGAGCTATCGGACCCTGCGGAACCTTATTGCAGGAACCGCCGGAAGCTACGGAGAGACAGGAAGAACAATAAGCCACCGATCACCAGCAACGCGGCAAGCTGCGGCCACACGACCGCTAGCCCGGCGCCGCGAAACAGGATGGCCTGGGCCAGGATCACGAAATGGGTGTTCGGCGCAGCGAGCATGATGTTCTGGATGATTTCGGGCATGCTCTCCCTCGGGGTTGTGGCGCCCGACAACATTTGAAGAGGCATCAGCACCAGCATCATGAGCAGGCCGAACTGCGGCATCGTGCCGGCGGACGTCGCGAGAAAGATGCCCATGCTGGTGGTGGCAAACAGATAGAGCGCGGTGCCAAACAGGAACAGCGGGACCGAACCGCCGATCCGGACCGCGAGCAATCCCTGCACGACGAAGATCAGCGATATGCTTGCTGCGACAAGGACGACGAGTCCCATCGACCAGATCTTGCTTGCCATCACCTCGAAGGGCGTCACCGGCATGACCAGAAGGTGCTCGATCGTACCGTGCTCGCGTTCCCGGATCAGTGCCGCGCCGGTCAGGATGATCGACAGCATCGTGACCGAGGAGATGATGTTGTTGATGGCTCCGAACCAGCTCTTGTTGAGCTCGGGATTGAAACGGGCGCGCAGCGCCAGATCGATCGGCAGCGGGGCGGCCGAGCGATAGCGGGACAGGAACTCGCTGACCTCGTCGCCGACGATCGACTGGATATAGCCGCTGCCTGTGAATGCCTGCGACATCCGGGTCGCATCCACATTGAGCTGGATGGCGGGCGATCGCCGCGCCAGCAGATCGCGCTGGAAGTTCGGTGGGATGTTGAGCGCGAAAGTATCGAGGCCGGCATCCATGCGGCTCATCATCTCCGATTGCGAGATCAGCCGGGGAACTGTGAAATAGGGCGGGCTGAATGCCGTGATGATGCGCGCGGCGGCGGGCGACCTGTCCTCGTCGACAATGGCGATCGCCGCCTGGTTCAGCGTCTCCGGCTGCGCCTTGGACGCCGTATAGATCGAGACCGTGAAGGCATAGACGATCAGCGCGAGCATCATGGGATCGCGGAACAGGCCGCGGAGCTCCTTGATGCCGAGCTGGACGATATTGCCCGTACGCATCTAGTTCGCCTGCTTCTTGAGGAGCGCGACACCGAGCGCGAGCAGGATCGGGATGGTGACGATCAGGGCCAGGAAGGGTCCGGACAGATCGCCGAAGTCGAGCCCCTTGGAAAAGGTGCCGCGCGTGATGGTGACGAAATGGGCCGTCGGATAAATCCGTCCGATAACGGCGCCGGCGCCCTGGAGCGAGGAAACCGGATCGACCAGCCCCGAATATTGCGTGGCCGGGATCATGGTGAGCAGTGCGGTCGCGAAGATCGCGGCAATCTGGCTCGTCATGAATGACGAGATCACGAGGCCCATGGCGGTGGTGATGATGACATACAGGAGCGCGGCGGACGTGAATGCGACGAAGCTGCCGGTGAAGGGAACCCGGAATGCGAACACGGCAAAAGCGGTCAGCAGGAAGAAGTTCAGCATGGCGAGCGCGACATAGGGGAGCTGCTTGCCGATCAGGAACTCGAGCCGCGTGACCGGCGTGACGTAGAAATTGATGATCGAGCCAAGCTCCTTCTCGCGCACGACGCTCAGCGTCGCCAGGATCGCCGGGATGATCAGCAGCAGGATAGGGATCACGGTCGGCGCCATCGCAACGATGCTTCTGATGTCGGGGTTGTAGAGGAAGCGAACCTCGATCTGGTGGTCGCCGGTGGTGGCGGCATTGCCGTAGAGCTGCCGGGCGCGCTGCGCGAGCCATGTCGCGTGCATCGCCTGCACGTAGCCGCGCACCGTCTCCGCGCGCGACGGCATCGCGCCGTCGACCCATGCGCCGATCTGGACGTTGCTGCCGCGTGCCACGTCGCGCCCGAATCCGGGCGGGATTTCGATGGCAAGGCTGAGCTCGCCGCTGCGCATGCGACGATCGAGATCGTCATAGTCGGTGATCAGTGCGAGCTCGGTGAAGTAGCGCGAGCCCGCGATCTGAAGGGCATAGTCGCGGCTGATCGTGGTGTCGTCATGATCCATGACCGCGAAGGAGAGGTTTTCGACGTCCATGTTGATGCCATAGCCCATCACGAACATCAGGATGAGACTGCCGAGGATCGCAAGGGTGGCGCGGATCGGATCGCGCTTGAGCTCGAGCGCCTCCCGTTGCGTATAGGCGAACATGCGGCGCGGATCGAAGAAGCTCAATGTGCTGTGCATCGCGCCGTGCGGCTTCGCGGCGGCAGCGGTGGTCGCGATATGCGGTGTTGGGGATGCCTTCGTCGTGTCGCTCGCGGCGATTGCGTCCTTGAGGTACGCAACGAAAGCCTCTTCGAGGCTGCCGCCGCCGCGCCGTGCCGCGATTTGTTCCGGTGTATCGCTGATCATGACCTTGCCGGCATGCATCAGCGAGATGCGGTCGCAGCGCTCCGCCTCGTTCATGAAGTGGGTGGAGACGAAGATCGTGACGTTGTCCTGTCGCGACAGGTCGGACAGGATTTGCCAGAAGCCGTCGCGCGCCACCGGATCAACGCCGGACGTCGGCTCGTCCAGGATCAGAATATCGGGTGCATGGATCATGGCGACGGCAAGCGACAGGCGCTGGCGGACGCCGAGCGGCAGCGCGTCCGGCAACGCGTCGATGACATTGGAAAGGTCGAAGCGATCGACCATGTCGAGGACTCGACCGTCGATCGTATCGGGGGCGAGCCGGAACAGGCGTGCGTGCAGCTCCAGGTTCTGGCGGACGGTCAGCTCGGAATAGAGCGAGAAGGCCTGCGACATGTAGCCGACGCGGCGCCGGACATCCATGTCACGGGGATCGACCTCGCGTCCGAACAGTTGGGCTTCGCCTTCGCTGGCCGGCAAAAGCCCGGTCAGCACCTTCATGGTCGTGGTCTTGCCGCAGCCGTTCGAGCCGAGAAAGCCGAAAATCTCGCCGCGGGCGATGCGGAAGGTCACATGATCGACAGCCGTGAAGTCGCCGAATTTGACGGTGAGATCCTTGGCCTCGATCGCGACGTCGCCGCCCTGGTCGGCCCGGCGGGGCGGGATCACCACCTCCTTGTGGTCCCGTCGTTGCTCCTCAGGCAACAGGGCGATGAAGGCGGCATCGAGATTGTCGGTACCTGTCTGCCGCAGCAGTTCGGCCGGCGTGCCGGTGGCGAGCACCCGTCCCTCATCCATCGCAACCAGCCAGTCGAAGCGCGCGGCTTCTTCCATATAGGCGGTGGCGACGATGACGCTCATGCCGGGACGATCCTTGCTGATCGTCTCGATCAGCTCCCAGAACTGCCGGCGCGAGAGCGGATCGACGCCGGTGGTCGGCTCATCGAGGATCAGCAGATCAGGATCGTGGATCAACGCGCAGCAGAGGCCGAGCTTCTGCTTCATGCCGCCCGACAGCTTGCCCGCGGGCCGGTCTGCGAACGGCGCAAGACCGGTGTCCCTCAGGAGCTGTTGAATTCTCTCCTCGCGCTCGCGGCGATCATGGCCGAACAGGCGGCCGAAGAAATCGACATTCTCGAATACGGAGAGCGTCGGGTAGAGATTCTTGCCGAGGCCCTGCGGCATGTAGGCGATCTGCGGACAGGTCCGCCGCCGGTGGGCGGCATCCGTCATGTCACCGCCCAGCACGTGAACGTGGCCGTCCTGGATTGTGCGAGCTCCGGCGACCAGCGAGAGCAGGCTGGATTTGCCGACGCCGTCAGGTCCGATCAATCCCACCATGAGGCTTGCGGGAATGTCGAGTGTGATGTCATCGAGCGCGCGCGTTGTGCCGTAGGACAGCCCGACCGCCTCGAGGCGTATCACCGGTGCCGAAGCGGAGGAGGGGAAGGCGTGCGGCGCGTCGGTCATTTGACCAGATGTTCCGTGAGCTGCGCCGGCCACTCGGCGTTGGGATCGAGGCGAACGAAGGCGCGACCGGGCAGCCCGGTCTTGACCTGCTCGATGTGTCTGCGCAGCAGCTCCGGCGAAATATGCGCCCTGACGCGGAACATCAGCTTCTGGCGCTCCTCCTCGGTCTCGACCGTCTTGGGTGTGAATTGAGCAACGCTAGCGACGAACGTCGCCTTGGCCGGGATGACCCATTGCGGCGCGGCGTCGAGCACGAGGCGGACCTCCGAGCCGATGGCCACGCGGCCAGCCTGCGCCGTCGGCAGGAAGAAGGTCATGTAGACGTCGCCGAGGTCGACAAGGTTGAGCACGCGCCCGCCTGCGCTGAGGACCTCGCCCGGCTGGGCCACGCGGAATTGAACGCGGCCATCGCGCGGTGCGCGCAGCGTCGAGTCGTTGAGGTCGGCCTTGATGCTTTCGATCGCGGCCTTCGCCGCCTCGACGGCAGCCTCCGCGTCGACCACCTGTGCCTCAGCCGCGCTTATTGCTGCTTCCGAGCCGGCGAGCTGGGCTTCGGACGCTGCCACGGCTGCGCGCGCGCCATTGGCGGCCGCCCGGTCGTCGTCGAGCACCTGCTGGGATACCGCGTTGGTCAGGATCAGTTGCTCGGAACGCTGGAGCTTGCGATCGGCCGCATCGAACTGCGCGCTGCGCTGGGCGATCACGGCGGTTGCCGTCTTCTTCTCGGCCTCGCGCTGGGTCACGAGACTCTTGGCGGTCTCGATACCGATCGTGGCGCGTCGCAATTGTGCCTGGGCCTGGCGGTATTGCGCCTCGAGCTGCACGGTATCCATCTGCGCCAGCGCCTGTCCCGCGGTGACCAGATCGCCTTCTCGCACCAGGATGTCCCGGATGCGCCCCGGCGTCTTCGTGGCGATGTCGATCTCGACGGCCTCGATGCGGCCGTTACCACTGGAGAATCCGCTCGGAAGGCTGTCACCCCCAAGCCTCTGCCAGAGGAAGTAACTGCCTGTGCCGAGAGCGGCGACGAGGGCGGCGATCAGCCAGGGTCTTCGATTGCGAGTCATGGTCGAGGTCGTTTTCATTGGGCAGTAAGGTCGGATGCGGATTATCGCTGGCCTCGCGGTCCCAATGTCAATTGGGTCACGCCGGCCGCGAGGTTCAGTCCGATCGAGCGCTCGACCGAGATCGGCTGCAGCATGATCGTCCGCCGCGACCCGCCGATCAGCACGTTGGCGCCAAGCCCGGGGCCAATGGCGACATTGCCGCTCGCGCCGACATAGCTGCCGCGCAGCGTGGCGGGACCTATCCGCGAATTCCTGGCGAAGACGGCCCAGGACAATGTGCCGGCACTGGTCACGCCGAGATCAAGCCCGACGCGCCTGATCCGCCCCTCGTAGACGTACTGCCGGGGCGGGCGTAACGCAGTGAACACGCAGCGCAAGGCCTGCGCCGACCCAAGCACCAATCCGACACGCGGCTCCGAGAAGCACAGCAGCCTGCCGACCCTGAATCTCTCGGCGTGCGCGGGAGAGGTGACGACACAAAGAACAGCTATGGCGCCGGTGGCTGCAAGATATCGCAATGGTCGCATTCAAGCCTCCGTCTGTTGCCTGGTTCCCGTCGCCCTGGCCGCGGGCCGGTCCTGGCGCAGCCAGAACGAGATGGCAAGGCCGATCAGCAGCACGGCGCCGAGCAGGAAGAAGAAGATCGACTGCTTCAGCCAGGAGATGGCGGGGACGGCTGCGCCCATCGCAAGTCCGAGAAAGGCAATTTGCAACGACAGGAGACTCACGCCAGCAAGGAACGTGCCGAGCGCAAGCAGCGTCAGCAGGACGAGGCCGGTCGCCGGCGTCGGAAGCAACTGCTGAACACCGGAGACCAGGATGATGTTCATCGTGATCAGGACCGCGATCCAGTGCAGCGCCTGGGTCCAGATCAGACGGATCTGGCTCTCCCGGCCCTCCGTCTCCCGCCATTTCGTGACGACGCAGACCACACCGATGGCAAGCGCCAGAAATTCCCAATAGCCAACCAGCGGCTGGTGCGAGACGTTGGTATAGGCGACGCCTCCGATGGCGAGCAGCAGTGCGACAGCATAGGGAAGCTGTTGCCACAAAATGTGAGCCATCCCCGAACGTGCCTGGGAAGGCTCAGGGGTATCATGGTGAGCATTGATTTCGCTCATGGCAGTCACTCACGATTGTCCATTGCCGCCCCGAGACGGTCGCCGAGATAGTCCTCGACATAGAACCTGATGATCGCGACGCGGCCGATGGCGACGAGCGGCATCGCGAGCGCGATACCCATGACGCCGAATAAGGCGCCGAGCAGAACGATCGCCACCAGCGTCCAGGCCGGCGGCGTCTCGACTGCTTGACGCTGGATCAGCGGGCCGATCACGTAGCCTTCGATCGACTGGATGATCGTGTAGACGACGACGGCCCAGATCAGCGGCGAGGCGCCGAGCGGCATCGCCACGAGCGCGATCGGGATCGCGGCGACGATCGGCCCGAGATAGGGGATGAAGTTCGACAAGCCCGCTTGCAGCCCGAGCACGAACGGTCCCGGCAGGCCAATGAGATAGAGCGCGAGCCAGACGCATAGCGTCATCAGAATGATGCGGATCAACTGGCCGACGAACCACAACCGCATGACGTTGCCCATCTCGTCCATCACTGCGCGCATGCGGGCGCGGTAGGATCGCCTGACCAGCACGACCAGGCTTTCGCGGTAGCTGGTCGGATCGAAGGCAAAGAGTATGCCGAGGAACAGGATCACGAGCACGCCGGTCAGAAGGCTCGAAGCGCCACCCAGCAGGAATTGGGCATGGCTGAAAAACCGGCCCTGATCGGCGAACAGCCATTGCGCAATGTCGCGCCCCCATTCCGGGCCGAGCAGGTCCACGCCATAGGACAACAGATGCTGCTGCACGATATCGAGTTGGGCATCCATGACCTTCAGCAGCAGGCGCGTCTGCTCCGGCAGCTTCCCCGCGCCCCAGACCAGGCCGAAGCTTGACAGAGCTGAGAGCAGCAGAAGCACGAACGTCAAACGCCATACGCGACCGAGAGGAACGACCGGCGCCAGCGCCCGCGCCGCGGCATCCAGCAGGGCCGCAAACAGCACGCCCGCGAAGACGATCAATAGGCTGGGCACCGTCGTCCACACCAGGAACAGCGTAACGCCGGCGACAAGTAAAATAAGACCAGTCGCGAGCAGGCTCCGCTGGCCGGTATCCCCGTTATGATCTATCGGGCTCTCGTTCAGAACGACCTCGCGCACGCGCTCTGGTCCCATCCTGGATTCGCTCATAGATCGGTCCATTGCCGGGAGTCGCCAGACCTTAGGTGCGAACGCGGCGGCTGCCATAGTGAGGATGCTTGCCGCCGCGGTGCCGCCAGTAGCGGTGCTTGGCCGGATTCGTATTGGTATTCGGCGTTGCATCGTTTGGCGCGGCTGCGCCCTGTTGCTTCGGCGTCGTCACGCCGCCGTCCTTCGGCTGGGCCTGACAGAGGGTGGATGGTGCAATGACGGCTACCAGTGCACCCAGGATCAAGGCGCGACACGCGGTCTGGATATTCACACTCGCCTCCATGCGGTCAGCGATATTGGTCAGATCGAGATGGCTCCGATGGCCAGCCCGTAAATTCCTGCGCCGGCGGCGATTGCGATCGGGCCGAACACGACGGATTCAACCGGCTTGAAGGTTCTCGCCCTACGCCCATGCTGACCTCGTTCGCCGGCGAAGACCTTAGAAGACCTTAATGGTCCGCTTCGCGGGCGCACATCCGGGATTCTATGTAGGGAGGAGGGCAGAAATCAAGCGGACGAGGGACGCCGGTCTGGTTGGACTCTCGGAAATGGAGGAGGCGGGGCCAGGACATCGGTCAGGGACGCATTCCTAAACGCAAGCAGACGCAAACAAATTGCCGCCGGTCATTTCCCCAAGTGAGCGTCTCGAAGTGTACGTCCTGAAGTGTGCGCCCGGTGTTTTGAATCTCGTTTGCATCGGATTTGAGCGTTGCGTGGCACAAACTGCATATCGAACATCGCGACCATACACCTCGCAGATTAGAGATTTTGGTTGCCTGGAAATGCTATCTATTGGTGTGGCGTGTTGTGCGGTGGTATGATTGTCAAGCCTAGGGGGAGGATCTTCCGATCCGGTGGCTGATGTTGGCGGGGCGGGGAAGGAGACACTCGATCTGGTCGAGAGTCGCCGGAATAGAGTGAGTACCTGCCGTGAAGTCACATGGTGCGTCGAAGCGAATCCGTCTCGGCAGCTGGACAGGTTCGCAGGAAGCCATCGACGGGCTCTACTGGATGTCTTCTGCAGATCTTCTGTTTGCCGCGCGCCCGTCCTACCGCGGACACTTCGCCTATGAGCGGATCAATCCGGCATTCGAGTTGCAGCTCGGTGTATCGTCGGAAGACGTCCGCGATCTGGATATCTTTGATTGCATGAGCGCCGACGACGCCAGCTCCATTTGCGGCCGTCAGGATCCGCCAGCGACTTGCGCTCGGCGGTCGACCTCGGGCGATGGAAACGACCGTCATGCCGATCGTGGATCTCGCGCTCGGTGGCATGATCCGATTGATCGGCAGCCACCGCGAGCTGCGAGATGGTCCCATTCAGCAGGCATGCGGCGGCGGATTCGATATCAGCGTTGACCTGTTGTCCATTCAGGAAGGCATCCAGCAGCGGATCGCCTCCGATCTGCACGACTCGACCTGTCAGCATCTGATTGCCGCCAGCCTTACCCTGATGCGGATCCGCAGTAGCCTGGGCGACGTGTGCTCAGCCGAGCGGCTCTGCGACGACATCGATGCGTCGATCGATGAAGCCCTACGGGAGCTTCGCGCTTTTGCCTATCTGCTTCATCCGCGGAATCTGGAGGGGGAGGGGTTGAAGGCCGCGATCGAGCGTTACGCAGAGGGTTTTTCGGCGCGTACATCGCTGCGCGTGGCATTTGACGTCGTGCCGGACGTCGACCGGCTGCCATACGGGACGAAGCGCTCGCTTCTGCGCGTCGTTCAGGAAGCTCTGACCAACGTCTTCCGTCATGCGAAGGCGACGGAAGTAACCATCGTCGTCGACGTTGCCGACGGCCAGTTCCGGTTGACGATCAGCGACAACGGGCGCGGCCTTCCCGAGCCCGGCAGGCGCGGCACCAAGCCGGCATCGATCGGGGTCGGAATTCCGGCGATGCGGGCCAGGTTGCACGAGATCGGAGGTACGCTCGAGATCCAGTCCAATCCAGCAGCGTCGCATTCCGGCGCCGTTCTGCGCGCGGTGTTCCCGCTTTGCCTCGATGCGAACAGGCGCAACCTGCGAAGGACCGCGGCCGTCGTGACGGCCTACGCAGGCACACAATCAACGAAAGAACACTAGCCCGCGGCGGCGAGCCGGAGAAGAACCGGACCGCCGTGAAGGATTTGGAGTGCGCTGCGGTGAAACGAATTCTCATAGCGGACGATCACGAAGCGGTGCGTTCGGGTCTGCGAGCGGTGCTCGAACAGCGGGCGGACTGGGCGGTCGTGGCCGAGGCTACCGACGGCGGCAAGGCGATCGCAGCCGCAATCGAGAGCCGGCCTCACGTCGCCATCCTCGACTTCTCGATGCCCCGCATGACTGGCGTCGAGGTGGCCCGGCGGATCAGGGATTACCCGCTGCAGACAGAGGTTCTGATCTTCACCGTGCACAATTCTGGCTTGATCGCGCAGCAGGCGTTCGAGGCCGGCGCGCGCGCATTCCTGGTGAAGTCGGATGCGAACAAGCTGCTGCTGGCTGCAGTCGAGTCGCTATTGCAGCACAGGCCATTCTGCACGCAGAGCTGCGTGAACGACTTTGATCGCGAACCGCGTGCCGATGGTGGGTATCACCACGAACTCACGGCGCGCGAGCGCCTCGTGGTCAAGCTGGTTGCAGAGGGATACAGCAACAAGGGGATCAGCGCGATCCTCGATCTCAGCGTCAAGACGATCGAAGCACATCGGGCGTCCGCGATGCGCAAGCTGGAGGTGGGCTCGACGGCCGGATTGGTCCGCTATGCTGCTCGGACGGGTCTGATCGTGGCCTGAACGGTGACTTCGGCGAGCCGCTCCGGGGCGTCAGTACCTTTGCCGGGATATCTCAGGGTTTTACTGGATAAACCTGGTGGCCGGGCGCCGTATAATCGGCTGATTGTGCGGCCGGTCACCGCCGTTGTCGCCCGGTAGAGGAGAGACTGGCAAACGGGAACGACGCCGTGAAGCGCATCTTGATTGCGGATGACCACGAAATCGTGCGTTCCGGGCTTCGCGCGATCGTCGAAGCACGCCCAAACTGGATCGTGAGCGGAGAAGCGATCAACGGCGAGTAGGCTGTCGCGCTGGCGCTGGAGACAAGACCGGACGTCGCGATCGTTGACTACTCCATGCCCATCATGAACGGTGTGGAGGTCAGTCGTCGTCTCAAGGCGCTGCGTTCACGAACCGAGGTGCTGATCCTGACCATGCACGAGAGCGAGGAACTCCTGACGGAGGTCATCCTCGCCGGCGTCCGTGGCGTGCTATTCAAATCCGACGCCCGCAAGCACCTGATTTTCGCCGTCGAGGCCTTGCTCGACGGCAGGCCCTACTTCACCAGTGCTCTGCTGGAGAAGTTGCTTCAAGATTACCAGTCGAACAAGCAGAACCGCACCGACATGCTGCTCACCTCGCGCGAGCAGAGCGTGGTCCAGCTGATCGCGGAAGGGCATACCAACAAGTCGATCAGCGAAATCCTGAAGTTGAGCGTGAAGACCGTCGAGACCCACCGCGCCTCGGCGATGCGCAAGCTCCGGATGTCGTCCACTGCCGAGCTGGTTCGCTATGCCATCCGCGTGAGGCTGGTGTCGCCGTAAGGGCTGATTTCGCCGCACCGATCGCGGGGCTTGCCCGACGATTTCACCTCGCGCTTCGTCCAACCATCAAGTTCGGATCACAAAGCCCTTGGCGAGGTGGTTCCGAACAAAATAGATCATCGCAATTCCGGGAACGAGTGCGAGAACCGTCATTGCCATGACGAGGCCGACGTCCGTTCGGAAGCTGAACAGCGCGTTGATGGCCATGGTGATCGGCTTGCCGCCGGTCGTCGTAAGAATGCGGGCAAGCACCACCTCCACCCAGGAGAAGATGAAACAGAAGAATGCGGTGACCCCGATGCCCGGCGCCACGGCTGGAATGAGATGGCGGAAGAAAAAACTGACGAGAGTGTGGCCGTCGAGGAATGCCGTCTCGTCAAACTCGCGAGGCACTGCTGAGATGAATCCTTCCAATATCCAGATCGATATCGGAATGTTGAAAACGCAATGAACAAGAGCGATGCCGACTGGGGTGTTGACCAGGCCGATCTGTGCAAACAGGACAAAGATCGGCAGTGAAAGCACGACGGTCGGCGTGATGCGGAAGACCAGCAGCAGGAAAAAGAGTTGTCGATCGCCGACGAAGCTGTATCGGGCGAACGCATAAGCGGCGGGCAGTCCGACGCCAAGGCAAAGCGCGACGTTCAACAAGACGTAGGTGATGGAGTTGAGAATCGCTTCTTTCAGAACTGGCGAATGAAGAATGTTCCGGTAATTGACGAGACTGAAATGCCCTTCGGGGATCCCGTCTCTTGGTAGCGTCGAAACAAAGCTGATGATGATCGTTTGCGCCAGTGGTACGAGGATGAAGGCTCCCAGCACGGCGAATACGATGATCCTCCCCGTCAATGGCAGCGACTTCACCTGACGGGCTCTATGGCGAGCGGCTTCCGAGTGCCAGTTGCCGCCTTGAAGGCCCACGCGACTGTCATGACGATCAGGAAGTATACGATTGAGCGGGCGGCGGCCGGCCCGTAGTTGAAAGCCTGGATTTCCTCGCCAAGGTCGAGGCTTAGGAATGCCGTCGCGCCATTCGGTCCGCCGGCATTGATGCGGAAGGCCTCGATATAGATCATGAAACTGTCCATGAAGCGAAGAAGAAGTACCATCGAAAGCACGGTCTTCATTTTCGGCAGTTGGATGAAGCGAAAGATGTGCCATCGCGACGCGCCGTCAATCGCTGCCGCCTGGTAGTAGGCGGGAGGAATGCTGGAAATTCCGGCATAGGACGGCACGACGACCAACCCCAGCCAATGCCATGTGTCCATCACGACAAGCACGATCCAGGTGTGCGGGGCATTGAACTTGTAGTCAAAGCCCACGCCTGACCATCCCAATATCCGGCCGGCGAGACCGACATTGGGATTGATGAAGTTGAGCCAGATCATCGGGATCATGTTCCACGGCACCACAAGCGGAATGGTGATCAGAACAAGGACCGTGCTGACGACGAATCGATGTGATCGTTGAAGGAGCAGGGCGATCCAGATGCCGAGCGGCAGCTGGATTGACAGGACGATGGCCGAGAAAAGAAAGCTTCGTCCCAAACTGCTATAGAAACGCTCCGTGGTGACGATGTTCCGGTACCACTCGATGCCGACCCAATAAGGGTTGTTCAGGCTGAAAAGGTCGAGGAAGGAATAATTCGTCACGGCGATGAGAGGGAGGATTCCGACGAAGGTCACGATGACCAGGGCAGGAAGCACCAGGAGCCAGGCTCTATTGTCGTATTGCTTCATATCGAACGATTGCGGCGGGCAAGAATAGTCAGCCCAAAACAGACGGAAGGAGCAGACGGCAGGACACGCCGGGCACGCAAAAGGCCTCGATCTGCACCGAGGCCTTTTGAGCATTCCGGATCCTGCCTGGAATAGCCCTTCAAACAGCCGGTGGGCAAGTCCGCGGGCGACGCGGCAGCACAATTCCGCGCGGCGGTCATTAACATGGTGCGCGCCTGGTTAGCGAGCGCGTCCCCAGCCGCGGCCGACGACTAAGCCGGTCCTGGGCCGAGGGTGAGAAGCCTTGGGCTCAAGGGGGCGAGCCGCGAAGGCGGCTCTCTTCGGAGTGTTCCGCGAGAAGATGCAGGCGGTGTGGGTCGCGCAACACGATGCGCTGTCGTCCGCCTTCGACGAGACCCTGGCCCTCCCATGCGCTCAGGATTCTACTCACGGTGTGTAGCGTGGTGCCCGTCATTTCCGCGATGTCTTGCCGACTGATGGGAAAATCGATCTCGATTCCGCGCTCCACTTTTCGGCCGGCCTGCTTGACGAGACGCAGTAGCGCGTGCGCGACACGCTGCTCGACCTGTTCGTTCGAAATCTCGATGACGCGCGCCTGGGTATCCTGCAGCCGGCTTCCCACCGTCTGCAGCGCACTGGCCGCGAGGCTTGGATATCTGGCGACGAGGCGCACCCAAGATGCCGCCGGCCAGGCCAGCACAATGCTGTCGACGGCGGCGGCCGCAGTCGCGGGATAGCAGGCAAGGTTCATGGCCTGCGCGACCCCGAACAGTTCACCAGCGGACACGTAGCGCACGATGACCTGCTGGCCCTGGGGAGTGGTCTTTTCGACCCGAAGATGGCCGTGCAGTAGCAGGAAGAAGCGGTCGGCTTCGGCGCCCTGCTCGAACACGGCGGTGTCCTTGGGGTAGCGGACCGACCGGGCCTCGTGCAGCAAGTCTTCCTGCTCGGCAGGGGCGAGACCCGCGAACATCGGAAGATTGGCGACGAGCGAGCGGTCTACGGCTGCCATGAATCCTTTTCTCCAGGCCCTCCGACAGTAGCCGTGACCAGACTGTGGCTCAACGTCGGGCGATCATGGATCGGTGGACCAGACGCCCTCCTGCACCGACCTGAAGTCGCAGCCGCACCTTCCGGAAAGCGGCCCGAAAAAACCGGCTCAGGCGCGGGGAAAGTCCGACATCACGAAGCTGGGGCGGTCGAAGCGGGGGAAGGGCGGCCATGTTCATGAACCGGCGGTCGCTCCGCTTCGCATGCGAAGTCGTCCAACGCCGCCGGCTCGAGCGCGGCATGGCGGCTACGCTCGCGAAGTCTTTCGAAGATTCTCATATATCGCTCTCCGATCTATTGCGGCGTCCACTATCGAAGAGAGGAACCTCGGTGTCTTTGCGAAATCGCAAAGAGCGCTCCAGAACCTGCACTAAGCTGCAGAGACGGATGTCGAGGAACTCTCATGGGAATGATGACCAAGGCGCTAGCGTATCGCGGGCCGGCGCTGACCTATGGTCCGTTGCCCGGCGGCACGCGCAAATGACGACGGAGCGGGCATGATCGGCGGCAGCATATTCCGTTGGACGATGGCCTACTTCGCGGCGGCGCTGACATGGTTGTTGGTGGCCCTCGCCCTGATGGTCGCCGGTATCGGCTATCCCGTCGCGGACATCGCCTCGCCGGATACGCTGGTCCTGGTCCATGCCGTCACCATCGGCTGGCTGAGCTTGGCAATGTGCGGGGCGCTATTCCAGTTCGTTCCCGTGCTCGTCGCCAAGCCCTTGTTCTCCGAGCAATGGGCGTTGCCGCCACTTGGCCTGCTTACCGCCGGTCTTGTCTGCCTGCTCGCGGGCTTCATGGCGGTGGGCGGTCACTTGCCGCCCGCACTTTGGCTCCTGCCGCTCGGCGCGGTTCTGCTAGTCACCGGCTTCGCTCTCGTGGTCGTCGACCTCGGACTAACCGCCTGGCTGAGGCCGACGGGGCCGGCCAGCTTCGTTCTCGTCGGTCTGGCTTCCCTGTGCGCAACCGTCGCTTTCGGCTCGATATTCGCATTCGCGCTGGCTGGATGGGCCGGGTCCGTCGGCGAGACAGTGTTGGCGTCCGGCGTGCCGCTCCACGCGATCGTAGGGCTTGGGGGGTGGCTGACCTTGACTGCGATGGGCGTCAGCTACCGGCTTTTGTCGATGTTCATGCTGTCGCCCGACGTGGACGACCGCCAGAGCCGTGTAACGCTCGCGGCCGGTGCTCTGGCTGTCGCCGTGACGGTGGCTGGCGGCGCGTTGGCGATCGGGCTCGCGTCCGGAATGGGCGTCGTGTTGTTGATTGCTGGAGTCCTCGGACTTGTGTCCGCCGCTCTGTACGGCCGTGACGTCGCCGGTATCTTCCGAAACCGCAAGCGGCGTCAGCTCGAGCTCAACATGCGCATCGCGACGCTGTCGTTCGCGAGCCTTGCGGGCGTGGCCGTGCTGGGCGTCGCGCTGATCTCGGCGGATGCACTCGCGGCGCACGTCGGTGCATTCACCTTTCTCGCGGTGTTCGGATGGCTATCGGGGCTGGTGCTCGCGAAGCTCTACAAGATCGTTGCGTTCCTGACCTGGCTGGAAACCTACGGCCCCGTCATGGGGCGGGCTCCGACGCCGCGAGTCCAGGATCTCGTCGCCGAGGGCAGGGCGACGAAGTGGTTCGTTATCTACTATGTGGCCGTCTGGGCAGGAACGCTCACGCTCTTGGTCGGTGAGCCGAGCGCTTTCCGTGCTGCCGTGGTCGCGATGACTCTGGGCGTCGTCGGCATCGTCCGCGAAATCGTCCGGATCCGGCGGCTCGCCGATGTCGCGAGCCCGCTGCGGCTGCCCGGAGGAGCCGTCGCCCCCCCATCTGCTGTTTGCCAGGAACTGAGAGAGGAGAACCATGACCGCATACATCGATGTCGACGTCCGCCCGATCCTGCGAGCCGGGGGCGAACCGTTCTCAGTCATCATGGCCGCGCTCGAACGGTTGGAGCCGGGGCAGGGACTTCGTCTCTACGCGACGTTCAAGCCGATCCCGCTGTTCGCCGTGATGGCCGACAAGGGATTTGCGCATTCTGCACAGCCGCTCGAAGGGGACGAGTGGGAGGTCCTGTTCACGCCGGCCGAGCCGCCCAAAAAGGAGCCGGGCGTGTCCCCCTCTACCGACTGGGGCTTCGCGCCATGGCCGGAGCCTCTCGTCAAGCTCGACAATCGCGACCTCGAGCCGCCCGAACCCATGGTCCAGATCCTCGCAGCAGCCGACAAGCTCGGGCCCGGCGAGACGCTGTCGGCCCTGCTGCGACGGGAGCCTGTCTTTCTGTTTCCGCAGCTCGAAAAGCGGGGTTTTCGTTGGCTCGGCGGCTTTTTGCCCGACGGCACCACCTACGAACTGACGGTGAGGGCGCCGATATGACAGAAGAACTCGTCGCGCGGGCCCGCGACGCGCTGCGCGTCGTGATCGATCCAGAGCTTGGTCAAAACATCGTCGATCTCGGCTTCGTCTATGACATCATAGCCGAAGGCGGCGACGTTCACATTACGATGACGGCCACCACGCCGGGATGCCCAGCGACGGGCTTCCTGAAGGAGGGGGCGCAAGCCGCCGTCGCGGCGGTCCCCGGCGTCGTTTCCGCCGACGTGACGATGACTTTCGAGCCGCCCTGGTCACCTTCCCTGATCGATCCTGCCATCCGGGCCTCGCTCGGCTTTGCCGCGGGCAACTGAGCGGGCCATGGCAGTCACCATCGAGATCGATCACGCCAGAACGCGCGCCAAGGCTGCTGCAGCCACCGGTCAGCCTGTCGTGCCGCAAGCGGTCAAGGGTCCGATCCGCCGGTTGAAGTGGGCTATCCTCCTGCTGACGCTGTCGATCAATTACGTGACGCCGTTCCTTCGTTGGGATCGGGGCGCCAATGCGCCTGACCAGGCGGTCCTGCTCGATTTCGCAAACGGGCGACTTTACGCATTCTTCATCGAGCTATGGCCGCAGGATCTCTATCTCGTCACGGGCCTGTTGGTGCTCGCCTCGACCATACTCATCCTGACCAATGCTCTTGGCGGGCGATTGTGGTGCGGCTTCGCCTGCCCTCAGACGGTGTGGACCGATCTGTTCCTGCTCGTCGAGCGGCTGATAGAGGGAGACCGGCGACAGCGTCTGAAGAATATCGGCACGCCTCTGACAGCGAAGCGGGTGATCGAGATCGCCGCAAAGCATGCCGCCTGGTTGCTGATTTCGGTGGCGACCGGCGGCACCCTCATCTTCTATTTTACGGATGCGCCTGACCTCCTGCGCGGCTTCGCGTCCGGCGAAATCTCCGCCACAGTGCTCACCTGGATACTGGTCTTTACGGGGACGACCTATGGTCTCGCTGGCTTTGCGCGCGAGCAGGTCTGCACTTTCATGTGCCCTTGGCCGCGTCTTCAGGGCGCCATATGGGATCCCGAAGCCTACACCGTGAACTACCGCGACTACCGCGGTGAGCAGCGAACTTCCGCCAAGAAAGCTGCCGAGCTGCGGCTGCAAGGAAAGCCGGCCGGCGATTGCGTCGACTGCGGCCAATGCGTAGCAGTTTGTCCCATTGGCATCGACATACGCGAAGGGCCAAACTTCGCCTGCATCAACTGCGGACTTTGCGTCGATGCGTGCGACGGTGTGATGGCGAAGCTCGGGCGCCCTCGCGGTCTGATCGACTACGAAAGCTGGAAGAACATCGAGCGTGGCCGCCGGGCCGAACCCGCGGTCAACAGATTAGTGCGCCCGAAGACCATCGGCCTGACAGCGGCATGCGTCGCGCTCGCTGGCGTGATCACCGTCGCTTTCGGGGCGAGGACGACGGCCTCGCTCTCCGTCCAGCATGACCGGGATCCCGTCGCCGTCCGACTTTCCAATGGATCGGTCCGCAACGCATACACGGTCAAGCTGCTCAACAAGTCGGCGAGTCCGCATCGGTACACGCTTTCCGTGGGCGGGGTGACCGCAAAGATGGCAATCGTCGGCAACGATGCGCTTGCACCGATCGAGGTGGCGCCGGATGCGTCCGAGTCGCTGCGCGTCACGCTCACTGCGCCGGAGCATGTCCAGGGCGATGTCGTCTTCACGGCACGTGAGGAGAGTGGCGCGGCCGTTCTGACGGCCAGGGACAAGTTTGTCGAACGTTAGAGCAGGCGGAAGCTGAAGGCGATGTGCGGTGCTGCTGCCAAGGTTCGGCAGGAGATTGGCTGAGGAAGCGCTGGCTCGGCCTGGATCGTTCGCCTGCGGGCCATCACTAGCTGCGGCCGGGCCGCTCAAAATCTGCGCGAGCCTCGCCGTTTGCGTGAATACGATCGCCGTACTTCGCTGCGATCGGGGCAAAGGCGGCCGGCAGCGGACCGTCGGTGAAGAGATGGTGGCAATCGTCGAGATGGCCACCTCGCACGGTCGCGTTGCGACCGAACTTGGTCGTGTCGGCGACGAGAACGGCCGTGCGCGAATTGGCGACGATGGACTGGCGCGCCTGAACCTCGCCGACGTGAAAATCCAGCAGCGTGCCGTCCTGGTCGATGCCGCCGACGCCGAAAATGCCGAAGTCGGCCCGGAAGCCCGCGAAGAAGCGCGCGGCCGCCTCGCCGACGATGTCCCGATCGAGCGGGCGGAGCGTGCCACCGGCGATCGTGATCTCGATATCGGGATTTTGTGCGAACGCAGCCGCCACGTTCAGATTGTTGGTGATCACGCGCAAATCCTGGCGGCGGGATAGTGCCTGCGCGACATACTCAGGCGTCGTGCCGAGTCCGATCATCAGTGAGGCCCCGTCGGGAATGAACCTGGCGGTCGCATGCGCAATGCGCTGCTTGGCGTTAGCGTTCAATCCCTGCCTGCTTCCATAGGCGAGATTCTGGTTCTGGACGGGCAGGCTGACGCCGCCGTGGATTCGCCGGAGCAATCCCTGGTCGGAAAGCGCATTCACGAGGCGGCGAATGGTCTGCTGCGTGACGTCGAAGCGCGTTGCGAGGTGCTCGATCGAGGCGAAGCCTTCCTCGCGGACAATCTCCAGAATGTGGGCCTGACGATCGGTGGGGGTGCTGAGCATGGGTTCTCCGTGCCGACCAAAGTATCATTCGAACATGCGAGGCGCAAATTTCTATTTCATACGCTGTCATACTATGTTCATATGAACACAATAATCGCTACGCCGATGAATGTTGCGTGGTCAAAGGGAGGGACACGGATGGATCGGTCTGCGTGTCGTGACCGACCTTGCGCTGCTGCACGCGAACAGCACGCAACGGGTTTGCGCGGCGACATCTGTACCTTGCGCAGATCATCGCAACCGAGAGCGAACCGGCCATGTCGGCGATTACGCTGAGTCACGTCTCCAAATGCTGGGGGGCGATGCGCGCTGTCGATGACGTCAGTCTGACGGCGGACGAAGGTTCGCTGCTGGTGCTGCTCGGGCCTTCCGGGTGCGGCAAGTCCACCACGCTCCGCCTGATCGCAGGCCTCGAAGAGGCTGATGCCGGCACGATCGCCATTGGCGGCGTCGACGTCACGCATCTCACCCCGGCGCAGCGGAAGATCTCCATGGTCTTCCAGTCCTACGCGCTGTTTCCGCATCTGAGCGTGGCCGAGAACATCGTCTTCGGTCTGCGCGTGCGGCGCGTGTCGCGCGCCGAGCGGGATGAGCGGCTCCGGCGCGTGGCCGACATCGTCGGCCTCAGCCATCTGCTCGAGCGCAAGCCGTCGCAATTGTCCGGCGGTCAGCGTCAGCGCGTCGCGCTGGGGCGGGCGATCATCGCGGAAGCGCGGGTCTGCCTCATGGACGAGCCGCTCTCGAATCTGGACGCCAAGCTGCGCCACGAGATGCGAACGGAGATCCGCGCGCTGCAGCAGCGCCTCGGCATGACCATGGTCTACGTGACCCACGACCAGACGGAAGCCATGACGATGGCCGACCGCGTCGTGCTGATGCGCGACGGCCGCATCGAGCAGAACGGCTCTCCGGAAGAACTCTACAACCGCCCCGCAACGGCGTTCACGGCGCGGTTCATCGGCACGCCGCCGATGAATCTCGTGCGCCAGGGCGATCGGCTCATCGGCATCCGGCCGGAGCACATCCGCGTCGCCCCAGGTGGCGATCACGTCGTGCGTGTCAAAGCCGTTGAGCATCTCGGCGCCGACAGTATCGTGCTGTGCGAGATCGATGGTCAGCCGATCTCGGTGCGGCTCGACGGCTTTAGCAAGGTTCAGCCGGGCGAAGATATCAGGATCGCCTGGGATGCGGATCACGAACACCGGTTCGATTCCACCACCGAAGTCCGGTTGGAGAACATCGTCAACGAGGGTCGCCTGGCGGCCTCCGACCGGTGAGAGCGGCGGTGTCAGAACGGTCAGAAGGGATAACGAAGGAGACCAAGATGTTTGCTCGACGTACAATGTTGATGGCAGCGGCGTTCGCTGCATTGTCCATTGGAACTGCCCGTCCGGCGGCCGCAGTGGATCTGACGATGTACTATCCCGTCGCTGTCGGCGGTCCCGTCACGAAGATCGTTGACGATATGGTCTCGCGCTTCGAGAAGGACAATCCGGACATCAAGGTGACGGCGGTCTATGCCGGCAACTACACGGACACGATGACCAAGGCGATGACGGCGATGAAGGGCGGCCAGCCGCCGCAACTGTCGGTGCTGCTGTCCACCGACGTGTTCACGCTGATGGACGAAAACGCCATCGTGCCGATCGACGGCCTCGTCAGCGACAAATCCTGGTTCAAGGAATTCTATCCGGCCTTCATGGCCAACGGTCAAATCGATGGCAAGACCTGGAGCATCCCGTTCCAGCGCTCGACCATCGTGCTGTACTGGAACAAGGACGCCTTCAAGGAGGCCGGACTTGATCCGGAGAAGGCGCCGGCGTCCTGGGACGAAATGGTCGAGATGTCGAAGAAGCTGGTCAAGAAGGACGGCTCCGGCAACACCACGCGCTGGGGCGTCGAGATTCCCACGACCGGCTACGGTTACTGGATGCTCCAGGCGCTGGCGATCGAAAACGGCCAGAAGATGATGAACGAGGCCGGCACCGAGGTCCATCTGACCGCACCGAAGACGGTCGTGGCGCTCGACTACTGGGTCGACCTGTCGCGCAAGCACAATGTGATGCCTTCCGGCAGCATAGACTGGGCGACGCTGCGCACCGACTTCCTCGAAGGCAAGACGGCGATGATGTGGCACACCACCGGCAACCTGACCGCCGTCAAGGACGCGGCGAAATTCGCGTTTGGCGTTGCCATGCTTCCGGCCAAGGAGCAGCGCGGCTCGCCGACTGGCGGCGGCAGCTTCTACATCTTCAAGAGTGCGTCTCCCGAGCAGCAGAAGGCGGCCGTCAAGTTCATCCAGTGGATGACAGCGCCCGAGCGCGCGGCGGAATGGAGCATGAAGACCGGCTATGTCGCCGTGTCGCCGGCCGCCTACAAGACGCCAGCGATGGAAGAGTATGCCAAGGGTTTCCCGCAGGCGATTGTCGCGCGCGATCAGCTCGAGCATGCGGTGCCTGAGCTCTCCGTCCACGAGAACGGACGTATCTACAAGTTCGTGAACGATGCGGTACAGGCCGCGGTAACCGGTTCGCAGAAGCCGCAGGAGGCCTTGGCCGCCGCGCAAGCGCAATCCGACCGCGTGCTGCGCGCCTCCAAGTAAGGGAAACGGTGGGATGGCGGCTCTCCGCCATCCCGCCGCTCCAGGGATGTCCGATCTCGCCGCCTCATCGCCAATTCCCGAACGCCGCGCCAGATCGCAGGCGTGGTGGAACGCCGTGAACGCCTGGCTGCTGTTGCTGCCGGCCGCGGTCTTGCTGATCACGTTTACCCACTATCCGATCCTGGCGACGATCCGGCATTCGCTGTTCATCACCAAACGGAACGGCACCGAGGTCTTTGTCGGTCTCGACAGCTATCAGGCCATGGCGGCCGATCCGATCTTCTGGAAGGCGCTGGTCAACAATTTCTGGTTCGCGCTCGGCACCATTCCCGCGTCGATTGTCCTGGCCCTGGTGATGGCGATCTGGGTCAATCGCAATATGCGCGGACGCGGCTTCCTGCGCCTGGCCTATTTCACCCCGACGGTGCTGCCGATGATCGCGGTCGCGAATATCTGGCTGTTCTTCTACACGCCGGACTACGGGCTGCTCGATCAGTTGCGTGGACTTTTCGGTCTTGCCGGCTGGAACTGGCTTGGCGAGCCCTCGACGGTCATGGGCTGCCTGATCGTGATGGTGATCTGGAAAGAGGCCGGTTTCTTCATGATCTTCTACCTGGCGGCCCTTCAGCAGCTCTCTCCGGATCTCGACGAGGCCGCTTCCATCGAAGGGGCGAGCCGCTGGTACACATTTCGCCGGATCACGTTCCCGCTGCTGATGCCGACCACACTGTTCGTGGCGATCAACGCGGTCATCAATTCGTTCAAGCTGGTGGATCACCTCGTCATCATGACCAAGGGCGGTCCGAACAACGCCAGCACGCTGCTGCTGTATTACATCTATGAAGTCGCCTTCACGTTCCAGGATTCGTCCTACGCGGCGACGCTGACGGTGGTGCTCCTGGTGCTGCTGAGTGCAGTTGCGCTGATCAAGTTCGGCTATCTTGATCGCAGGATCCACTATCAATGAGGGGCCGGACACATCCCGTCGAGGCTGTCGCCGCCTGGCTCCTGGCTTTGATCTGGCTCGCGCCGCTGGCCTATGCCTTCTGGAGTGCGCTGCATCCGGCCGCCTATGCCACGTCGTTCAGCCTGTCCGCGCCGTGGACCCTGGAGAACTTTGCCCGGGCCTGGAAACAGGCCCCGTTCGCTCGCTACTACCTCAATACGATCATGCTGGTGACCCTGGTCCTGGTCGGGCAGCTCATCCTTTCGACGCTGGCGGCCTATGCCTTTGCGCGCTTCAAGTTCAGGGGCAGCGGCATCGCCTTCGCGCTCGTACTGCTCCAGCTGATGATCATGCCCGACGTGCTGATCGTGGAGAATTATCGCGCCATCGCCAAGCTCGGGTTGCTGGACACTATCCCCGCCATCGCGCTGCCTTATCTCGCCAGCGCGTTCGGTATCTTCCTGCTGCGGCAGACTTTTAAGAGCGTCCCCCAGGAGCTGGTCGAGGCTGCCCGGGTCGAGGGGGCGGGGCCACTTGGAATTCTCTGGCGGGTCTATGTCCCGCTGGCGCGTCCGACCTATGTGGCGTTCGGTCTCGTTTCGGTCAGCTATCACTGGAATAATTTTCTGTGGCCGCTGATTGTCACGAACTCGGTGGAGGCGCGGCCGCTCACCGTTGGCCTGGCGGTGTTCGGCGCGCCGGAGACGGGCGTGGACTGGTCGGTCATCACGGCGGCAACCGTGATGACCATGGCGCCGCTGCTGGTCGCGTTCCTTCTCTTCCAGCGGCAGTTTGTTCAATCTTTCATGCGCGCGGGTATTCGTTGATGCGACTCCTCACCTGGAATATTCAGTGCGGCAAGGGCTGCGACGGCGTGACCGATCTCGCAAGGATCGTCGCGATCGCCAGGGAGACGTCCGATGCAGACGTCTTCTGTTTCCAGGAGGTGAGCTCGAATTTCTCCAGGCACGACGGCGGAGGCGATCAGAGCGCGGAGCTCGCCGCGCTGCTGCCCGGCTACATGCCAGTGTTCCGGCCGGCAATCGAAACCGTCGATCAAGCAGGCCAGTTGCATCGCTTCGGCAACATGACGCTGTCGCGTCTGCCGGTCCTGCAGATCAACAACCACATTTTGCCGTGGCCGGGCGCGGGGAGCGTGCGCAGCATGCGGCGCCATGCTTTGGAGGTGACGGTTCAGGCTGCTTTCGGCGCGGTGCGCATCGTCAATACGCATCTTGAGTATTACTCGGTTGCTCAACGAGAAGCGCAGATCGCGCGCCTGCTGGACTTGCAGGAGGACGCCTCAAGCAGCCCCAAGGCGCCCACGAGGCGGCCCGACGAGCCCTATGAAAGCCAGACGGTCGCGGCCGCGAGCCTGATGTGCGGCGATTTCAACTTCGATGTCACGGATCCGCAGCACGCGTTGATTGACCGCTCCAGTCGTCCGGGACTCAACTATCGCGATGCCTGGACAGCCGTTCATGCCGACGGGCAGCGGTCACCAACCTGCGGACTATATGATCACGTGCAATGGACCGCGGGCCCCGATTGCCGCGACTTCGTTTTCGTGACGGAAGATCTGACCGGTCGTATCAGTCACATCGGTGTCAACGGTAGGACCGATGCTTCGGATCATCAGCCGGTCTTCATCGAACTCGCGGATCATGACATGCCGATCCAGCGGACTTAAGCTGACGGCAGCTTCGCGGCATGTCCGAACGTTGCGCTAGTGCGGGCTCCTCGGGCCATCATCCGAATCGGGTTCCGGTTCCTGGATCAGCACCGCTGGTTCGTCATAGCCCTTACGGCTGCTGTAGAAAACGAGCGCCATCAAACCGACGCCGACGACCAGCGAGAACACGACGCCGAGCACCAATGCGACATACCCCGACTCCGGCACTGTGTTATCCGTACTGGTCCAGCCGAGATAGCCGAGAACGCCGGCGGCGATGAGGAACGCCGACAGCACCGCGATGACGAGCCATCTGGCGAGTTTGCTGTCGCGCGGGTTGGATGGCCCGGAGGCCGGCTGCCCGTTGGTGCTGTTCATGGACCTCTCCTCAGGCACGAGCGTCGAGCTGCCGTCACTTTAGCCTATGGCGCAGTGGCCTTGGTCGCTATCGCATGCAAGGCTGTCGTCATTGCGTCGACGGCGGCTTTCGCCGGCTCGCCAACGCCGTGACGTTGTGCGAGATAGGCTGGATCGTTGTAGGACAGCCAGGTCGCGCCTTGGTCGTCCTGCCAGACAAGCGCCTTCAGCGGCAGGTCAATGCCAATCGTCTGCGCCTGTTGCATCAACGGTGTGCCACCCTTGGCGTTGCCGAAGATCAGGAGATCGGTCGGTCGCAGTGGCAGGCCGACAGCGGCGGCACCCGCAGCATGATCGACATGGGCAAACACGGTGAGGCCCCTGGCCTTCACCTCGGCCTCGAGCCGTTTCATCGTGTCTTCCGGCCCGAAGCTGCTCTTGATGCTGATGAGTCCGTCTGCGGCCATCGCTTGCGTCTCCCATAAACATGTCGCTGCGACCAAAGCGAAGATCCTGATCAGTGCCGGAAGCCTCATGATCACTCGCTCATTTCTTGCGGGCTAATCGGGCCGGGTCGAATTCCGGCTCAGGAACGAAGCCATCGCGATTGGGCATCCTGACCTTCGGCAGGGAGGCCTTGTCGAGCTTGCCGTCCGCAGGAACGATGCCGTTGAGGCTCAGGATGTAGGCGGTGACGGCATAGGTGTCGTCGGTGCTGAGCGAGCCCGGCGTCGGATAAGGCATCGCGCGATGAATGTAGTCGAATAACGTGGTCGCATAGGGCCAGAAGCTGCCGACTGTCTTGACCGGCATGTCGGACGCGAGCGTGCCCTGTCCTCCAACGAGACGATCCTTGATGCCGCCCTGGCCGTTGTCGCCATGACAGGCGGCGCAATTGTCTGAAAATACCTGCTTGCCTTGCGCGACCGTGCCGCTGCCGTCAGGCAGGCCCTTGCCGTCCGGCCCGACGTCGATGTCCCACAGCTTGATCTCATCAGGAGTCGCCCGCCGCCCGAAATCGAACGCCAGCGCGGGTGAGGCGAGCAGGCCGAAGGTGAGCATGCCTGCGAGAAGTCGCTTGTTATGCCAATACATTGCGGACCCTCCCGGCCTCGTCGATGCTCCAGGTCTGCTGGGCGTTGTAGTGAAACAGCGCGTTGGTTCCCATCGCGGCGATGAAGGACTGCCGGTCCGGCTGAACATTGCCTTTGTCGTCGGTTGAACGGCTCACGATCCTGGTCGGCTTGCCGTCCCAGACCCAGTCCATCTGGAACCGCACCTGGGCCTTGGGTAACACTGGATTGCTCAATTGCGCCTGCGTCCAGGTCTTGGCGCCGTCGGTCGAGATCTCGACACTGGCGATCCTGCCATGGCCGCTCCAGGCGAGACCGGAGATGCGGTTGTAACCCGGTTGAATCTGCATCATGCCCGAGGGCTGAGTGATGACGGAGTTGGTTTCCATCCGCAGCTGGAACTGTCTTGCCTTGCCGTTGGCAAGCAGCTGCGTATAGCGCGCCGTCTCCCAGCGCGTCATCCAGGGCTGATTGCCGAACTTGAGGCGGCGCAGCCATTTGATGTTGAGGTTGCCCTCGAAGCCCGGCATCACCAGCCGCATCGGGAAGCCATGAGCGGGCCGCAACGGCTCGCCGTTCTGCCCATAGGCGACGAAAGCCTCGTTCACGATCTCGTCGGTGAGGGGAATGCTGCGGTCGACGCCCGCGCCGTCTCCGCCCTCCGCAAGCATCCAGCTCGAGCTCTTGTCCCTGCTCACGAGGTCGATCAGGAATTTGAGTGGCACGCCGGTCCATTCGTTGGTGCTGACCAGGCCGTGCGTGTTCTGGACCGTCAGCTCGGGATCGGCCTTCTTCCAGTTCTCCCATCCGTTGCCGGTGCATTCGATGAAAACGACGCGCGAGATCGACGGCATCCGCTTGAGATCCTCGACGCTGAAGACCAATGGCTTCTGAACCATCCCATGGATGAGCAACCGGTGTTGCGCGGGATCGAGATCGGGCACGCCGGAATGACTGCGTTCGTAGTGCAGGTCGGTCGGCGTGATGTTTCCCACCAGCTTTTGATGCGGCGTCTTGGAATTGATGGCATTGCCGGGGTCGATGTTGCGCTTGCCCGGACCGGCCTCGGGAATGCGATCGATCTTGGCGAACCTGGACCGTTCGCTGTGAGCGCTCAGATCGGCCCCGGGCCCGCGATCGGGGACGTCGGCAAGCGTCTCGGCGCCGGCCGCCTCAGTCGCGACCGCGCCCAGGATGCCCGCCGACAGGCCTCCCACAAAACCCCGGCGCGAAACGTTTGCGGGTCGTGGCAATAGATCAATTGGCGCCTTGGACGTCATACGGTCTCCCCTATCGGTAAGCGTGCTTTACTTATGATTCACGTCGGAAAATCGCGGCCGCCTTTATGCCGTGACGTTTACCCAAGGCCGCTGAAATTGCTCGTTAGGTCTTGTTAGAAGCCGTGAGCACTCGCGGCCTCATTCGCTCGATCACTCGTTGGTTCAGGCCTCCCTGAATGCCTCGTGCGCGCGGGTCGAGTAGACCAGCGCGGCACCGGCATTTACCGAGATTGCGACGCCAAGCGCCTCGGCAAGCTCGGCTTCGCTCGCTCCGTGCTTCTTCGCTTCAGCGGCATGCACAGTGATACAACCGTCGCAGCGCAGGCTGATTGCAACTGCCAGCGCGATCAACTCGCGTGTCTTTGCATCGAGGTGACCGGTCTTCGCGCCTGCGCCGCTCAGGGTCGCGTAGCCCTTGACTGTATCCGGCGTCAGCTTCCCGATCTCGCCAACGCCGGCGACGACCTGGCGACGGTAGTTGTTCCAGTCGAGCATTGCCATGCTATCCTCCGTTCGTGTGTTGGGGCGTAGTTGGATGCGCTTGCCGCTCCGGGAAATGGCCGGGCGGCTCGGACCAATGTCCGGGCGGATCAAGGAGGCCGGATGTCGGAGGCGGAAGCAGCCGAATTGTTGAAAGCGATGGTGCCGCTGTTCAGAATTCGTCCTGTGATCGACGACTCGTGCAGATTTGGTGGCAGCTGGGAGTCGTTACACGCGGCAAACGGCAGGGGATGGGCGCAATTCCATATGGTCACGCGCGGTTCTTGCGTGGTCGAGAGGCCGGGCCTGGGCTCGCAGCGGCTTGAAGCTGGGGACATCCTCCTCCTGCCGCACGGAGACAGTCATCTGGTACGAAGCCAGGTGGAGGGCGTCGCAGGGCGGATGTCGACCGAAGTCCGAAACGGCGTCCGCCAGCGCGCGACGGTCGACGCTCAAATTGATACCGAACTCCTCTGTGGTCGGTTCTTGTTCGAAACGTCGGATGAGAACCCCCTGATCGCAGCCCTTCCCGACGAAATCGTCCTTCGCACGGCGGGAGAGCCGCTCCTGGAACGGTTTCGGCACCTGCTGATCGACATCCGTGACGAGCTGGATGCAGGACGGGCCGGATCGGAGATGGTCGTGGCCGATCTCGCGAGGGCCCTGTTCGTCATGATGCTTCGCGACCATCTTGCGGACAATGCCTCCGGGAATGGCACGGTGTCGTTGTTGCGGGACCGCACAACGGCCCGCGTCGTGCTGGCGATCCTCAATGACCTCGCCCGGGACTGGACACTCGACGAGATGGCGTCGGTCGCGATCTCCTCGCGCGCCACGCTGGTGCGCGCCTTTCAAAAGCACGCGGGGATCGCGCCAATGGCGTTCCTGTCCGATTTGAGGTTGACGATCGCGCGCAAGCGGCTCGCCGGAACCTCCGATCCGATTGCGAAGATCGCGGACGAGGTCGGGTATGCTTCCGAAGGCGCCCTGAGCAAGGCCATCATGCGCAAATACGGCATGCGGCCCGGCGCCCTGAGAGTGGCGTCGGGCCGTCAGGCGCCGGCCGTCAGCTGCGATACCAGCTCGCCAGATTCCAGGTCGTGACGTCCCATCCCGAGATGTCGGCCATGAGGTTATTGACGGCGCCGCCGACGATGTTGCGCGAGAGGATCGGCACGAGCACATTGGCCTCGCAGAAGATCTCGTTGACCTTGATCAGCAGCGCGGCGCGCTTGACCGGATCGAGCTCCTTCTGCGCGGCCTTGTAGGCCTTGTCGGCCTCCGGATCGGACCAGCGCGAGACGTTTCGGCCCAGCCATTTGTTGTCCTTGGTCGAGATCTCCCAGGAGACGCACTGGTTCAAAAACCGCTCCGGATCGGGCTGCGGCTGCGTCGTGTTGTACATCTCCATGTCGCAATAGAGCTTCGAGTAGGTGTCGGGGTTGCCGACGTCCGACGAGAAGAACACTGATGCGGTGACCGACTTGAGCTCGAGCTCGATCCCGGCGCGCTGGCAGGCCTGCTTGATGATGGCCTGCGTCTTCTGGCGCGGGGCGTTGATCGACGTCTGGAAGACGTATTTGAGCTTTTTGCCGTCCTTCTCGCGGATGCCGTCGGCGCCCATCTTCCAGCCGGCATCGTCGAGGATCCTGTTCGCCTTGTCGACGTTGAATTCGTATCTCAGCTTGCTCGACTTGAACTGCGAGGGCTGGTTGACGAAGCTCGCCGTGGCGACGCCGCCGCGGCCGTAGATGAATTTCTGGATCGCCTCGCGATCGATCAGGAGATTGAACGCCTGACGAACGGCCGGATCGGACAGCGTCGGGTGCCTGGTCTTGATGCTGGACCGCTCGCCGTCGACCTCGCTCCACGGGTCCGTCGTGTTGAGGATGATGAATTCGACGCCGCCGGAGGGCGTGAATTCCACCTTGCCCTTCCCGCCGGTCTCCATGCGCTTGAGGACCTCATCCTCCACCAGCAGGTTCCAGGCATAGTCGTATTCGCCGGTTTGCAGCACCGCCCGCGCCGCGGAGACGGCATCGCCGCCGCCCTTGACCTCGAGCGTGTCGAAGTACGGCTGGTTCTTCACGTGATAGTCGGGGTTGCGCTCGGCTCTAATCAGGTCGCCCGGCTTGAACTCGACGAACCTGTACGGGCCGGTGCCGACGGGCTTCAGATTGCCCGGCGCGTCGCGCGACTTTGCGCCGGCATAGTCGCCGAAATGATGCTTTGGCAGGATCTGGCCGACCGAGCCGACGAAAGGGTCGGCCCAGAACGGGGTCGGGGCCTGGAAGATCACCTTGACCGTGTGGTCGTCGATCTTCTCGACAGTAATGTCCTTGTAGGATCCCGTGGTGTACGCAGCCGTCGCGAGGTCCGCGGCGTATTGCCAGGTGAAAACGACGTCGTCGGCGGTGAAGGGCTTGCCGTCATGCCATGTCACCCCCTGCTTCAGCTTCCACATCACGCTCATGCCGTCCGCTGCGAGGCCGCCGTTCTGCTTGGTCGGAACCTCGGCGGCGAGGCAGGGGATGAGGTTACCCTCCTTGTCCCAGCCGGCGAGCGGCTCGAAGAAGATGCGCGAGGCCACCTGGTCCTTGGTGCCGATCGCGAAATGCGGATTAAGCAGCGTCGGGGCCTGCCAGAGCAGGATCTTGAGCGGGCCGCCGCCGCCGGCTTTGGTCGGCTTGTATTGCAGCGTCGCATCCGCCATCGCCACGTCGTTCCAGAGCAGGATCTGGCTCGCGACCGGCGCTGCGATCCCGACCGCAGCCATTGTCTGGATGAACGAGCGTCGCGATAGCGTGCCTTGCTTCACCTCCGCGATTAACCCGCGGATTTCGTCTTCGTTCATCGGATGACCTCCACCTCTCAAAGAAAAGTCGTCACCGGCTGAAACCCATCATGTTTCATCATGGACGAGGCGGCAATGCCGACAGGGCTGGAAAGCCGTGCGGCGAAATGGCAAATCGCGCGCACGGCAAAACCGCGTCGCGGAGGTGGGCAGCGTCTGCCTATGCCGCGTCGCCTGCAAACAGTCTCCGGCGTTCTGTTGGTACGGTTCCGGTTCTGCGCGCTCGTTTCAAAGGCGCTCAGCGGAGCCTTGATCTAGGTCAAGCCTGATCGTTCGGTGCCGCAGAGTGTGATCGCCGGGTGCCTGTCGCTACTGGCGGTGCATCAATGCTGCAATCCGCCGGGACCGACGGCACTCCAACTGCAGGAGGATGCCCATGGTTCGTTACGGTCTGATCGGCCTCGCCGCAGCCATTCTCGTCGCGGCCAGTCTCGTTCCCGATGATGCATTCGCGCGCCGCGGTGGAGGCGGCGGTGGCCGCGGGGGTGGCTTTCACGGCGGCGGTATGCGCGCTGGCGGCTTCCATGGTGGCGGCATGCGCGCAGCTCACGTTCGGGGCGGCGGTGCTTATGCCGGTCGGGTTCACGGCGGTCGTGGCTATCGCGTTGCGGGCGGGCCGCGCCCCAGCCATCCGATAGCCGGCCGTCCAGGCCGTCCGGGTTATCCAGGTCGCCCCATCGCGGGACGTCCGGGCTATCCGGGCTATGGCGGCGGTTACTATCGGCCCGGTTGGGGCTACGGCGCTGCTGCTGTTGCGGGGGCGGCTGCCGCTGGCGCGTACGGCTACTATAACAACAACTACAACAACAGCTGTTATTATGACGCCCGCGGCAACTACGTCTGTCCGGGTCAATATCCATACAACTACTAGGACGAGCGAGAGGAGACGGCGGCGTTGAGGAGGCATCGCCGTCCTACGAAATCAGCCCAGCGGCCAAAGGCCGGCCAATCGAGATGCTCATCTCAGGCGCCGGATGCGGTTCCAGCAGTTGACGTGAGCGCCAGCGTCAGGTGGACGACCTGCGGATCGACGCTGCGGCCGGTCTGGAAGCCGCATTTGCCGAGCACCTTACGCATCGCGGTGTTGTCCGGCAGCACATCAGCCGCGAGCTGCTTCAGCCCGGCCTCGCGCGCCAGGCCCGCCAGATGCGACGTCAGCATCGTGCCGATCCCTTGTCCCTGATACGCGTCGATAACGACAAAGGCGACCTCGGCTTCGCCCGGTTCCGTAACGATATAACGACAGCCCCCGATGATGGTTAGCCTGCCTTCATCCTCGACGACTGCGACCAGCGCGACATGCCTGACGAAATCGACGTTGAGAAAGAAGGTCTTCTCATTGGCTGAAAAATTGCGCTTGGTGACGAAGAAGCGGCGCCGCAGCGACTCGGCGTTGGTGTGGTCGATGGCGGCGAGCATGCCGGCTTCGTCGTCCGGCTTCAGTGCGCGGATGTGGACTGGTCGTCCATCCCTGAGCTGTTCCCTTGCCGAATATGTGGCTGGCGTCATCGTGCGCCTCGCTGGTTGCAAGATGAGATCGGCGATCGTCGCTCCGCATGCTTGACTTAGATCAATGGTCCGTTTGCGAAGCCGACCATCGTTCAGGTCAGCAGGCTCAAGGATGACAATTCCATGACGGAAAAGCCAGCAAATCCAGGCGAAGCATTGCCCGGTATTTTTGCATCCGCATTTGAATATCTGCTCGATAGCGGTCAGCGCAGCGTCCTGTTCATGGACGTTCTGCGCCGCCGGGGCGAGCAATATCGTGAGCATCTCGCCGAAACCGTCCCTCACGTTCTCAACTACGAGGTCGAGCTGATCGCGGATGGACGAAGCCTGAAGCGGCCGGTGAACTATGGGCTGGTGCGCGTCAAACCACCCGCCGGTGTCGAGATCGACGCCGCGCGACGTCCCTTTGTCGTCATCGATCCGAGGGCCGGTCATGGTCCGGGCATCGGTGGGTTCAAGGCCGACAGCGAGATCGGCGTCGCGATGAAGGCTGGTCACCCCTGCTATTTCATTGGCTTCACGCCGGAGCCGATGCCGGGACAGACCATCGAGGATATTGCCCGCGCCGAAGGCACCTTTATCGAAAAAGTGATCGCGCTGCATCCGGAGGCTGACGGCAAGCCTTGCGTGATCGGCAACTGCCAGGCCGGCTGGGCCGTGATGATCCTCGCATCGTTGCAACCCGAGCTGTTCGGACCGGTCATCATTGCAGGCGCGCCGCTGTCATATTGGGCCGGCGTTCGCGGCAAATTTCCGATGCGTTACTCTGGAGGCCTCCTGGGCGGAAGCTGGCTCACCGCGCTCACCAGCGATCTGGGCGGTGGCAAGTTCGACGGAGCCTGGCTGGTGCAGAATTTCGAGAACATGAATCCGTCGAACACGCTCTGGACCAAGCAGTACAACGTCTATTCGAAGGTGGACACCGAGGCCGACCGCTATCTCGAGTTCGAGCGCTGGTGGGGCGGCCATGTCAATCTCAACGCCGAGGAGATCCAGTTCATCGTCGACGAGCTGTTCGTCGGCAACAACCTCGCGGCCGGACGCATCAAGACCTCGGACGGAGAGGTCGTCGATCTCCGCAAAATTCGCTCTCCGATCGTGGTGTTCTGCTCCAAGGGCGACAACATCACGCCGCCGCAGCAGGCGCTCGGCTGGATCCTCGATCTCTACAAGAGCACCGACGAGATCAGGTATTACGGCCAGACCATCGTCTACACTGTGCACGAGACCGTTGGCCATCTCGGGATCTTCGTCTCCGGCGGCATCGCCAAGAAGGAACACGCCGAGTTCTCCAGCAACATAGACCTGATCGACGTGTTGCCGCCGGGACTCTACGAGGCGACCTTCTTGGCGAAAGCCGAGGACACCGCCAATCCCGACCTGGCACAAGGGAAATGGATCATGCGCTGCGAACAGCGCACCCTAGACGATCTGCACGCGCTCGGGGGAAATTCGCCCGAGGACGAGCGACGTTTTGCGACCGCCAAGAAAGTGTCGGAGATCAATCTCGCCAACTACCGGACTTTCGTCCAGCCCTGGGTACGCGCGATGACGACGCCGCAGATGGCGGACTGGATGCGCAAGCTCCATCCTTTGCGCCTCAGCTACGAGATCTTCGGTGGCGAAGGGCCGCTGATGAAGGGCGTTGCCAAGGAGGCAGAAACGATTCGCGAGCACCGCAAGCCGGCCGCGACAGGCAATCCTTTCCTGAAAGCCCAGGAAGCGATGTCCGAGGGCATCGTCAACGCGCTCGACAAGTGGCGCGATACGCAGGAAGCGATGAGTGAATCGATGTTCCTGGCGCTCTATGGCTCGCCCGTATTGCAGGCGGCCGTCGGCATCGACCCGAATGCCGATCCGTCGCCGCACCCGGAGATGTCGGCGGAGCACCGCAAGGCTCTGGATGGGCGTATCGCCGAGCTGAAGGCGAGGATTTCAAGTGGCGGCCTGCGAGAGTGCGGAATCCGGGCGCTGCTTTATGTCGGCATGGCGCGTGGCATGGTCGACGAAAGAAGTCTCGAGGCACTGCGGCGGATGCGGAAGGAAGATACGGAATCGCCTCTGACCGTCGCCGAGTTCAAGATGCTGGTTCGGGAGCAGTTCTTCATGCTGCTGCTGGACCAGGAGGCGGCCTTGGCGGCCATTCCGGCGATGCTGCCGCAGGACATGGGCGCACGCCGTGCGGTCTTCACCGCCATCCGCGAGGTGCTGTCGGCGGCCGGTGAGATCTCCGGCGAAACCAGAGATCGCCTGATGCGTGTGGCCGATCTGTTCGGTCTTGGCAAGGATGCGCCTGAGAGCTCCTTTCGTGCTCAGGCAAAGGCGTCATGAGGTCTCTCACGGCCAAAGGAGTGAAGTGATGAGCGTGCAGCCGGTTCACGCGGATGAAGGTCGTCCGAGCAAATATGATCGCTTGATCGCCATGGCCAAGACGATTCCGCCCGCAACGACGCTGGTGGTACATCCCTGCGACGAGAGTTCGCTTCGCGGCGTCGTCGAGGCGACTGACGCCGGCCTCATCAAGCCAATCCTGGTTGGACCGACCGCGAAGATCAAGGATGCCGCGTCCAAGCACGGCATCGACATCAGCCGCTTTGAGATAGTCGATGCGCCGCACAGCGAGGCGGCCGCGGGCAAGGCCGTGGAGATGATCCACGAAGCCAAAGCCGAACTCCTGATGAAGGGCAGCCTTCACACCGACGAATTGATGCGGAGCGTGACTGCGAAGACGGGGCTGCGTACCGAACGCCGCATCAGTCACGTCTTCATCATGGACGTCCCAACCTATGGGGATACGATCTTCGTCACCGACGCCGCGATCAATATTTTCCCGGACCTCGACTGCAAGCGCGACATCATCCAGAACGCGATCGACCTGTTCGTGCAGGCCGGCTTCGGCTCCCTGCCGCGCGTGGCGATCCTGTCGGCAGTCGAAACCGTGACGGCCAAGATCCCGTCGACGATCGAAGCGGCCGCGCTTTGCAAGATGGCGGATCGCGGGCAGATCATCGGCGGACTGCTCGATGGTCCGCTCGCATTCGACAATGCGGTGGACATGGACGCTGCCAGGATCAAGGGAATCAAATCGGAAGTCGCAGGCCGCGCTCAAATACTCGTCGTGCCGGACCTCGAGGCAGGCAACATGCTCGCCAAGAATTTGGCTTATTTCGCCAAGGCGGATGGTGCCGGCATCGTGCTCGGAGCCCGGGTCCCCATCGTGTTGACCTCGCGTTCGGACTCGCTGCGCGCACGCATGGCATCGTGCGCCGTCGCAACGCTCTATGCCCACGCCCGCCGGCGCCGGGCAGCAGCCGTGGCGTAACCGCGATGGATACGATCCTGGTCGTCAACGCGGGTTCCTCGAGCGTGAAGTTCCAGATCTTCGCGTTCGACGGTGGCGGCCGGCCGGAGCGGCAGATCAAGGGACAGGTCGATGGGATTGGCAGCCGCCCGAGATTGCGTGCCGCGAACGTGAAGGGCGAGAAACTTGTCGATCGCGACTTTCCGGTCGAGAGCGTCCGGGATGTTCCCGCGGCATTGCAGATGGCCGGCGATTGGTTGAGGGACGAACAGCGGATTACGCCGCTGGCCGTTGGCCACCGCGTGGTTCACGGAGGTCCGGATTACGATCGACCGGTGGTGCTCGACCATGGCGTCGTGGCCCGTCTTGAACGCTATGCCTCGCTGGCGCCCCTGCATCAGCCGCACAATCTGGCGCCGATCCGCTCGCTTATGACAAATCTACCTAACCTGCCGCAGGTCGCCTGTTTCGACACGGCCTTCCATCGCGCGCACGGTGCACTGGCGGATTACTACGCGATTCCGCGACGGCTCCACGAAGAAGGCGTACGACGCTACGGATTTCACGGGCTTTCCTATGAGTACATCGCAAATGCCCTTCCGGGGGTCGCGCCGGAGATTGCGAATGGCCGCGTCATCGTGGCTCATCTCGGAAACGGCGCCTCGATGTGTGCGATAAAGGCCGGCAAGAGCGTCGAAAGCACGATGGGCTTTACGGCGCTGGACGGGCTCGTCATGGGCACGCGTCCGGGTCAGCTTGATCCCGGCGTGGTGCTCTACCTGATTGCCGAAAGAGGCATGTCGGCCACGAACGTCCAGGACTTTCTCTACCGCGAGTGCGGCCTGAAAGGCTTGTCTGGCGTCAGCAACGACATGCGGGAGCTGGAGGCCAGCGCGGACCCGAATGCCGCATTTGCCATCGACTATTTCACGTACCGGGTCGGACTCAATGCAGGGATGCTGACGGCCGCGCTACAGGGGCTCGACGCCTTCGTGTTTACGGCCGGCATCGGTGAAAATTCGTCCTCCATCCGCGCACGCATCGCCGAAAGGCTTGCCTGGCTCGGTATCGCTCTTGATCCGGTCGAGAACGGCAGGCACGCGAGCAGGATTTCGTCAGCCGGCAGCCGCGTTCCCGTTTATGTCGTGCCGACCGATGAAGAGCTTATGATCGCGCAGCACACCGTGGCGCTGATCTGGAAGCATCAACCTGGCCAGAAACGAGAGAGCGCGTCATGAGCATTCCGGAGTTTCCCGAGACCAAGGTCGCGCTCAAGGGGCGCAAGGGGCTGATCGTCGGCATCGCGAACGACCAGTCGATAGCCTGGGGGGTGTGCAAAGGCGTTCCGCGCCCTCGGAGCGGATCTTGCGGTCACCTATCTGAACGACAAGGCGAAGAAACACGTCCAGCCCCTGGCGGAGATGCTTGAGGCACCGCTCTTCATGCCGCTCGATGTGATGGTCGACGGACAAATGGAGCAGACGTTCGAGACGATCAAGAAGGAATGGGGCCGCCTCGACTTCCTGCTTCACTCCATCGCCTTTTCGCCCAAGGAGGCGCTGCACGGCCGCGTGGTCGATGTCGATCGCGAGGGCTTCCAGAAGACGATGGACGTATCATGCTGGTCATTCATGCGGATGGCGCATCTGGCCGAGCCGCTGATGAAGGACGGCGGGACCATGTTCACCATGTCCTATTATGGCAGTCAGCGCGTGGTGAAGAACTACAACGTCATGGGCGTTGCCAAAGCCGCGCTCGAGGCCGCGGTGCGGTACATCGCAGCGGAGCTCGGACCGAAAGGCATTCGTGTTCACGCGATCTCGCCCGGACCGCTCGCGACACGCGCGGCATCGGGCATCCCGGAGTTCGACGAGCTCATGGACAAGGCGCAGGAACACGCGCCGTCACGAAGGCTTGTCAGTATCGACGACGTCGGCAAGGCAACCGCGTTCCTCGCTCTCGATGCAGCCAAGCTCATCACGGGCGAGGTGCTCTATATCGACGGTGGCTATCACATCATCGACTGAAATAGCGATGGTTCAGCGATAATGGAGTGCGATCAGCTCGGCGACGCAGGCCGGTCGCTGGCCACCCTCGATCTCGATCACCAGACGGTAGCTCACCCGCAGACCATTGGGCGGAACTTCTTCCGCCTCGGCGATGCTGACCCGGCCGCGAAGCCGTGACCCGGAAGGGACCGGAGCGAGATAGCGAATGCGGTCGGCGCCGTAGTTCAAGGTGTTCTTGAGTCCACTCAGTCCCATGACCTCCCGAATGAACATGGGCGCCAGACTGAGCGACAGGAGGCCGTGCGCAATGGTCTTGCCGCCGGGCATTTCGGCAAGGGCGCGCTCCTGATCCACGTGGATCCATTGCTCGTCGCAAGTCGCATCCGCGAACTTGTTGATCCGTTCCTGGGTGATTTCGATCCAGTCGCTGATGCCAACTTCGGTGCAGACCGCGGCCTTGAGTTCATCGAATCCGTTGAATATCCGCATGGCCCTGTCCGCTTCGTCAGAGCTTCATTTGGGGTACGTTGTCCGGCACGGTGAGCTCCGCCTCCGTGACGGCCAGGACCTCCGCAACGCCCACACCGGGGGCAGTCTCCAGCAGCGTCGCCTTCCCGCCGGGGAACGCGATGACCGCCATGTCCGTCACGACAAGGTCGACCGATCGCGACGAGGTCAAAGGCAGATTGCACTTGGCGACGATCTTGGATTTGCCCTTCGCTGCGTGCTGCATGGCGATGATCACCCGCTTGGCGCCGGTCACGAGGTCCATCGCGCCGCCCATGCCCGGCACCATCTTGCCCGGGATCATCCAGTTGGCGAGGTGACCGTCGGCATCGACCTGCAAGCCGCCGAGCACGGTGACATCGACGTGACCGCCCCGGATCAGGCCGAAGGACATCGCGCTATCGAAAGTCGCCGCGCCCGGCAGCGCGCTGATGGGCCTGCCGCCGGCATCGGTCAGCAATGGATGCGACATCCCTTGCTCGGGGATCGGTCCGGTGCCGATCAGCCCGTTCTCGGACTGGAAGAACACGCTCATTTCCTTGGGAACGTAGTTCGCGACCAGCGTCGGGATACCAATGCCGAGATTGACGAGATTGCCCGGTCGAAGCTCTTGCGCCACGCGGCGGGCGATAATGGCTTGGGCATCCATGGCTCACCCGTTCGAGACGAGGTAATCGACCAGAGGTCCTGGCGTAACCACATGATCGGGTGCGATCACGCCAATCGGAACGATATGTTCGGCGGTGACGATGACGGTGTCGGCCGCCATGGCCATCAGCGGATTGAAGTTCCGTGCAGTCAGTGCGTAGGAGAGATTGCCGACGTAGTCGGCAAGGAAGGCGTGCACCAGCGCGAAATCGGCGCGCAGCGGGGTCTCGAGCAGATAGGGCTTGCCGTCGACCTCGATCTTCCGCTTGCCTTCCTCGACGAGTGTTCCCACGCCGGTCGGAGTCAGTATACCGCCGAGGCCGCAGCCGCCGGCACGGATACGCTCGACGAACGTCCCCTGTGGGATCAGATCGACGCTGATCTGGTTGCCGAGCATCTGCTGCTGCGCCTTGGGGTTCAGCCCGATATGGGTTCCGATCATGCGGGACACTTGAGCGCCCTCGAACAGTTTGCCGACGCCCTTGCCTGGTGTAGCCGCATCGTTGCTGATCAACGAAAGACCCGACTTCTTCTGCCGCACGAGTTCGTCCAGCAGCCGCTCCGGTGTGCCGACGCCCATGAAGCCGCCAACCATGATAGTGGCTCCGTCGGGAATCAGCGCAACGGCGTCCTCTGCGGAAACGGGCTTCATGTCTGCAACTCCGATCGACTTGTCTGATCGACTTGGGTCGAGGACCGCAAGCCGCATCGAATGCGCATCATGCCGGACATCGATGGCATCGAGGGTTGGCCTGCCGGTTGATACCTGATGCCAGTATGATCCCGCATGATTGATCTAGATCAACGTCGCGCGGTTGACCAAAACTGCCACTGCAGCCCTTAGGCAAGCGTCGCTGACTTGACCGAAGGGCGCTTACCCATAGTCGTGATGACCCGTCTCCTCAATAGAGCCCGGTCAGGTAGTAGAACGCGATGGCCACGAACACGGCCGCCGTTTTCGTCAGCGTGATCACGAAGACGTCCTTGTAGGCCTGCCTGTGGGTCAATCCCGTAACAGCGAGCAGGGTAATGACGGCACCATTGTGCGGCAGGGTATCCATGCCGCCGCTCGCCATGGCGGCGATGCGGTGAAAGACCTCGAGCGGAATATTCGCCGCCTTGGCCGCGGCGATGAATTCGTCGGACATTGCGGCAAGGGCAATGCTCATGCCGCCTGACGCCGAGCCGGTGATCCCGGCAAGCACCGTCACGGTGACGGCCTCGTTGACGAGGGGATTGGGGATCGCCCTGAGTGCGGCGGACACCATCGCAAAGCCCGGCAGCAGCGCGATCACGCCGCCGAAGCCGTACTCGGACGCGGTATTGAGTGACGCAAGCAGCGCGCCGGCGACTGCCGCCTTGCTGCCATCCGCGAACCTTGCAAGAACGGGGCGCCAGGCAAACACGAATACGGTCAGAATGCCCAGGAGCAGCGCGCCCTCGACGGCCCATATGGCGGCCAGCGGACCGACCTGGGTCATAATCGGATGGTCACCGAGCGTGACCTCATGCTTGGCGCCATAGGCCCTGGGTACCACCTGCGTCAGCACGAAGTTCATGACGCCAACCACGACCAGCGGCGAGATGGCGATCCAGGGGTTCGGCAATTCCTTCTCTTCAAACGGCTCCGGTTCGTTCACCAGCTCGGTGCCGTAGCCCTCGCCACGCCTCTGCGCCGCAAGGCGACGGTTCTCGATGTAGCCAAAGCCGACGGCAAAGACGAAAATGCTGCCGACAAGTCCGAGTATCGGTGCCGCCCACGTTGTCGTGTTGAAGAACGTCGATGGAATGATGTTTTGAATCTGCGGTGTTCCGGGCAGGGCGTCCATCGTGAAGCTGAAAGCGCCAAGCGCGATCGTGCAGGGGATGAGGCGCTTCGGGATGTCACCCTGGCGGAACATCTCGGCGGCGAACGGATAGACGGCGAAAACCACGACGAACAGCGATACGCCGCCATAGGTCAGGATCGCGCACACGACGACGATGGACAGGACGGCCCGCTCCCGGCCGAGCACCCCGATCACCGCGGACACGATCGACTTGGAAAAGCCGGACAGCTCTATGACCTTGCCAAAGACGGCGCCCAGCATGAACACCGGAAAGTAGTTTTTGATGAAGCCGACCATCTTCTCCATGAAGACGCTGGAAAACAGGGGCGGGACCAGTGAGGGGTCGGTCAGCAGGACGGCGCCCATGGCGGCGACGGGAGCGAACAGGATCACGCTGTAGCCGCGGTAGGCAACGAACATGAGAAAGACGAGGGCGGCCAAAACGATCAAGAGATTCACGGCAAAATTCCCCCAAACTATCCGACCACCGGAGCTGCTCAGATGGTCGACATGAGCATCGTCAATCGCTCTCGTTCCAGCTCGCTGATGACCTTGGCGTGATGGGCCACGGCCTCGCTCAGGAGGTCGCGAATTGAAAGAACGCCGATGGTGGTGCCGTTTTGCATCACGGGCAGGTGTCGAATGTGGTGCGTCTGCATCAGCTTCAGACAATCGGCTAACGCGCTGCCAATATCGGCCGTGACGACGTCTTGCACCATGATGGCCGCAACCGGCGTGGCTTCCGGAGCCTTTCCGGCCAGCACGAGGCGCCGCACGCAATCGCGTTCGGAGATAACCCCGACGATCGCCTCGTTCTCCATGACGACCAGGAAGCCGATGTTCTTGTCTGCCATGAGGTGCATGGCGGTGAGCACATTGTCCTTCGGACCGATCGTCCACAGCTCGTTCGGCCTGGCGGCGAGGATCTGCCTTAGCGGCCGATAGGCAAGAATTTCATCAGGGCGTCTGAGCGGATGATCCATGAAGCGTAACCTTCGCGATCACGAAACTGGGTCTAAAGGTCGCTGATGATCCGGTTGCAGCTTGTGAAGCCGAAGGCGGTCCGCTGTTGATCTATGTCAAGTCGATGGGTGGCCAGGCTTCGTGCGCTGCAGCAAAGCCTGAGCAGCCGGCCGTGAAAAACATGCTGGCCGCTTGTGCGGCCGGAAGTAAGATGAGGCGGCTCGCGACGTCGTTTCGGGGAGGTGCAAATGGATAACCCGTCCCTTCAAGGCAGTTCCTCCGCCTATCTTGAAAGCCTGATGCGAGTTGGCGAGCAGGCAGCCAAGCAGTTCGACGAGGCGCTTGCCGCCGCCATGGGCATCGAGGGCAAGCCTTCGGAGGGCGGGCCGAGATGGCCATTCAGTGTGGCCGGCCTTCAGGACCACTACTGGTCGCCGGTCCTGGAGTTTTGGCGCGGCTTCTTCAACGACAAGCCGGCTGCGGATGGGAATGGAGCGGCGGGAGCATCGCGGGGTGACCGTCGCTTCAAGGACGACGCCTGGAGCCACTCGCCGTACTACGACCTGCTCCGGAAGTCCTATTTGTCGAGTTCGAGGCAATTGGCGGACTTCGTGGATCAGGCGCAAGTCGATGACCGATCACGGCTTCAGCTTCGCTTCTACGCCAGACAATTCATCGACGCGATGAGCCCGTCGAACTTTCCTGCTACGAATCCCGATGTCATCCGCACCGCCATCCGAACCCGGTCCGCGAGCCTCGCGTCCGGGATGCGGAACCTGATCGAGGATCTCCAGAAAGGACGCATCACGCGCGTGGATGAAACCGCGTTCGAGGTTGGCCGCAACCTGGCGGTTACGCCCGGGACAGTGATCTTCGAGAACGAGTTGATCCAGCTCATTCAATATACGCCGCAGACGGGCGAGGTCGAGAAAACCCCGCTGTTGATCGTCCCGCCCTGCATCAACAAATACTATCTGCTGGATCTCGGCGCGGGGAACTCGTTTGTCGAATATGCGGTCGCCCAGGGTCACCAGGTCATCCTGATTTCCTGGCGCAGCGCCGTTGCCGAGACACAGTATCTGACCTGGGACGATTACCTGACGCTGGGGCCCTTGAAAGCCATCGATGTCGTGCGCGACATCGCCAATGTCGACAAGATTCACGCGCTGGGCTTCTGTGTCGGCGGCACCATCCTGAGCTGTGTTGCAGGCGTGCTGGCGGCGCGCGGCGAAGACAAGCTCACGACCATGACCCTGCTGACCACGATGGTCGACTTCGCCGATACGGGTGAGATCGGACTTTTGATCGATCAACCTGCCGTGGCGCTGCGCGAGGCGACGATCGGAAACGGCGGCATTCTCCCCGGCAAGGAACTGGCCTTCACGTTCGGCACCCTGCGAGCCAACGATCTGATCTGGCGCTACGTCGTGGACAGCTACATGAAAGGCGTCCCGCCGGAGGCGTTCGACCTGCTTTATTGGGATTCCGATGGCGTCAGCCTGCCCGGACCGATGTACTGCTGGTACGCGCGCAATACCTATCTCGAGAATAAGCTCAAGGAGCCAGGTGCAACCACGCAATGTGGCGTCAGCATCGACCTCTCCAAGGCCAAGGTGCCACTCTATCTGCTGGCCTCGCGCGAGGACCACATCGTGCCGTGGCAGAGCGCCTACCTCTCGAAGGGGCTGATCGGGGCGGATCCCCGCTTCGTGCTGGCCGCGAGCGGTCATGTTGCGGGGGTGATCAATCCTCCGGCGCGCAAGAAGCGCAGCTATTGGACCCACGACGACCTGAGCGGCGATGCAATGGGCTGGCTGCAAGCGGCGGAAGAAAGGCCGGGAAGCTGGTGGCCCGATTGGGACGCCTGGATGAAGCGATATTCCAGCGGCACTGTTGCGGCGCCAGTGCGCCCCGGCAACGAAAGGTACCAGGCCATCGAAGACGCGCCTGGCCGTTACGTGAAGCAAAAATCCAACTGAAGTCAGGACCGATCCCGCTTGAATGCGGACGGCAGTCAGGCGGGAAGATACCATCAATATAGTTTGCCAGGCACGCCGCGCCAGCATAGTACGGCTCTTGCATTGGAACGGCCCGCCCATATCTCATTGGGCATGATGAAGCTGTCACTCGTCGAAGACCAGGCAATCCAGGCGCGAATCGCGTTCATCGCGGGCGCCGAGACGTTCGATCGCCTGTTCGCCGGCATCCGATTCGATGAAGTCGACGGCAACCTGCTGTTTGCTATTGCCAGGGATGAAGACTGCGCGTCCGAGATCGAAGACCAGTTCTCGCATCACCTCGCCATGGTCGCGACGCAAATCCTCAGACAGAACGTCGACGTGGTCGTGGTGCTGCCGAAGGTCCTGCAATAACCCTCGATTAGCTTCAGGCGGGCTGCCTGGGCTTGCGTCTCAGGCCGATGCGGGTGCCCGGAAGCTGAATCCCCAGCTCGATCGCGCGCGATCTAATCGACGCAATGGGGCGCTTCAGCTTCACGATCATCAGGGTGAGGCTCTTTCCACTCTCGGACATGGCGCGCAGGAGCTTGTCGTCGTCCTCCGACCAGCGTTCGTGATTGTATGTACGGACAGCCATCTTCGTTGCCTCTGAGGCCGGTGAGGCAGGCCGGATCGCGAAATCAAGAGGACCCAGCTCGCCTTTCCTGAGCGCGGCCGCCGGGTGGAAGTTGAGGGACAGGTTTCAACGCTCCTGCCTCGTGTAGAGATGATATCGAAGTCACTGCTTTTCAATGCAATTGCAAAATTGTAATGACGTCGTCGAGCGCTTGGCGCCGACGCGCGTTACCGACGGAGCTCGATGGAGGGCTCGTCGTCGCTCGACTCTGCCTACGAAACAATGATGGATATAAATTGGGGCCCGCCAGGAAAACCCGCGCCGCGACGAGCGCGAAAAAGACAAAGAGCAAGAGCTCAAAAAGCAAGAGTTCATCGCGTTCCGCGATATCCTCCTCCTCGCCTCTCGGCATGCTGGCTCTCCACCTGCTCGAACAGTGGAGGAAGGCGGGCCGCGACGGCCTCGTCTTCCTGTGCGGCGACGAGAACAGGGCAGAGCGGCTGGGCGGGGTGATTCACGCGCTCGATCCCTCGGTCGACGTGCTGGTGTTTCCGCGGCTGAATACGCTGCCATTCGACGGCCTCGAGCCTTCCCGGGAGATCACCGGCCGGCGGAGCTCGGTGTTGCGGCGCCTCGCCAGGGCGAAGGAGCCCGTCTTCCTGGTGTCGACCGCGGAGGCCATCATGGAGCGGCTGCCGCTGCCGGCGAGCTGGTCACGGACCAGCCTCAGCCTGAAGGTGGGCGCGGCCTATTCCGAGCAGGAGCTGGAGAGCCGTCTGGAAGCCCTCGGCTACGATCTCGACGAAGAGGCGGAATATCCGGGAGGCGTCCTGTTCCACGGGAAGACGTTCGAAGTGTTTCCCGCCGGTGCGCTTTGCCCTTTCAGAATTGAGCATTCGGGCGGTGCCTTGCGCAGAATCGTCGCCGTCGATCCGGTCGAGCACGAGGTCGTCTTCGAGACGAAGGAACTGGTCATCGACCCCATGTCGGAGCGGATCGCGCTGGGAGGCAAGCGTGGACAGCGGGCGACGCTGCCGGATTATTGCGGTCGCGCGCGGTGGATCGTGGATACCGGGGTGCTGGGCCACGCCGATAGCTGGCTGGGCACGATCGAGGAGGCGGCCGGCCGCAGGGATGTGGAACGTGAGTATCTGGGGCGGGCGGACTGGAAGCGACTGAAGAAGCGCATCAGCGTTCTGCCCCAAAAATCAGCTTTCACCCCGACGCCGGATTTCTCGAAGGCGGCTTCGCCAAGAAAGATACTCCGCGCCTTCATCGCCGATATGCAACGCGCGGGGTCGCGGCTGCTGTTCACCGCGGCCGTCGAGGATGACCTCCGCGCGATGGAGCGGATGAGCGGCGTCAAGGCGGAGCGCTGTGCCGATTGGAGCGAGGCGACTAAGGGACGGGATCGCGAAACGGCGCTCCTGGCCGACTTCGACGCCGGCTTCATCGGATCCGGCCGCAAGCCTCTCGTCGTCGTGACGGCGTCCGACGTGCTCGGCAGCAGAGCTCATCATCCGCAGCCCATGGCGAGGGCGTGGACGGCTGCTTTCGATCATCCTGACGTACCGGAGCGCGGCGCGGCGGTGGTTCATTTGCAACGAGGGCTCGCCGTGCTCGACGGCTTGCAGACCTTCGATATGGGGAAGGGATCGCGGCGCGAGATGGTCAGGCTTGCGTTCGCGGGAGACAACGCCGTTCTCGTACCGCCGGCCGATCTTGCTCTGATCTGGCCCTATGCGGCGGAGCCCGGCAAGCTGGCGCGAGACAAAGCGGACGGAAGCACGTGGTGGGCGCGGCGGACCGAGGCGGAAGCGGAAATCCAGGTTGCCGCCAAGGCGCTGGCCAAACACATCAGCCAGCGGCACCGCCGGCGGGCGCCCAAACTGGTCGCGCCGGGAGCAGCCTACGAGAGGTTTGTCGTGCGGTTTCCGTATTTTACGACGGTGGACCAGGCGAAGGCCATCCAGGACGTGCTTGATGATCTCGCCGCAGGTCACCCCATGGACAGGGTCGTATGCGGCGACGTCGGATTTGGAAAAACCGAGGTGGCGCTGCGCGCGGCGGCCGCGGTGGCGCTGTCGGGGAAGCAGGTGGCGATCGCGGCACCGACAACGGTGCTGGCGCGACAGCATGTCGAAACCTTCCGCAAGCGGTTTGGGCCCCTCGATATCGAAGTGGGAAGCCTGTCGCGGGCCACCTCGGGCCCGGAGGCGAGGGAGACGAAAGAGGGGCTGCGCAGCGGGCGAACGAAAGTCGTGGTCGGCACGCAGGCTCTCGCTGCAAAGGACGTGAAGTTCGCCGACCTTGGCCTTGTCATCATCGACGAAGAACAGCATTTCGGCGCGGCAGAGAAGGCGAAGCTTTCAGGGCTGGGAAAAGGTGCGCATACCCTTTGGATGAGCGCCACGCCGATACCGCGCACGCTCGCTGCGGGTCTCGCGGGCTTCAGGGATCTCAGCGTCATTGCAACTCCGCCCGTTCACCGGCTTCCAATCGTAACCAGGATCGCCCCGCTTTCAGATGCTGCCATTGCTGCGGCACTGCTCCGCGAGAAGAGACGGCATGGACAAAGCTTCCTGATCTGTCCGCGGATCCAGGATCTGGAGCCGATGCTGGCGCGTGTGCAGGCGGTAGCTCCCGATCTTCGCATCGTCTGTCTTCACGGCAGATTGCCTGTCGACGAGATCGACGACCGGATGATGAGCTTCGTCGACGGCGATGCAGATGTGCTTCTGGCGACCAATATCGTGGAGAGCGGTCTCGATATCCCGCGCGCGAACACCATCGTCGTGTGCTGGCCCGAAAAGTTCGGTCTTGCGCAGCTCCATCAGCTCAGAGGGCGGGTGGGACGCGGTGGTACGCGCGCCTTTGCATCTCTGCTGACGGAGTCGGCTTCGGAGCAATCCGAGAAGCGCTTGGCCGTTCTCGAGGAGTTCAGCAAGCCGGGCGCCGGCTTTGCCATTAGCGAGCGCGACCTGGACCTCAGAGGCGCCGGCGACCTGTTCGCGGAGCGCCAGTCCGGGCATGTGCAGGTGTTCGGCCCGGTGCTCTACAGTCACCTCCTGAAGCTGGCCTCAGAGCGAACGAACGACGCAGGCGCCGTCCTGTGGGTGCCTGATCTGAATCTGCCTGTAGCCGACATGCTGCCTGAAAGTTACGTGCAATCGGAAGCGGTTCGGCTCGAGATCTATGGCCGCGCCGCCAGGTGTCGGAACGAAGAGGATCTGGAAGACCTGGAGGAGGAGACTTCGCGTCGTTTCGGCAGGCTGCCACCGGAGGCGCGCGATTTCTTTGCCGCCGCCAGACTGAGGATCGACTGCAAGCAGCGCGGCATCGTCAGGCTCGATGTCGGGCCGGAGGCCGTCGCGGCGACATTCCTCCCGGGACGGCTGCGGAAATCCAGGGCGCGATCGCTGCAGCGCTATGGCGATCGCGTCGTCCATGCCGGCCGTGGCGACGTGGACCCGTTCGACCGGGTCGAGGAGTTCCTGGATCTGCTGGACGAGTGAGGATTCTCCGGTCTGCTCAAATCCAAAAAAGACGTGTCCTCTTCACAATGATGGCACTGGAACGCTGCAGGAGCGCGGCTGTTCCATTCCCGTGCACAGATCAGGAGGGCCGGATGAACTCCGGCGCGGCCTGGCTGACGCAGCAGGCGGGAACGATCGCGCGCGCTGCTGATTGGTAAATTGAGCGACGCGCCGCCGAGTGTGTTCGGATGAAGGCCGCAGGGAGCGCATTGCTCGACCCTTAAGTCAAACCTGTGAGCCGATCGACGTGACTGAGATGAACATCGGAAAATGGTACGACCCGATCTCGGAGCAGTGGATCGTTCCTCGTGAGACGCGCACGATCGCGGGATATGGTCAGTCAAGCGCGGAGAAGATGCCGGAAGCCCACGAGAGAGGCGAGGCACAGCGGATCTGGGACCTGCTGGTCGACTGCTGCGCAAGTGGCTGATGCCAGACAGGGGGCGGCCATGAAGCATCATTTAGCGTGCCTCGTCCAACAAGCCGATAAGTGATCCAACAAGCCGATAAGTGAATCGTCCTCGTGGTGTGAGGCCGCTAGAGCGGGATGGCGGACGAGGGGGGCCGCTGCTATGCAGGCGGGATGCCGCGAAAGCTGAAGACATTCCGGACCTCGCTGGGCTTCTACGATCTCGCGATTGCCGCGCCATCGATGAAGGCGGCACTCGAGGCATGGGGCGCCGGAAGCAATCTGTTTCACCAGGGGATCGCCGAGGAGACCGACGATCCCGAGGTGGTCGCCGCGACGTTGGCGAAGCCGGGGGTGGTCCTGAAGCGCCCGGCCGGCTCGAACGGCCGCTTTGCCGAGCATTCCGGTCTTCCGTCGGAGACGGCCGCCGACAAGATCGGGCGCCGGCCAAAGGCAGGACAAGCGAAGCCCAAGCCGGAGCCCGAGGATCGGGCGTCTGCCGCGAGCCGCGACAAGGAGGCCGCTCGAAAAGCCGCGGCGAGCTTCGAGAGGGAGCAGGCGCGGCGCGAGGCGCAAATCCGGCAGGAAGAGGCCGCCCTAGCGCGGAAGCGAGAGCAGCGACAAAAGCTGATCGCGAAGGCGCAAGCCGCGTTTGAAAATGCGGAACGGGAGCACGAGGCCAGGGCCGCCGCACTCGAGGCCGAGCGGGCCGCGGTCGAGGAGCGGGCGCAAGCTGAAGAGGCGCGCTGGTTCAGGCAAAAGGAAAAGCTGACGGCTGCCTTGCGCCGGGCCCGCGAACAATTGCGATGACCCGTCTTTCTGGCGAAGCACAGTCCTTCCGATTCCCTATCCCTCGTATTGATCCGGCCCCATCGCCCAGTGCGATTGATCGTGGCCGAATGCGTAATTGCGGTTGGTCAGCGCCGGATTGCGATTGACCATCGGGCGCATGAACATCGGATGAGTGGCGCTGCGCACCTCGTGCTCGACCGTGAACAGATGCCTGCCGCTGTCGAGATCGATGATATCGCAGAACCGGTACTGGTATTGATTGTCCTCGCGGGAGATCAGGTCGCGCGCCAGGAGCTTGCGGTAAGGACCTGAGAAGTCGGTGATGTACATCTGCACATGGTGTCCGTCATAGTGCGGCTGCGGCTGATCGGTCTCGCGAAACAGCAGGTGCTGGTTGCGGCCGGTCTTCACCGCCGCAACCTGGCCGTCGCCGTTCCAGAGCTCGGCGGGCATGCCCATGATCTCGGGATAGAAGGCGCAAATGCTCTGCGCGGATCCCGCCGGTACGTCAAACTCGACATAGGGGATTCCGAGCGCAACGCGCCCGAAGCGCGCCGCGTCGGGTTCATAGCAGCGCAGCCGGTTGCCCCACGGGCAGGTCGCCTCGACATGATCATTGTGCTCGGTGAACGCGAACGCCGTGCCCTCGAGCTTTTTGGCGATCGACGCGAGCCGCTGCAGCAGGGCGTTGCGGCCCTCGATGACCAGCCCGACATGACCGCGCAGCACCTGCGGCTTGCCGCTCGGCAAATGAAACTGGCTCCGTCCGGCATTGATCCACATGTTGGTGTCGGACACCATCAGATACGGATCGCGGGTCAGCCCAAGTCCCGCGACGTAGAACAACGTCGCCAGGCGCTGATCCGGGACCTGGATGTTGACGTGCTCGAAATGGATCGCATTCCCGAGATCTTCAGCGGATCGATCGAATTGCTGCGGCATGGTGTGTGCTCTGGCTATGGGGCAGACGGGTCATACTAGAGCAGAATTTCCGCCGGCCGAAACTGCCAGACGATCAAATCTGCAGACCGGGCATGATCTCCGCTGCCGCCTTGCCGTGGCGGCCAGTCCCTGTAATCTGACGAAAACACAAGGCAAAAAAGGCAAGGGAAGGGATTGATGGGAGGAGTTCTGGAGGGCGTACGTGTCCTCGATTTCGGTCGCTATATCGCGGGGCCGTATTGCGCGACGTTGCTGGCCGAATTCGGCGCCGAGGTCATTCGCGTGGAGAAGCGCGACGGCAGCGAGGATCGGTTCGTGGCGCCGGTCGGTGAAGGCGGCGAAGGCGCGCTGTTTCTGCAGATCAACCGAAACAAGAAGTGCATCACGCTCGATCCGATGAAGCCGGAGGGGCAGGAGGTGATGCGCCGGCTGATTGCGACCGCGGACGTGGTCGTCGCCAATCTGCCGCCGCAGACCCTGCGCGCGATGAAGCTCGATTATGAATCATTGAAGGCGATCAAGCCCGACATCATCCTGACGACGGCAACTGCGTTCGGCGGGCCGGGGCCATGGTCCGACCGCGTCGGTTTCGACGGTGTCGGACAGGTCATGTCGGGCTCGGTGTACATGACCGGCGCCGGCGATCCGCCTTACCGGGCCGCGGTGAACTGGGTCGATTTCGGAACCGCGCTGCACTGCGCGTTCGGGACGCTCGCCGCGCTGATCGAGCGCGGTAAATCCGGGCGCGGGCAGATCGTCGAGGGCGCGTTGCTGGCAACCGCGCTGTCTTTCACCAACGCAACGCTGATCGAGCAGGCCGTCATATCAGTCAATCGCGTTCCGACCGGCAATCTTGGTCAGACCGCTGCGCCGGCCGACATCTACCGGACCAAGGACGGCTGGGTGCTGTGCCAGGTCACGGGTCATCCGCTGTTCATTCGCTGGGCGAAGCTGATGGGCGAGGAGGAGCAGTGGCTGAACGATCGGCGTTTTGCCGACGACATCAGCCGCGGCAACAACGGCCCCATCATCAGCGAGCGGATGGCGCGCTGGTGCGCAGAGCGCACCACGCAGGAGGCCGTCGATACGCTGGGCAAGGCGATGATTCCGACCGGGCCCGTCCTCTCACCGCAACAGGCGCTGGACCATCCGCATATTCGCGCCGCCGGCTTCATGCAGGACGTCGATTATCCGGGCCTACCGAAACCTGCGCCGGTGGCGCGAGCTGCCGTGCGGCTGTCGCAAACGCCGGGCGAAATCGCGAGCCGCCCGCCGACGCTCGGCGAGCATACCGATCGTGTCCTGGCCGAACTTGGATACGACGCGGCTGCGATTGGGGCGCTTCGGCAAAGCGGCATCGTTTAGCGCGCGGGCATGGCGGGCTCGCGACCACGGTCCTGGCTGGTCGTGCCGCCAACCTCGCATCCCGGGCGGCGATTTGCCGTGATGCGCCTCACGCTTGCGGAAGGCGTCGTCGCCGCCGTGAATTCGTTTCCCGTTTGGTGCCGAATGGAGAACGTGCGTCCGCCGCGGGCCGCGAATATGGATTTCCATTTCATTGATTTCGCCCGGCGGAGAAGCGAATACGGTTCCAATCATTGTCGTTGAGTTATGGAGCCGAAGATGTCGTTTCGTTCCGCGCTGATCCTCTCGAGCGTTCTCGCCGCATGGTCAGCTGCGGCTGCGGCCGAGACCATCAAGATCGGCGTTACGCCTGGACCGCATGCTCAGATCTTCGAGGCCGTGAAGCCGATCGCTGCGAAGCAGGGCCTCGATATCCAGCTTATCGAGTTTTCCGACTATGTCGTGCCGAACGCAGCGCTTGATGCGGGCGAGATCCAGGCCAATTCCTTCCAGAACCAGCCCTATCTCGACAACCAGAAGGCCGATCGCGGCTACAAGATCGAGTCCATCGCGCTGACCGTGAACTTCCCGATCGGCGTCTATTCGAAGAAGCACAAGGCCTTCGCCGATATCCCCGAGGGCGGCAAGGTCTCGATCCCGAACGATCCGACCAATGGCGGCCGTGTGCTGCTGCTCCTGCGCGACAAGGGCGTGATCAAGCTGAAGGACGGTGTCGGCTTCAAGCCGACGGTGCTCGACATCACCGAGAACCCCAAGAAGCTGAAATTCGTCGAGGTCGATGCGGCGCAAGCGCCGCGCGCGCTCGATGATGTCGACGCAGCTGCGATCAACACCAACTATGCAACCCAGGCGGGCCTCGATCCCGTCAAGGATCCGATCCTGCGCGAGGATCCAAAGGGACCCTACGTCAACCTGATCGCCATTCGCACCGCCGACAAGGACAAGCCCTGGGTCAAGACCCTCGTGGACAGCTACCACACGCCCGAGATCAAGGAGTTCATCTTGACCAAGTTCAAGGGCGCGGTGCTGCCGAGCTGGTAGGCAGTCTGCCCAGCAAGGCTCCGGCGCGGGGGCGATCCCGGCGGGCAGCCTTGCGCAATGCCCGCTTGTCTGGAGCTGCGGCAACCGACATCATTGGGGCGTGGCAATTCTCGCCCGGCAGGGGTCGTATGAAACGCTTTGCAAACCTGAAACGACTGGGGTTCTTCACGCGGCTTCTCGACGAGGCGCCGCCCGCCGAGCGATACCGCTTTGCGGCCGAGCAGATCGTGCGTGCCGAGAAGGCCGGCCTCGATTCCGCGTGGATCGCGCAGCATCATTTTCACGAGCGCGAGGGCGGCCTGCCTTCGCCCTTCACCTTCCTCGGTTACGTCGCAGCGCAGACCTCGCGCATCCGCCTCGGCACCGGCATCGTGACCTTGCCGCTGGAGAACGCGGTGAGGGTGGCGGAGGACGCCGCGGTGCTTGATCTGCTTTGCAACGGCCGCTTCGAGCTCGGCGTCGGCACCGGGGGCAACCCGTCGGCCTTTGCCGCTTTCGGCCTCGACAGCGCCCAGCGCAACGAGATTTTCGCTCGCAACCTGGACGTCGTCCGCGCCGCGCTGACCGGCAAGCCACTTGATGGCGGCGACACGCTCTATCCGCAGCGGCCACAACTGGACGACCGGATCTGGCAGGCGACCTTCTCGGTGGCTGGCGGCGCACGCGCTGGCAAGGCGGGCGATGGTCTCTTGCTGTCGCGCACGCAGCCGCGAGCCAAGGAGGCACCGCACGCAACGCTCGCCGAGATCCAGAATCCGATCATCGACGCCTATCTGGAAGCGCTGCCGCCGGGTCGCGAGCCCCGCATCATGGCGTCGCGCAGCGTCTTCGTCGCCGACGACCGGGCCGAGGCGATGCGCCTTGCGGATGTCGGACTGCGGCGCGCGCTCCCGCAGTTCCCCAAGGGTGGCCACGCCAAGCCGGGCGAGACGCTGGAGGAGATGATCACGGCGTTCGACACGCATGTCGGCGCAGCCGACGACGTCATCGCCTCGCTCCGCGCCGACGCCACGCTGGAGCGGGTGACTGATCTCGTCTTCCAGGCGCATTCGGTCGATCCGCCACACCCCTACATCCTGCGTTCGATCGAGCTCGTCGCGGACAAGGTCGCGCCGGCGCTGGGCTGGACGAGGACGGCGGCAGATGTCGCCCTGGCGGGCTAGCCGAAATGAATGTGATCGCGTTGCACGAGGCTGAATGATGGGAACGAAAGATATCATCGACACGCTCGCCGGGATCGAACCGGGCTCGGCCCTGGACACCATTCGCGCGCGCCGACTGCAGGCGCGCGAGAATGCGCAGAAAAGCTATCTCTCGCTGTTCGAGCCGATTGACGCCAGCGATTTCTCGCTTGCCGAACGCGCCGCGGTCGCGGCCTTCGTGACCGGCCTTCACGGCGAGTCCCCCGTCGCCGCGTTCTACCGCGAGAAGCTTGCCGCGAATGCGGATGGGGCGGCTTTGGTCGAAGCGATCAAGGCCGAGATCGAGCGCGGCAAGACGTCGGGCCCGTACGGCGATTTTCCGGCCGGCCCGCTGTCGGTCGAGAACAAGGCCGGGCTAATCTACCGGGTGAGCACGGAGCGCAGGCCTGCCCTCGGTGCGCGGCTCGTCGCGGCACTGGAACATACGCACCTTCTGGAGTTCCGGCCCCGCGATGCCGCGTCTTCCGACATGAAGGCGCTGCTCGCAGCCGGCTGGTCGGATACCGGCATCGTCACCTTCTCTCAACTCGTCGCGTTCCTGTCGTTCCAGGTGCGGGTCGTCACTGGACTGCGCGTGCTCGGCGCTTCGCTTGGGCGCACCGCGAACGCCGCTTCTGGCGCGTAGGAGGCTGCATCATGAGCGCTGAAAACAAAGTCAATCCGCCCGTCGTGTTCACTCAGGACGAACTCGGCTGGGTGTCGTGGATTGATCCGCTGCCCGAGGCTGAGCTGACCGAACGACATTTTTCCGGCCTCGTCGATCGCGCCCGCGCCAAGTCGGAATATTTCCGCCTGCTGGTGCGGGATCCCGAGGTTCTGGAAGCCCGTACCAAGACCGACAAGGACATCTTCTACAACACCGCCGATGGCCTGCCGCGCGCCGAGCGCGAGCTCGCAGCCGCAGCGACCTCGCGCTACAACGGCTGCATCTATTGCGCGTCCGTGCATGCGCGCTTTGCCAGCACCTATTCCAGGCGCCGCGACGACGTGCAGCGCCTGCTCGACGAAGGCGTCGGGGCCGATCTCGGCGAGCGCTGGAACGCCGTCGTCAAGGCGTCCGTCGCACTGGCTGCGACGCCGATCGCTTTCGGTCCGGACAATATCGAGGAGCTGCGCCGCGCCGGCCTCGACGATGCGGAGATCGTCGACGTCATCAATGGTGCGTCGTTCTTCAACTGGGCGAACCGGCTGATGCTGTCGCTCGGCGAGCCCTCGAAGTAGGCAGCTTCACTGTCACAAGAATTACCGCTTGTTTGTAACACCAGAGTGGATGGAGCCGTGCATGAGCAACATCGATCGCCGTAGCCTGGTCAAGGGCTCGCTTGCCGCCATGATGGCGGGAGCGGCCTTTTCGCGTGCCGCCTTCGCGCAATCCTCCGAACCGATCCTGCTCGGCGTCAGCGGTCCCCTCACGGGTCCGAACGCGCAATATGGCACGCAGTGGAAGCAGGGCTTTGATCTAGCGCTCGACGAGATCCTCGGCGCCGGTGGCATCAACGGCCGCAAGCTTGCCTACAGTTTCGAGGACAGCCAGAGCGATCCGCGCCAGTCGGTGGCGATTGCCCAGAAATTCGTGTCCGATCCCCGCATCGTCATGGAGCTCGGCGACTTCTCGAGCCCCGCATCGATGGCGGCCTCGCCGATCTATCAGCGCGGAGGCCTGGTGCAGTTCGGTTTCACCAACTCGCATCCCGATTTCACCAAGGGCGGCGACTTCATGTGGAGCACCTCGGTCAGTCAGGCCGACGAGCAGCCGCTGCTGGCGTCGTATGCCGTGAAGCGCCTCGGCCTCAAGAAGCTTGCGGTCTTGCACCTCAACACCGATTGGGGCCGCACCAGCCGCGACTACTTCACCAAGGCTGCCAAGGAGTATGGCGCGGAGATCGTGGTCACCGAGGGATACATCGCGGAGGAGCGGGATTTCCGGTCGACACTGGTGCGCGTCCGCGACGCCAATCCGGATGGGCTGATCCTGATCTCCTATTATTCCGACGGTGCGCTGATCGCGCGTCAGGCTCGCCAGGTCGGGCTGAAGCAGGTGATCTGCGCCGCGAGCTCGGTCTATTCGCCAAAGTTTCTGGAGCTCGGCGGCGAGGCTGTCGAGGACGTGCACGTCGGCACGCGCTACTTCCCGGAAGACCCGCGGCCCGAGGTGCAGAAATTCATCGCGGGCTTCAGGAAGAAGTACAACGGGTTGGAGCCCGACGCGTTCAACGCCTACGCCTATGACGCGATGAACATGGCGGCCGCCGTGGTGAAGATCGGTGGCGCGGATCGGCGCGCCATTCGCGACGCCTTCACGAAAGTGAAGGACGTCCCGAGCGTCATCTTCGGCACCGCGACGTTCGACGTCGCGACCCGCCGCGTCAAGGGCGCCATGAATGCCGAGCTCGTCGTGCGCAAGGGGCAATTCGCGCTCTGGGACGGCAAGCCGACCTGACATGATGGTCGGACCAAAGCATGATCCGGAAAAGTGCGAAGCGGTTTTCCGGAAAGATCATGTGCAAAAACAAGCTAAAGCGCGATGACGAACTCTTCCGATCTTATCGCGCTTTAGTCGCTCCGGCCGCTTTTCTCTCTACTCGGGGGCTACCCGCGTGTCTTCCTGGCTCGACTACACGATCAACGGGCTGATCGTCGGTAACGTCTACGCTCTCGTTGCGGTCGGGCTTGCGCTGATCTTCGGCGTCAGCCGATTGATCAACTTCGCCCAGGGCTCGATCTATCTCGTCGGCGCCTATATCGGCTGGGTCGCGGTGGTGCAGCTGCACACGCCGCTGCCGCTCACGATCATCGTGGTGGCGGCTTCCGCTGCGGTGGTCGGATTGATCATCGAACGCTTCGGCCTGCGTCCGCTGCAGAATTCGGTGCGCATTGCGCCGCTGCTCGCGACGATCGGCATCAGCTTCGTGCTCGATCAGCTCGTGATGCTGACGTTCTCGCCCAACCCGCGGGCGCTGCCGAGCCAGCTGCCCGACGTTCGCTTCCAGGTCGGTGGCGGCACGATCGGGCCGCTTGATCTGCTGATCGCCGGCGTCGGCATCACCAGCGCGCTGCTGCTGTTCGTGTTCCTGCGCTATAGCAAGCTCGGCTGGGCGGTACGTGCCACGGCGCAAGACCGTGACGCAGCGATGCAGATGGGCGTCGATGTCAATCGCGTCAATCAGGCCGTGTTCGGCATCGCCGCTGCGCTCGGTGGCGTCTCCGGCATGCTGGTCGGCATGTACTACAACCAGATCGACACCGCGATGAGCCTTCAGGCGACGCTCAAGGGCGTCGTCGCCGAAGTGGTCGGTGGCGCCGGCAATGTGCCTGGCGCCGTGGTCGGCAGCCTGTTGCTCGGATTGGTGGAGAGCTACGGCGTCGCCGTGTTCGGCACCAGCTACCGCAATCTCTTCGCATTCCTGCTGCTGGTCGTTGTCCTCGTGCTGCGGCCCAATGGTCTGTTCGCCAGCGCGCGGCAGGCGCCGCCCGAGCCGCTCACCGGCACCTTCATCGCGCCGAGCCGCCCGGTTCGCATTCCACGCTGGGCCTTGCTGGCCGCCACCGGCATCTTCGCGATCCTGCCGCTGTTTCCGGTGTCGTTTTACGTGCTCCAGACTTTCATCAACGCCTGGCTGCTCGGCATGCTTGCGCTGAGCCTGACACTGGTTGCGGGCACGATCGGCCAGGTCTCGCTCGGACACGCCGCGCTGCTGGCGATCGGCGCCTACACGTCGGCGCTGCTGTCGCTGAATTTCTCCGTCCCCGTCGGCCTTGCCGTCATCGGCGGGGGCCTGATGAGCGCGGCGCTCGGCACGGCGCTGATCTCGCCGTCGTTCCGCCTGCGCGGGCACTACGTGTCGATCGCCACGCTCGCCATCGGCGAGATCGTGTCGCTGGTGATCCTGAATTGGGAGAGCGTCACGCGCGGTCCGATCGGCATCTCCGGCATCCCGCCGCTGTCGCTGTTCGGCTACGAGTTGATCAGCCCAACGTCGATCTACTGGTTCAGTTTTGCGGTGATGATCGTGCTGGCGCTGCTGCAGGGGCGCTTGCTCGGCTCGCATCTAGGCCGCAGCTTCCGCGCCATTCGCGACGACGACATCGCCGCGCGCGCCTACGGCCTCAGCCTGAATCGCTACAAATCGCTGGCCTTCATCTTCGGCGGGTTCGCCGCTGGCGTCAGCGGCGGCATCGCCGCGCATCTCTATTCCTACATCAATCACGAAACATTCAACACGCAGCAATCCATCCTGGCGTTGACCGTCGTGATCCTCGGCGGCCTCGGCAATGTCGTCGGGGCCATCGTCGGATCGGTCGCGCTGGTCGGCCTGCCCGAGCTGTTCCGGATCGCGGCTGAGTACCGCATCCTGATCTACGGCATCGTGCTCCTGCTGCTCGTGCGGTTCAGGCCGCAGGGCCTGTTGGGGACGATGTGATGGCGGAGCACGCTCCCATGCTGTCCCTGCGCGGGTTGACACGCCGCTTCGGCGGCCTCACCGCGGTCGATGCCATCGACCTCGACCTCGCCAGGGGTGAGCTGATCAGCATCATCGGCCCGAACGGCGCCGGCAAGACGACGCTGTTCAACCTCGTGACCGGGCTCGATCGGCCCGACGCCGGTCATGTCAGCTTCGAAGGCGGTGACATCACCGGCCTCTCGCCGGAGCGGCTCGCGGCCGAAGGCATCGGGCGTACCTTCCAGCTTGGCCGCGTCTTCGGCAATCTCAGCGTCATGGACAACGTCCTGATCGGCGCGCACACGCGGCTGCGCGCGGTGAAGCCGGCCGTGCCGGTGATCGGCCCGCTGCTGGAGCTGGGGTTGGCGCTGCTACGCCCTGCGAGCGTCAAGCTTGAGGAAGAGAAATTGCGGGAACAGGTGAAGGCCATTCTCGCGCGCTTCGGGGAGCGGCTGCTGCCGCGGATCGACCAGCCGGCCTACAGCCTGTCCTACGCCAACCGCCGCCGCGTCGAGATCGCGCGCGCGCTCGCGCTGAAGCCGCGCCTGCTGCTGCTCGATGAGCCCACCGCCGGCATGAACCCGACCGAGACCGCGGAGATGCAGACGCTCGTCGCCGAGCTGAAGGCGGAAGGGCTGACCATCCTCCTGATCGAGCACAAGTTAGAGATGGTGATGCGCCTCTCCGATCGCGTCATCGTCATGGATGAGGGCAGGAAGATCGCGGAAGGGCCGGGCGAGGTGGTGCGCAACGATCCCAAGGTGATCGAGGCCTATCTCGGCCACGGCCTGTCGGGGACGGCTGAGCAGGAGAGCGCGGCATGACGAACTCCTCTTCCGATGCGTTGCTCGCGCTATCCAACGTCAATACGTTCTACGGCCAGGCCCAGGTCCATTTCGACCTGTCCATCACGGTTGGTCGCGGTCATATCGTCTGCCTGCTCGGCGGCAACGCCAGCGGCAAGTCGACGACGATGAAGATCATTTTGGGCCTCGTGAAGCCGCGCTCGGGCGAGGTGACGTTCGACGGCGCCTCGCTGATCGGGCTCACCACGCCGCAGATCGTCCGCCGCGGCATCGCCTCGGTGCCGGAGGCGCGGCGGCTGTTCGCGGACATGAGCGTCCGGGAGAATATCCTGATGGGCGCGTTCGTGCGGAGCGACCGCGACGCGGTGGCGCAGGATCTCGATCGGATGCTGACGCTGTTTCCAAAACTCGGCCAGCGGCTGTCGCAGCGCGCCGGCTCGCTCTCCGGCGGCGAGCAGCAGATGGTCGCGATGGCGCGCGCGCTGATGAGCCGGCCGCGCATGATCGTGATGGACGAGCCGACCATGGGCCTGTCGCCGCTCTATGTCGATCGCGTGCTGGAGCTGATCAGGACCATCAACCAGGAGGGCGTCTCGGTCTTCATGGTCGAGCAGAATGCCAGTCTCGCGCTCGAGATCGCGCATGAAGCCTATGTGCTCCAGACCGGCAAGATCGTGCTGTCGGGCCCGGCGCGGGCGCTGAAGGACGACCCCCGCGTCCGCGATGCCTATCTCGGCGGCTCCGAGGCCGCCTAGCTCTGCACCCGGTCGAGCCGCTGACGTTCCGCGTGACCGTGGCCGGGACGTTCTAGGACGATCTCAGGCGGAAGCCGCGCTCCGAGCCGGCTCCGCCGGCAGATCGTCGCCATTGGGATCGCCCGGCGCCGTGGCCCAGGCCAATTCCACCAGCGTCACGATCCTGCGTCCACCGCCGTCGAGCTGGCAGACGATCAGGCCCTGCTCCTCCATGTAGCCGAGCAGGCGCTGCGCCCTGCGCAGCGAGTGCGAGCCATAGGCGCGGGCGATCGCGGCGTCGCCCGGGCAGGGCCAGCGTTCCTTCGCCGCGCGCGCGATCATCATGAACACGCCCTGCATGTCGTCGGGCAGGATGGAGGCGCGCAGCGACACTTCCTGCCAGGCATCGTCTTCGGCGAGATCAGCGCCGAGCCCGGCCCGCGCGTGCGTCAGCATACGGCGGAATTCGTTGAGGTCGGGTACGGCCGAGCCGAGGCCTTCGATACGGCAGCGGACCACGAACTCCTGATAGAGCACGCCGATGGCGCGGAAGCCGGCATCGGGCTCGGCGAGCACGGCGCGCAAGGTGCGGTCGACGCGTTCGCGCCGCTCCGCCAGCTCTTCGGCGCTGACCGGCAGCTCGACACTTCGGGGCGCGCTTCCGGCGCAGCCGCCTTCGCCGCGCGGAGCTGCTCGAGCAGG